>NZ_JAGGKM010000001.1:600000-939802 GCF_017873715.1 Cytobacillus luteolus
AATTATCATTATCCAAAGGAAAGAGTAATTATCGGGTAATCTTTTGAGGAAACGATCCAAGCTATTGGGTCGTTTCCTTTTTATGACAAAATAAAAACAGTCATAAAGACAAATAGTAAGAAGGTTAATGTAATGTGATAAGGAAGGATTAAAAATGGAATATACGAAAGAACTATCCTATAAAAAGCGGTTAGCAAACAAGAAGAAACATAATGGAAAAAGCTGGGCTATCATTTCAATTGCATCCATTCCATTAATTATGACGTTAGGAAACTCTATGTTAATTCCAGTGTTGCCTTTGTTTGAGAAAAAGCTCGGAATTAGTTCTTTGCAATCAAGCATGATCATTACACTGTATTCCGTTGTTGCGATATTTTTAATTCCGGTAGCAGGTTATTTATCAGATCGAATCGGGAGGAAAAAGGTTATTATACCAAGTCTCATAATAGCTGGGATAGGCGGAATCATCGCAGCATGGGGTACGTGGACTGCAGATAATCCTTATACTTTCGTTTTAATTGGTCGGATTTTTCAAGGGGTAGGAGCAGCAGGAGCAGCGCCTATTGTTATGCCTTTAGTTGGTGATATGTTTCGTGATGAAGATGAAGTCAGTAGTTCATTAGGTGTAATAGAAACGTCAAATACGTTTGGGAAGGTGCTAAGTCCTATACTTGGGGCTGCATTAGCTAGTTTTTTATGGTACTCGCCCTTTCTTGCATTCCCGGTGTTTTGTTTCATTTCCATTCTGTTAATGACTTTTCTAGTAAAAACACCTGATACAACAGAGGAGCCACCTCATTTTGGTGAATTTATCAGTAAAATTAAGGATATTTTTCTCGAAAAAGGACGTTGGATATACGCAGTTTTTGCGATTGGCTGCATACTAATGTACGTTTTATTTGGCGTCCTTTTTTATTTATCAAGTACATTGGAAGATAACTATGGGATTGATGGTTTGAAGAAGGGGTTAATATTGGCTATCCCTCTTGCCTCATTATGCCTAGCATCCTTTATTACAGGGAAGAAGATAAGCAAGAATAAAGTATTAATGAAATGGCTAACTTTTATAGGTCTTGTATTTTTAGCAACAGGGGTCTTCATCATCAGCTTTTCAGAAAACTTATGGTATTTACTTTCTGTATTCTTCTTGTGTGGAATCGGAATTGGAATGGCCCTACCATGTTTAGATGCCTTTTTAACAGAAGGAATTGAAAAGTCTCAACGTGGAACCATTACGTCTATTTATAGTTCAATGCGCTTTATAGGTGTAGCTGTTGGCCCACCTGTATTTGCTATCTTAATGGAAAATTCCCGTTTATTAATGTTTTATAGTACAACGGCAATTTGTATTTTTGCTGGAATTATTAGTCTCTTTGCAATTAAGCCGAAACAAACAAGTTAATATATAAAAAATAGCCCCAATCAAATTTTGATTGGGGCTAAAATAATTAATAAAACTCCATCTTTTCTTTTTAATCTTTACCGTATCCAACATCCTTGTCAGGGTGCATAAATGGAACACCTTTTGGAGGTTTTTTACTTTCAAGAAGTTCACGGTTTTCTGTTGTATTCCAGCCAATGTCATTCGTGGGATGTACCCATTCGTCTCCTGCCATGATAGATGGATCAACCTCATCGCTCCAATTATTTAATGGGGAATTAGGTGAATCATAAAAGCTATCTCCAATAACTACCCCATGCTCGTTTACAAAGGGTTCTTGCATTTTAATGCCTGTTCCTTTAAAGGAAGGAGCACTTATTTGATGTGGTTGTGTTTCATCTAATATTGGTGAATCAATCTCAAGCTTTTCTTCATTTTTCTTTTTTGCCATGGTATCACCACTCTCCATATAGGATTCAATTTTAGTATGAGCATATGAAATAAATATATGAGTCGAATATGGACAAACTAGTGGTGAGTTCATCTCATTATTATTACCATAGGGGGAATCCAAATGAAGCGAAAAGTTGCTAGAGACGCAGCAAGAAAATCAGCATTCACACCAACAGAAAGCCTGCCAGACACAGAATTTTCTGCAGAGGCCCGTTATGAAAATCCTGCCAAAGGTGCAAATCGAAATTCAAAAAAAGGCAATAGCACAGGAGAATAGACGATGAGAAAAGAAGTTAAGCACAAGAAGCATGCTGGCGATAACAACCATGTAATGTCTAAGGATTTGCTAAAAGAAGAATTTGGACATGAAATGGGAGACCCCAATTCAGCCAAAGCTTATGAACTTTTAGCAGATACTAATCAAAAAAAGAAGCAAGATAAGAAAAAGTAAGATAAAAAAGCTGACTCATTTATTGAGTCAGCTTCTCAAGGAAGACCTACTATAAGATTGTATTACTCATATTTGTAGTGAATATTTCAGCATGAGGTTCATACGGATCATAATACACAAGCATCATTGTTTCTGTGTCTATAATTTCTCCAGATTGCAAATACTCACCTAAATCAAACGGCAATGTCTCTAAAACAGTGTGCTTAAATATATCTTTTTCAGATAGGTTAAGCTCTAAATACGCTTCACCTAAAATTGAAGGATTTTCAAGGATGTTTCGATAATGAGAAGATCTAGATTCCTTCGTCATCATATCTGTCCACCATGGTTTTCTAGGCTTGTACTTATGATTCTTGAGATAATCATATTTCATAAAACCTTCAATGATTGAAATGTTCTCCACATCCATTGAAGCCATAAAATCGTGAAGCCTTTTAAATAGGTCCTCTAGTTGATGGCCAATTCTTGACCAACCTTGTTCCTCCCAATAAGCCCCAAATTGCTGGAAGAAATCAAAAGGAGTTTCAAACACTTTTGTTACCAAATATTCGATAGTTGCATCCATTCTATGATCATTCCAGTATTTTTCTAGCACGTCTTCAACTTGCTTAATACGAATGATATCCTCAAACGGAAGGATATTGTTTCGTAGGATTTCATATGGTGAATGATCCATATAAACATATCCATGGTCCTTTGCACGTAGGCGTAAGCCTGTCCCACGTAGCATCTTTAAAAATCCTAGCTGTAGCTCTTCAGGTCGCATTTCAAACACATCATTAAATGTTTGACGGAAGGAATGATAATCCTCTTGGGGAAGTCCAGCTATTAAATCTAGATGCTGATCAATTTTTCCGCCATCTTTAACAAGGGTCACTGTCCGTTTAAGTTTACTAAAGTTTTGTTTCCTCATTACTAATTCATTCGTTGCATCATTCGTTGATTGAACACCAATTTCAAAACGGAATAATCCTGCAGGTGCATTCTCATTTAAAAATTCAATAACCTCAGGTCTCATAATGTCTGCTGTAATTTCAAACTGAAACACAGTACCTAGGCGATGCTCATCAATTAAAAATTGGAACATCTCCATAGCATAACTTCGACTAATATTGAACGTACGGTCTACGAACTTAATCGTTTTGGCTCCATTGTCCATTAGGTATCGGATATCATCTTTTACTTTTTCACGGTCAAAGTAACGAACGCCAACTTCGATCGAAGACAAACAGAATTGGCAACTAAATGGGCAGCCTCTGCTCGTTTCAATATAAGTGACACGTTTTGATAGCTGTGGGATATCCTCTTCAAAGCGGAATGGAGATGGGACTTCTTTTAAATCTAATTTATTCCTTTGTGGATTAATTATATATTGGTCATTTTCTTTAAAAGCTAGGCCACTAACTTCTTTCACGCTTTCTTGACTCTGTAATTTAAAGAGAAGTTGTTTGAAGGTTTCCTCGCCTTCACCAATAACAATATAATCAACCTCTGGTATGCGCTCAAGCCATTCTCTTACATCATAGGTAACCTCAGGACCACCAATGACAATAGTAAGTGAAGAGTCAATTTTTTTTAACATTTTTATAACCTTAATCGTCTCTTCAATGTTCCAAATATAACAACTAAAACCAATAATATCTGGTTTTTTACTATAAAGGTCAGTAACGATATTCATGACCGGGTCTTTAATTGTATATTCGGCGAGCGAAATATCAAATTCAGGGGCAGCATACGCCTTTAAGCATCGAATCGATAAACTCGTATGAATGTATTTTGCATTTAATGTACTTACAACAATATTCATTTTTTTTCCTCATTTCTAGGGCAGAAAAGTCTAACTGTACAAACCATTATTCTATCATATTTTAGACAATAAAGTAGGGATAAAAACGTGAGAACGGAAAAAAGATAGTATGATTGTCCTCATCAAGTATTGGGTAAAGAGGAAAAAAATGGTAATTAATTCCTAGAATATATTATCCAGTATTTTACATACTAACAATATGAGAATTATCTGGAGGAAATAATATGCATGTAGGAATAACTATAGCTGTCCTATTGGCAGTGTATTGGAAGGCTGACTGGAAAAATTGGAGACATTATCATCCAACTCTTTTATATGTTGTAATTTGCAATCTCCTATATAACTGCTTATGTGCAGGATATTTATTATGGGAGTATAAACCGGATTTTTTGTTTCACCATAATAGTACAGATCTTGTTTATTCCTTTATTGTTCTCCCGGGTATAGCATTACTGTTTTTAACCGGCTACCCTTATGAGACCAAGATGAAAAAACAGTTCACTTATATTTCAAAATGGGTTGTGCTTTCCCTCATTGTGGAGGGGATCGTGTTACTATTCGGTTTTATAGTGCTTAACAGGGGTTGGAAATATTGGATGGAAGTTCCTTTTTATTTTACAATGTATTATTTGATTCGTTTGCATCATACAAGACCACTTCTTACATACGTATTATCAATTATTATAATTGTTTTTTTAATGAATGCATTTGATGTCCCGTTTTCGGTTCCTATTGAAAAGCGTTAGTAGGGAGGTATCATATGAGCTATGAAAAAATTGAAAACTACCAGAAGACATTATTGGAGTTAGAACTTCAGTATTGGTTAGAAAACTCTTTATTTACTCCTGCGTGGTTGGTATTACTTGCTGCAGCCCTTATTCCCTGGATCATATGGTATAAATATGTTGATCGATCTAGATTTCAAGAGATCATCCTCTTTGGCATGCTTTGGATGATTCTTGCTACGGTTATAGATGAAATCAGTTCTACATGGATGTTATGGTCTTATCCAAGAAAGCTCTTCCCCACTATTCCTCCTTTAATCCCTGCTGATCTTACAATTGTTCCCGTAGTGTATATGTTTATTTATCAATATACGGCAACCTTTAAGGTGTATATGTTTTGGTCAATTATAGTTGGTGCCGTGTTTTCATTTGTAATAGAAGTTATCTTTGTTCATTTTGATTTATTTAAAATGTATCGGTGGGAACATTGGTATTCATTTATAAGCTTTATTATTGTAGCTGCTATTATAAAGGGTATACACCAAAGAATAATGAAGGTAAGAAAGTTACCAAAATCACCTATTGGATAGTAAGATTCTCCATAGGTGTTTATTTAGTTATAAATTTCCACTATAAAAGAAAAAGATAGAATAATAGGAAAATATGACTGAATATATTTCCTTATTCGACAATTTAATTTATAATGAATAGAAATAATAGTTTGATAATTTGAACTTATGTTTGAAATTGTCGTAAGAAGGGGGTAGGGTTTGTTGAAATTTATAACTAGACTATCAAAGGAGAAGAAGCATAAATCACAAAATAACATGAAAGCTCCTAAGCCTAAAAAAGTGAAAAGGAAGTTTGTAGGCTGGAAAAACCTAAGATTAGGACAAAAATATGGTGCAGCCTTTACGCTTACTCTTTTCTTGTTTAGTATATCAGCAATCATTATTTTCTTACAGTTATCATCGGTACAAGAAAAAATGACTGAAGTAGAAAAAAGTGCAGATAACTCAATTGCTATTACCGAAATGGCATCAGTGTTTCAACAGCTTGGAAGTGAAATTAGTATTTACATAGCTAATAGCAATATTAAACACGTTACCTCTTTCCAAGAGTTAACCACACAGTTTTCTACTTTAGAGCAAGAAATTAGACCCCAATTAGTCAATGAAAACCATGTGATTATGTTTAATAAAGTAGTAGCAAATCAACGAGAGTTAATCCAATTATTCGCAGAGGATGTCATGCCTGCTGTAAAGGCCCAGAAAGCACTTGATTCCATGAAGGCTAGTAATGAGGCTAATGAAATCATTAGCAATACGGTCATAATGCTTACTGATTTAAGAGGTCAATTGAAAATGGATAGTGAAAAAGCAGTGGAATCTGTTGGCGCAAGTGTTGCGTCAACAATCCTTATTCTTGTAGCTTCTATCCTAGTTTCAGGAATCTTAGGAACAATCAGCATACTAGTAATAGGTAGAATGCTGAAGAAACAATTTACTAAGCTCATTAAAACATCGGAGGAGATAGCAAGAGGAAACCTGAATGTAGATTCAATAAACTCTACTTCAAAAGATGAGATCGGAATGCTAGGTCAATCAATTGACACGATGAGAGAAAGCCTTCAAGCGATGATTCAGGAAATTTTATCTGTCTCTTCACATGTAACAGACAAAAGTACTGAGCTAACCTCTACATCATCTGAGGTGAGAGCAGCAAGTCAACAGGTTGCATCAACCATGCAAGAATTGTCCACAGGTGCGGAGGAGCAGGCACATTCATCTTCTTTACTAGCACAAATGATGGAGGAGTATGTTACAAAAATTAGAACCGCAAATGAAAGTGGTACTAGAGTTCATAAGTCATCCCTAGCTGTTTTAGAGCTTACAGAAAGAGGAAATGAGGCTATGAATTTATCAACCTCGCAAATGAGCAAAATAAATGAACTTATGAAAGCCTCAGTTAGCAAAGTTAAAGGACTCGATGAGCAAACGAAGCAAATATCTACACTTGTACAAGTCATTCGAGAGATTGCTGAGCAAACGAATTTGTTGGCTTTGAATGCAGCGATTGAGGCAGCAAGAGCGGGCGAGCATGGTAGAGGCTTTGCTGTTGTTGCAGATGAGGTAAGAAAGCTTGCAGAGCAAGTTGCACACTCAGTTAAGGATATTCGAGAAATTGTCTCAAGTATTCAAAATGAATCTAATGAGGTTGCAAACTCCTTACAAGCTGGATACAAGCAGGTAGAACAAGGTACACTGCAAATTGAGGATACGGGTCATACATTTAAAGAGATAAATTTAGCAGTAAAGACAATATCAGGTGATATACATGATATCTCAAATAATCTTGCTACGATTTCAGATAGTACAGTTAAAATGAATCAATCAATTGAAACTATTGCTTCTGTCTCGGAGCAAGCGGCTGCAGGAATTGAACAAACGTCAGCATCAGTTCAAGAAACAAATGGTTCAATGGAACTGATTGCAGGAAGTGCAGAGACATTATCAGACTTAGCTGATCAACTAAATTCAATGATTAGTAAATTTAAACTATAGAAGTTGAGGCCAGTATAGGGTATTTTATACTGGTTTTTTTCATTCATTGGTAAATCGTCTAATAGAAGAGGAACCTTTGTAAGTCCGTTGGGTATATTTTCATATTTTCGTAAAGTTACTAAGAATGATGTTATAGAATGAAGGAAAATGTTGAAATGTGTAGAATATATTTTTAAATACATAGATTTTTGGGGACATAGAATTGTAAGGGGGACATCGGCTTGAATCTGACAAAAAACGAAACAGAATATCAGAAACTATTGGTTAAAGTTCAAGCGTTAGAGATGGAAAATCAATCTTTAAAATACGAGAATGATAAGTTAAAGGTTACATATGATCGAGTTGAGAAAGATTGGTTAGAAAATGAGCAGATGTTCAAGGACCTATTCCATAGATCACCAGATGGAATTCTTATCTTGAATGAATCGGGACAAATTGTAGATGCTAATCCGTCATTTTGTAAAAGTCTAAAAATGAAGAAAAAGCAGCTATTACATATTTCACTTGAAGATTTAATTGAACCTAATTATAAATATAAAGCTGAAAAAATAAATAACGTACTATATAAGAATGGAAGAGTTCGAGGTGACCTTCCTCTTGTCACGCAAGAAGAGGAGAAACGAATTTTTGATTTTACAGGTACAACAAATACCTATAATAATCTGTATACCTTAATCTTACGTGATATCACTGAAAAAAGAGCTATGGAAAATGAACTAAGAATAAGTGAAGAGCGTTTTCGTGATATGTTTGAACATGCAATTGAGGCTATTATTATTTGGGATGATCGCTTTAAAATCATTAGAGCTAACGAGTCTGCTAGTCGTATGTTCGAACTACCTAATAAACAATTATTAGAGCATTCCTTATTAGATTTCGTAAAAGATGACGAAGAGTTTCAGGCTGTGTACGAAGAGTTTTATCGTAAAGGCCAAATTAGAGAAGAACTTCCTTTCAATATGCCAAACGGAGAACAAAAACAGCTGGAATTTACATCTAAAAAGCATGTAATTGATGGATATAATATGACTGCTTTCAGGAATGTAAGTGAAAGAAAAAGAATGGTTAAAGAATTAATAGATAGTGAGCTAAAGTTTCGCAAAATATTTGATTCAGTAATGGATGGCATTGTACTTTTAAACAATAAATTTAAAATTATTGCTATCAATCCGGTTGCTGCTTCAATCCTTGAGGTTTCTGATGTTGCATCAATTGGAAAAAAGCTTGATGATATTATTGGTTTACCGAGTGGGAGTTTTGATGAGAAATTTGCAAATCAAATGCAACATAAAGGTGAAAAAGAATTTATTCTACATAATGGTAAAGAGAAAATCATTGAGTATGCCTATAAAAGGCAGATGATATCGAATGTGCATATGGCATTGTTTCGAGATGTTACGGAGAAAAAGGAAATGGAGGAGCGCCTCCGAAAGTCAGATACACTTTCAGTTGTCGGAGAGTTAGCTGCTGGGATTGCTCATGAAATTCGAAATCCAATGACTGCCTTAAAAGGATTTATTCACTTACTTCAAGCAAGTGTTAAAGAAGATTTTTCGATGTATTTTGATGTTATAACAACCGAATTGAAACGGATTGAATCTATAATTACTGAATTTTTAATTTTAGCAAAACCACAGGCCTTGCATTATGAGAAAAAAGACTTAACAAAGGTCATGTCTGATACGATTGAGCTTTTAAGGCCACAGGCTACCCTAGGTAATGTGCAAATTATTTTTCAGCACAATGACCAGCTGCCAGAGATGTATTGTGAGCCTAACCAATTAAAGCAGGTATTTATAAATATTATAAAAAATGGAATTGAGGTCATGCCAAAAGGTGGCTCAATCTTAGTAAAAATGTTTCATGAGGTTCCTGATCAGCTGGTCATTTCAATTGCAGATGAAGGCTCCGGAATTCATAAGGACAAATTAAAAAGGCTTGGTGAGCCTTTCTACACCACGAAAGAAAGAGGAACAGGCCTTGGCTTAATGGTAAGTTACAAAATTATTGAAGAACATCGAGGAAAGATAGATGTTACTAGTGAAGTTGGGGTGGGTTCGGTATTTAAAATAACCTTACCTCTTTCTAACTGTTAAAAAGTCAGTTGATTTCAATCGACCAAATAACCTTAATTATGGTATAATTCATGGAAAATATTTTATAATATTTTCCAATTTTTTTCGAGAAATTAGAGTTTACTGTAAACCTCTATAGGAGGGGATACTTTGGAAATTGAGTCTATAATGTTAATCATAAAGGAATATGGATATGTTGCATTGTATTTCGTGTTGTGGCTCGGTTTTTTTGGATTGCCTGTACCTAACGAAGTAATTGTGATGACCAGTGGATTTATTACTTCGAAAAGTCTACTTCAGCCGTTGCCTGCATTTATCGTGACATTTGCAGGGGTGATGAGTAGTTTAACAACTCTTTATTGTCTAGGAAGATTTAGCTATCATTCCATTCATCCAAGATTAATGAAAAACAATCGAATGAAAACCTACTTGCAAAAGTCTGAAGTACTAATCGAGAAGTATGGTCCAGTTGCTCTTATTTTTGGTTATTTCTTTCCTGGTGTAAGGCATTTTATACCGTTTATGGTTGGAAGTTACAAGATGGATTTTAGTAAGTTTGCTTTAGTCGCTTACACTACAGGTTTAATCTGGTCTTTAGCACTTTTTACAGGTGGTTATTATTTTGGAAGTTATATTGAAAGGATTGGAGAGGTACTTTATACGGGTGGTGTAATTGGGGCTTTTTCAATCGTATTATTAATTTCAACCATTATATTTTTAAGAAAAAGAAGGGCAAAGCGAACAGCTCTTAAAGATGTTTAGGAGGAAATGTAGTTGGAATATAAATTAGTATCTATTAATGTAGGAAAAGCTCGACGTGAACTTTATAAAAATAAAGAGATTGCAACTGGCATTTATAAAAAGCCAATTGAAGAAGAAGTATTTGTCTCAACAGTACAAATCGGTGGTGATCAACAAGCTGATTTAGTGAATCATGGTGGAAAAGATCAAGCGATCTGTGCATATCCATTTGAGCACTTAGAATATTGGGAGAAAACGTTACAACAATCATTTACGGTTGGTGCGTTCGGAGAAAATTTTACGATCCAAGGTTTGAATGAAGAGAATGCACATATTGGTGATATATTTGAAATTGGAGATGTAAGGATACAGATCAGTAATCCACGCAAGCCGTGTTATAAACTTGGTAATCGCTATAAAGTTGATGAATTACCACTCTTAGTTCAACAAACAGGGTATACAGGGTTTTATTTTCGAGTATTAAAAGAAGGTTTCATTAAACCAGGACAAAATTTACGCCTAATAGAACGGAAGGAAGAGAATCCTACTGTTGCGTATATAAACAAAGTCATCTACCAAGATGAGGAAAATGTTCAGGCATTAAAGAATCTAGTAGAGGTCAAGGAATTATCGGAACGGTGGAGAAATTCCTTTCAAAACAAGGTAGAAAAGCTACTAAATTAGATTGACTAATTATTGGAGTGTTTTAAAATGCAGCTTAGTCGGCTCGTGAATTTTCATAAAGTAATGGGAGATCCCACAAGAATACGAATTATTGTACTGTTGGCCAAAGGTCCGCATCATGGACAAGCACTTGCTGGAAAACTGGGGCTTACCCCGCCTACCATTACTCACCATATTGCGAAGCTAAAAGAAATAGGGATTATCAAGCAAAAAAGAGAAAAGAATACTATCTATTTTTACCTAGATGAAGACCAGTTGAGGTTAAAATCTCAGGCTATCATAAATACAGCTTATGGAAAAGTAGACGATGATGAAGAAAAGAAGGGTGAACATCAACAAGTACTTGCTAATTTCATGACACGAGACGGGAAGTTAAAAACAATTCCTGCTCAGCGTAAAAAGAAGCTTATGATCCTTGAGCATTTAGTAAAGGGACTTGAACCTGGGAAAAAGTATACGGAGAAAGAAATTAATGAATACATAAAAGACTTTCACGAAGACTACGCAACAATTCGCCGAGAGTTCATCATGTGCCATTTTATGTACCGAGAAGATGGGATATATGAAGTGAATCCTCCAGAAATGTGGGAGAAAATTAAATAAAAAAGCGGAAAGCACGATGCTCTCCGCTTTTTGTTTTGGTTACTGAAATAAATTAGCAATTGAATCCTTATATTCACCGTTATAAAGAATTCCTTCTTCCGTAATGATTGCTGTAATTAAATCATTTGGAGTTACATCAAAGGCAGGATTAAAGACGTTAATCCCTTCTGGTGCAATTCGATGCCCATTTATATGTGTTACTTCTTCAGGGTTGCGCTCTTCAATAGGAATTTCTTTTCCAGATTGAAGGGAGATATCAAAAGTAGACAGTGGTGCTGCTACATAAAAAGGAATGTTAAAGGCTTTTGCCAGAATAGCTAGACCATAGGTTCCAATTTTATTTGCAGTATCACCGTTTGCTGTAATACGATCTGCACCTACAATGACTGCTGTAATTCCTTTTGCAGCAATGGTGTGTGCTGCCATATTATCCGTAATAAGTGTTACATCCACTCCAGATTGCTTAAGTTCCCATGCTGTAAGTCTTGAGCCTTGAAGAACCGGACGAGTTTCTGAAGCGAACACTTGAAGGTTAATTCCTTTTTCTTTTGCAAGATGGAAGGGTGCTAGGGCTGTTCCGTAACGTGCAGTTGCGATTGAACCTGCATTACAAATTGTCAATACCTTATCGTTACTTTTGAAAAGAGATAGTGCATACTCCCCAATTTGTCGACAAACTGCCTCATCCTCTATCTGAATACGGATTGCCTCATGGGTAAGCTTTGTTTTTGCCTCATTAATCGAAGTTGCATTTTCAACACTTCGAACCATACGATCTAATGCCCAGAATAGATTTACAGCTGTGGGACGGGAGCTTGCTAAGTAATCTCGGTCCTTTTGTAGCTGTGTTTTAAATGCCTGTATCGATTCAACTTCGTAATTTTGTGCTGCAAGAGCAAGACCGAATGCCGCCGTTATTCCGATAGCTGGTGCACCACGAACTTTTAAACTTGTAATGCTTTCCCAAACATCTTGGACTGTTCTAAGTTCTATATACTCTGTTTCAAGAGGTAGTTTTTGTTGGTCAAGTAGAGAAATATAATTTTCATTCCACTCTACTGATCGTGGAATTGTAAAGCTTTTAGTCATTGTGTTTGTCACTTCCTTTTTAGTAACTATAGCTCGTTTGAAAATAATTTCGAATCTCAGTTGGACTACTGATTGTTGAGCGGCTTAAGATTAATTCTTTACCTAACTGAAGAGCTTGTTGTTTTGATAGAATTTTAGCATTATAATCTTCAATCTGGTCCAAGTCAGCAACATGTGCTAGACCAATGGTACGGCGAATGATCTCACAGCCAGCAAATCCAATTGTATCCTCAAGTATTTGTTTTAGTAAAGAGTCTAAATATCCATCAATCTTTGCGTATGCTTCGACATTGTCTTTTTCCCAAAGATGAGAGAAGGTATCTACGAAAACAGCCCACGTTTTATCGATGTGTGTGAATAGTGGCTCTTGCTTATCCGTTTCTCTTGATAATGCATTCAAAACGAGATTTGCAAGGAATTGACCTATATCAAATCCAAATGGACCGTAGAAGGCGAATTCTGGATCTATGACTTTTGTCTCCTGGTCACTAGCAAAAATACTTCCAGTGTGCAAATCGCCATGTAGGAGTGCATCTCCTTGTGTTAAGAACTTCTGTTTTAGTTTTGCAACTTCAAGTTTAAGTTTCGAATCATTCCAAAGTTTTTCAACATCAGCCTGAAGCTCACTTTCGAAATTATTCGTATCAATATCAAAAAATGGATCTGTAAATACTAGGTCTTCGGTAATTTTACAAAGTTCAGGGTTTGAGAAACGATGAGCCAGTTTCTTTTTTTCCTGAGGGTTAAGAGCAAAATCAGAAGTGTAGAATAGGGTATGTGCTAAGTACCTTCCAATGTGCTCTGATAATAGTGGATAATTCTGACCCTTAATCAAACCTGAACGAGAGATTTCTAAGTGAGATAAGTCCTCCATTACTGTAATGGCCAGTACTTCGTCTGTGTAAAATACCTTTGGTACTAAATCAGGTACGAGATTGTAATACGTTAGTAACGCATTGCTTTCAATCGTAGCTCTCTTAAGTGTAAGCGGCCAGCTTTCCCCGACAACCTTTGCATAAGGTAAGGCTTGCTTAATAATAATGCTTATATTTGTTTTATCATCAACGATATGGAAGACAAGGTTTAGATTACCATCCCCGATTTCCTTTGAACGTAAAACAGCACCTTGCTCAAAAAGTCCTAGTTTAGTAGCAAGTGAGGTTGCTGTTGATTCAGTTAAGGGTTCATAAGTTGATTGCTGATTTGAAAAAGACATATGTGAATAACCTCCAAAGTAAGTATTGTTTTGAAAAATTCGGAGGCTTTTCTACTAGTCAAAATAGAAAAGCCTCTTTCGACATCGAAAGAGGCTTGAAGACACGGCTTCGCACCTCTTATCTGCCAGAAAGAATATCTTTCTGTGGAATTAGCACCGTGCCTTATGTGAATGTATTTTAAACATTCAGTTGGCGCATGTGTAAAAGCGCCCCACTTCGCAGTGGTATTACGGTCGGTTGCTGGGCTTCATCGGGCCATTTCCCTCAGCCTGCTCTTGATAAGAGATAAATTGCAATAATGCAATTTAGACTATTAAATTATTTGAATTTTAACACTTGATGAAAATAATAACAAGTGAACTATTTCTTTGTCAATGGCATTTTCGGAAAAATATTATTGATAAAAACTTGGTCTTCTATCTTGGAAGATTGGGATTTGTTTTCTCACTTTTTTTACCTGATCTAGATCAATACTTGCTGTTAGTACCTCAGGTTCTGTACTTGCCTCCGCAATAATTTCGCCCCACGGATCAATAATCATCGAATGCCCCGCAAAGACATTTGCTGGATCGCTCCCAGCTCTGTTACATGCAACAACATAGCATTGATTTTCAATTGCACGGCTAATTAAAAGGGCACGCCAATGTTCAAGACGAGGAAGTGGCCACTCTGCAACAACAAATACCAGTTCAGCACCCTCGGTTGTATGTGCTCTTATCCATTCAGGGAAACGTATGTCATAGCAGATGACTCCAGAGGAAGGAACTCCTTCAATGGTGAACAGTCCTTTTGCATCTCCAGGAATTAAGTAGTGGTGCTCATCCATTAATTTAAAGAGATGTAGTTTGCTATATTCTCCAATAACTTCACCGTTTCGGTTAAAAATAAGCATCGTGTTTTTGACACCTTTTTCGGTTTTCTTGGCTACGGAGCCTGCAACGATATTCACACTGAATTTCTTTGAAAGGGTACCGATAAACTGGGTTGTGTCTGCACCTTGGTGATCCGCGATGTCTTCTAATCTTGTTAAATCATAGCCTGTTGTCCAAAGTTCAGGGAGAACAATGACATCGGGTTTTGATTCTGAAACGACTTTAGAAATTTCAAGCTCAGCATTTTGTTTATTTTTCTCTGGGTTTCCATAAATAATATCTAGTTGAATGCAAGCTATCTTAAGTTGCATGAATTGTCCCACCTTTTTAAATTTTTCTTTACATTTTGTTATTAACAATATATGATTTGTGACTAGAAATTCAAGAAATTTTTTGAGTAGGTGTAAATGATGAAGCATTTTGAGCAATCACAGTTGTTACAAGGTTTACCTAAACAATTTTTTGCATCCCTTGTTGCAAAAGTAGGGAAAGTTGTTGCCGAGGGGCATGATGTAATTAACTTAGGTCAGGGAAATCCCGACCAACCAACCCCGGACCACATTGTGGAAGCATTAAAAGTAGCTGCTGAAAAACCAGCATATCATAAATATTCACCTTTTCGTGGGCAGCAGTTCTTGAAAGAAGCGATTGTTACGTTTTATAAAAGGGAATATGGTGTAGACCTTGACGCTGAAAAGGAAGTTGCCATTTTATTCGGAGGAAAGGCTGGACTTGTTGAAATCCCGCAGTGCCTAATGAATCCGGGGGATATCGCACTCGTACCTGACCCTGGATATCCCGATTATTGGTCAGGAGTAGAACTGGCTCGTGGTGTAATGGAGTATATGCCGCTTCTGGCTGAAAACGAGTTTCTCCCTGACTATAGCCAAATTGATAAGAGTGTTTTGGAACAAGCGAAAGTCATGTTCTTAAACTATCCTAATAACCCAACTGGTGCTACCGCTTCAAAGGAGTTTTTTGAAGAGACCATTGAATTAGCAAACAAACATGAAATTTGTGTTGTTCACGATTTTGCATATGGTGCAATTGGCTTTGAAGGTAAGAGACCAGTAAGCTTTTTAGAGGCAGATGGTGCGAAGGATGTTGGAATTGAGATTTACACATTCTCAAAAACGTATAATATGGCCGGCTGGAGAATTGGTTTCGCTGTTGGAAATCAAAGTGTAATTGAGGCTTTAAATCTACTACAAGATCATATGTATGTAAGTATATTTAGTGCTGTTCAAGAGGCTGCTGCAGTGGCATTGTTAGAATCACAACAATGTGTAGATGAGTTAGTTTCACTGTATGAATCACGTCGTAGTACGTTAATTGATGGATTAAAGGAAATCGGTTGGGATGTTACGGCACCAAAGGGTTCTTTCTTTGCATGGTTACCAGTTCCCAAAGGGTATACGTCTGAAAGCTTTGCAGACTATTTACTTGAAAAAGCACATGTAGTCGTTGCTCCAGGTGTTGGATTTGGAGAATATGGTGAAGGTTATGTTAGAGTTGGGTTATTAACAGATCATGATCGTCTGAAAGAAGCTGTCGAAAGAATCAAAGCATTACAATTATTTTAGTTGACAGAAAACTAAAATACTGTCATAATCCATAGTAAATTTCGTAAATGAATGTAAAATTAAATAGATTGTTTTCTTATCAAGAGCAGGTGGAGGGACTAGCCCTACGAAACCCGGCAACCGACTTATATTTTTATAAGCACGGTGCTAATTCTTGCAGCATAAAAGCTGACAGATAAGGAGATGGTAGTGATAATACCTCTTCTTACTGAAGAGGTTTTTTATTTTTTGCTAAGACAAAGCTTATTATTATCTTGATCCTATGTTGATTTCTGCGGAAGGCACGAGACTCCTGCGGGAGTAGCGCATCAAAGTGAGACCCCACAGGCGCATAGCGCCAAGGAGGCTCACGGACCGCCCGATGGGAATTCGCCTTTGAAAAAGCCGGCAATTGGGCTTTTTCATAATTCCCCGCGGAAAGCGAGTGCCTGTAGCAGAAATCAACAGGCAAGTAAAATACAGCCTATGTTCAGGTATAGGATTCTTACAGAAATGAGGTACTTAAATGAGTGAAGTAATTGCAACCTATCTAATTCATGATCCATCACATAATCTTGCAAAAAAGGCTGAAGGAATCGCTCTCGGATTAACGATCGGATCCTGGACAGATCTCCCTCAATTAGAGCAAGAACAACTAAAAAAACACAAAGGCCAAGTGATTAGTATTGAGGAACTACCAAAAAGTGAGTCAGTTAATCACTATCTAGGCAAGGATGTAACGAGAGGGATATTAAAAATCGGCTATCCTAGTGCAAACTTTAGTGGAGATTTACCAGCAATTTTAACAACTGTTTTCGGTAAGCTTTCGCTAGATGGAGAAATCAGACTTGTAGATTTAGAGTTTTCTGACGAGGTAAAAGAGAATTTTCCAGGGCCTAAATATGGACTACAAGGAATACGAGAAAAACTTGGAGTATATAATCGACCATTAGTTATGAGCATTTTTAAAGGAGTGATTGGTCGTGACCTCACTTACTTAAAAGAGCAACTTAAGGAGCAAGCTCTTGGTGGAGTAGATATTGTGAAAGATGATGAGATTCTTTTTGAAAATCCTCTGACTCCATTTGAACAACGAATTGTTGCTGGGAAACAAGTGTTAGAGGAAGTTTTTGCTGAAACAGGGCATAGAACTTTATATGCTGTTAATATTTCCGGGCGTACTTTCGAGCTTAAAGATAAAGCTAGAAAAGCAGTAGAGCTGGGTGCTGATTTATTACTGTTTAATGTATTTGCCTATGGACTTGATGTGTTACAAAGTCTTGCAGAAGACCCTGAAATTACAATTCCAATCATGGCACATCCGGCCGTAAGTGGTACAGTAACACCATCTGAGTTTTATGGGATTACAAACCAATTACTACTTGGAAAACTCCTTCGATATGCTGGTGCAGATCTAGTTTTATTCCCATCACCGTACGGAAGTGTAGCTTTGGATCGTGATGTAACATTAGGGATTGCAGAGGAACTAACAAAACTAGATGATCAATTTAAAACGGCATTTCCAGTTCCGTCAGCTGGGATTCATCCTGGCTTAGTACCTCTTTTAATTCAAGACTTTGGCAATGATAGTATTATCAATGCAGGTGGTGGAGTCCACGGTCACCCTGATGGAGCCGTAGGTGGAGGTATGGCATTTAGGGCAGCAGTAGATGCGGTTCTAGCGGGTAAAACTCTTAAAGAGGCTGCTGAGGACAATGAGAACCTAGGGAAAGCAATTTCACTATGGGGAGTAGTTGAGGTAAAGTCATGACGAAACCAGTAATTTTTTGTGATTTTGATGGAACGATTACCAATAGTGATAATATTATCGCGGTGATGAAAAAGTATGCACCACCTGAGTGGGAAGCGATTAAAGATGACATTTTAGGTCAGAATGTGTCAATCCAAGAGGGTGTTGGAAGGTTATTTTCATTACTACCTTCCTCTTCGAAAGATACGATTATTCACTACCTCACGGAGAGCGCAGTTATTCGTGATGGTTTTAAGGAGTTTGTTGCTTTTACAAAAAAGAATGATGTTACTCTGTATATTGTAAGCGGGGGAATAGATTTCTTTGTTTATCCACTCCTTAATGGATTAGTAGAACCGGAGCAAATATATTGTAATGGGTCTGACTTTTCTGGAGAGACGATAAAAATCTTATGGCCACATAGCTGTGATGATGGTTGTCAGAACGGATGTGGTTGTTGTAAACCATCTCTGATTCGTAGGCTGGCATCACCTGGTGACTATAACATAGTCATTGGGGATTCGATTACTGATTTGCAGGCAGCCAAATTAGCAGATCATGTTATTGCAAGAGACTTTTTATTAGAAAAATGCCAACAGTTAGACTTACCACATACATCATTTACAACCTTCTATGATGTCATAGATGTGGTATCAAAGCAGCTGGAGGTGAAACAGCCTTGAGTAATATACTTACTAGATGGAATGAATTAGCCGATGTGAAAGATGAGTTAGCTACTCGTGATTGGTTCTTTGGAACGAGTGGAAACCTCTCAATCAAGGTAAGTGATAATCCATTAACATTTTTAGTATCAGCAAGTGGCAAGGATAAACGAAAAAGAACGAATGAGGATTTTCTATTAGTTGACCGTAATGGGGAAGCAGTGGAAGAGACACCGCATATAAAGCCTTCAGCTGAAACGCTATTACATGTTGATATTTATAACCGAACAAACGCAGGTTGTAGCTTACATGTTCATACGATTGATAACAATGTCATTTCAGAGCTCTATGGAGATGAAGGTGAGGTTGTATTTAAGGGTCAAGAAATCATCAAGGCGCTTGGGATTTGGGAAGAAGATGCCGAAATTCGGATTCCAATTATTAAGAACCACGCCCATATACCAACATTGGCTGCAGAGTTAGCTGAGCACATAGAGGGTGATACGGGTGCTGTCTTAATTCGTAATCATGGAATTACCGTTTGGGCAAAGAATGCTTTTGAAGCGAAAAAGCATTTGGAGGCCTACGAGTTTTTATTTAGCTACCGAGTAAAATTACTGACTATAAAAAGATAATATTGGGGGAGGAATTTATAATGGCAAATATTCGTATTCGTAACACAGGGGAACGTATTGAAGGGCATGAAAATGTGGCGAAATTTTTAGAAGAGCAAGGTGTGCTTTATGAGCACTGGGACACTAATAAACTACCAGAAGATTTACGTGGTAATTGCCAAATTAACGATGAGCAGAAAGCTCAAGTATTATCTATTTTTGAAGATGAGATTAAATCATTAGCTGAAAGAAATGGCTATCATAAATGGGATGTTGTTGCTCTATCGGAAGTAACTCCGAATTTAGAGGAGCTTTTGAAAAAATTTGAACAGGTTCATGTTCATACAGAGGATGAAGTTCGTGCGATTACAGCTGGTAACGGTATTTTCGTTATTAAAGGAAGCGAAGAGCTAGGCTACTTTGATGTAGAACTTTCTGCAGGAGATGTTATTTCTGTACCAGTTGACACACCTCACTTCTTTACACTTCGTGAAGATCGCCAGGTTGTTGCCGTTCGTTTATTTATCGACCCATCAGGATGGGTAGCACATCCATTCCAAGATCCACAATTTGTTGAGACTAAGTAAAGATATGTTGGAAACCTCCTTTCGGGTGTGAAAGGAGGTTTTTTTGTGGGAATTGGGTTTATGAGTCCTCGATACAGGATAAATCGTGAAATGAGGACACATTATTTGATTTATCGTCCTATAATTTTCGAGATCCTCAAAATAGCTGTCGATAAACAGATTTATCGACCTTTAATTTTCAGGATTCCTATAATTGATGTCGATAAACAGATTTATTGACCTGTAATTTTCGAGATCTTCAAAACTTGTGTCGATAAACAAATGTATCGACCTATAATTTTCAAGATCCTCAAAATAGCTGTCGATAAACAGATTTATCTGCCCAAAAGCTCACTCACTAAAATACATATACGGTTTTTCTTGCTTATAATAATCAATTCGATCTTGCAGCGTACCTGTATGAAACTCGAACTTATGGCCGTCAGGATCTGTAAAGTAAATTGAGCGTTTATCACGCTCATCTCTAGTACGACCTTGTAGAACATTAACACCTAAAGAATGGATTCTCTTCACCAACTCGTCAAAGTCTTGCTCATCCACTGTAAAAGCAATATGTGTATAAGATTCATGTATCTCATTTCTCGGTATTGTATCTTCAACATTCAAAGCCAACCATAGCCCCGCAAGATCTAAGTATGCAGTTGTATTCCCTTTAACAAGTAGTTTGGCACCAAAAGCGTTCTCATAAAATTCGATTGAGCGGTCAAGGTCCGAAACAGAAAAAAGAAAATGATTTATTCCTTTAATATTCAACTTACATCCCTGCCTTTAAATAATTTAACTAGACCTATTATAAATAAAAAGAAATATATGGAAATCAAATATTTTAATAGTATATAATATTGAAAAGTATGATAACAAATTGTAATAAAATTAAAAATTAAGAATATTCTTTACTACTTGTGAATATTATGTTACATTTGATATCATATGTTCTTTTAAGATTACTTTTATTATATGATTAGGGTGGAAGATGATTCTACCACAAGGAGTGGAATGACATGAAAATTCGTTATAATTATGTACCAAAGAATGAAGTAAAATATTGTGAATCAACTCTTACAGTAAAAGAAGCTTATGAATATCTAAAAGAAACTGGCTATCGTTCTGTTCCAGTACTATCAGAAGGTGGTAAAAAGTTCGAAGGTCTTATTTATAAAGTTCATCTTCTAGACTATCTATATGAAGAGAAGGGGTCTCCTGAAGCATCAATCGATTCATTAGTGAAGAATCAAGATGCATTTATTTATGAAGAAGATTCGTTCTTTAAAACATTTTTAACGATCCGTCGCTTACCATTTATTGCAGTATTAAATGAAAATGAGCAATTTCTAGGAATCATCACACATGCAAACGTGATGGATGTTCTTGAGGATTCGTTTGGTATGAAAACAGGTGGCTACACTCTTACAATTGCTACGATTGAGCATAAGGGTGCAATAAAAGACCTTGTTACCCTATTAAGGGACATTAATATCGATGGTATGCTTACACTTGATAATGGAGAGAAATACTTACGTCGTATTATTGTGAATTTACCTGGTGAACTTTCACCTGAAAAAGTTAAGGCTCTTGTTGCTAAAATTGAGGAAAAAGAATTCCGTGTGACCCACGTAGACCAAATTGATAAATAATAAACAAAGAAGATCCCGCTAGCCTAAGCTATCCGGGATCTTTTTTTATGTTTCGAGATTGAAGTATTGAGCCTTTTTTTTGGAGCCGTAAAGAAGTAGACTCCTAGAATGACGATAATGCTGCCTGCTGTTTGAGGAATCGTAAGTTTTTCTCCTAAGAAGATAAATGCTAATATTGCAGTGAAAATAGGATTAAAGTTTAAGAACATACCAGACTTTACACTTCCAACTTTCTGAATCCCAACGTTCCAAAAAATCATTGCCAACACGGTTGCTCCAATAGAAGAATAGAGAATGGCCCACCAGAAGGAAGCGGTAGGATCAACTATACCATCTGAGGTTAAGAGTACAAATGGAAGATTTAGTAGTGATCCAAAAATACCTGCCCAAAGTGTGGCATTATATGGTGAAACTTGCGTCATAGCTTTTCGTGCAGCAACGGAATATAATCCCCAAATGGCAACTGCACCTAGCATAAACATATCTCCAATATTAAAATGAAATGATAATAGATTACTTAAATTACCATGTGAAATGACAATTAAAATCCCAAACAATGAAATTAGCATGGCTGACATCTGTCGAAAATTCAATTTTTCTCGATAAAAGAAAAACGAAGCAACTGCAATAGAGATAGGATTTAATGTTGAAAGTAAACCGACATTATCGGCCGATGTATTTTCTAAAGCTAAAAACATAAGAAAATTAAATAGAAGAACTCCAGTTAGCCCCATTAGAAGAAGGGGGGTAAGAGCTTGTTTAGGGAAGGTAATCTTCTTTTCCTTCCACCAGACGAAAGGTAGTAAACAAAGAACAGCAATTAGCCAACGTATTTCTGTAAGTAGAAGAGCTGAACCATGGTTAACCAAAAATTTACCTGCGACAAAGTTTCCAGCCCATAAGAAACTAGTGAAAAGTAATAAAAAATAATATTTTAATTGCATGTGATTCACCCATGGCCTTTATGTTGTAATTGATAGCTAAATTAATACGAAGAAATCATAGCATAAGAAGATAGGTACGTAAACCATTCGTAATGTTTAATTTTTAATGAAAGTTTTTCCTTATTTTGAGTATATGAACATAGACCTTTCCTCTACTTCCCTTAGGAGTCAAGTGCCTGCAGCGAAGATCCACTCTTAATAGAACTATTAAAAAGCAACATTCATTACAAAAGAGCTTGAAAAATATGTCGAATTCCTAAATGATTAATCCTTCAATCTATTAATATATGAGGCTTTAGTCAAGATATTACAAAAAAATACATAAAAAATTTGTCTAATATTGCGAATCTATTTACAGATATAGAAGATTTTGTAATAATTCATTAAGTGAGTATTTGATAGGATTAAAGGGGTTGTGTAAGTTGGCAAATGGAGATGTGGATGAGGTAGGTATACTTTTAGTAAACATTTCAAAAAAGAGAGCAGAAATGATAGCAGAAGCGAATACCTCGGGGTATACAAGTGATCGGACTATTAAATATAGTCAGGAGTTAGATCAGTTATTAAACCAATACCAACGTCTTAAAGTACAATCATGTAAAAAGGTGCGTTTTCGGCAATTTTTGAGACAATCGATTCTATTTTTCTATGGATCTAAATATAAGCTTCATAATTTCCAATAAATTTTAAAAAGCCATTTTCACAGGCTTTTTTATTTTTTTAAAAAAATCGTAAAATGTGTGATAAACATCACAGACAAGAGGTGGCTTTTTATATTACTTTGAAGAAAAGAAGTACTTATATTCATAGCTTATACGTTCAAAAGCGTCTAGTTAAGTCAGCAGGGATAACAATTATTTTGTTTGGCCTGCTTTTTTTATCATTACTAATATTTGAATAGTCAAAAAATTATTTTAGAGTGTGCTAACTTCCTATGACTGTTCATATAATTTGTAATATAACTTAGCTTGTGAAGAATTGAACATAGTATTGTCTTTACTTGAATACTTTTTGAAAGAGGAGTGAAGTCGTCATGCACATAGTGGTATGTGTGAAGCAAGTACCAGATACAAAGATAATCAAGATTAATCCCAAAACGAATACTCTAGATCGAAGAAGTGCACCAGCTATATTAAATCCGTACGATTCACATGCCGTTCAGGCAGCAGTTAGTATGAAGAATGATTCTAGTGATACTGTGTCCGTTTTGTCGATGGGCCCTCCACAGGCAACCGCAGTTATAAAAAAGAGTGTTGAAATTGGAGCTGACCAAGGATATTTAATTACTGACCGTGCTTTTGCAGGTGCTGATACATTGGCGACTAGCTATGCACTTTCAAAAGCGTTAGAAAAGATTAAAGAAGATAAACCAATAGATATCATCATTTGTGGAAAGCATGCGATTGATGGTGACACAGGACAAGTTGGACCTGGTATTGCTAGAAGACTTGATATTCCTCCGATTACGAATGTAATAGAAATTGTTGAAGTGAATGAGAAGGAAAAAACGGTTCTTCTAAAAAGAAAATTATCAGACGGATATGAGCTAATTCAGTCATCTATGCCGTGTTTATTAACTGTCGAAAAGGAAGTAAATGAGGTAGAGTACTCTCCATTACCAAATATGATTAGGGCAGCGAGATTTGAACCAATCATTTGGAGTGTTGATGATTTAGGAGAAGTCGACCGCAAGCAACTAGGCTTAAAGGGATCACCAACAATTGTAGGTAAAATGTTTACTCCACCAAAAGAAGAAGGTGGAAAAAGAATTGAAGGTACAGTTGATGAGCAGGTGGCAAAATTACTAGAAGTGTTAGCTGAGAAAAAAGAACTCTTTACTAAAGAGATAAGTAGGTAGAAATACATTTGAATCGTGGAGGGATACTTACATGCTGGACAATAGAGGAGTTTGGGTATTCATTGAGCAAAATGATAACCAGATTGCTGGTGTTTCATTAGAACTATTAGGAGCTGGGAGAAAGTTAGCAGATAAACTGGAAGTACCTCTAGCTGGAGTATTACTAGGGGACGGAGTGAAAGGTCTTTGCAACACGGTAATCGAATACGGTGCAGATGAGGTATACGTAATTGATGACCCGGTATTAAAAAACTATCGTACGGAAACCTACATGGCTGGTGTTTACAAGTTGTGTCAAATGTATAAACCGGAAATTTTCCTTTATGGGGCAACTCCAAATGGAAAAGACCTGGCAAGTGCAGTAGCGACAGATTTGAGCACTGGACTCACAGCTGATACAACAATGTTAGATGTAGAACCAGAAAGTAGATTACTAGAAGCTAGTCGTCCTGCCTTTGGTGGGAACATCATGGCAACCATCCTTTGTAAAAAACATCGGCCACAGATGGCTACAGTTCGTCCGAAGGTTATGAAAGCACTATCACCTGATCAAAGTAGAACTGGTAGAGTGATAGAAGAAAAGATTGGAATAAAAGAAGAAGATGTGCGTACAAAGGTAATGAAAATTGTCCGAGATGTAAATAAGAAAGTAAACCTCGCAGATGCCCATGTTATTGTAGCAGGTGGAAAAGGATTGGGAGATGAAAAGGGATTTGCCCTTATTCATGAATTGGCTGATGTGTTAGGTGCGACAGTAGGTGCAAGTAGAGATGTAGTTGAGGCGGGCTGGATTGGACATGAATACCAAGTTGGTCAGACAGGTGAAACAGTAACTCCAAAACTTTACTTTGCAATTGGAATTTCAGGAGCCATTCAACACGTTGTAGGGATGAAGAATAGTGAGATGATCATTGCAATTAATAAAGATCCAAATGCAACAATCTTTGATGTAGCAACCTATGGAATTGTAGGGGATGCACTAGAAATTTTACCAAAGCTAATAGAGCAGTTTAGAAATGCACAGAAAGAAAAAGGGGATGAGGTAAGTTATGTCTGAGAAATTTGATGTAATCGTAGTCGGTGCAGGTCCTGCCGGAACCTCCTGTGCCTATACCTGTGCAAAAAATGGATTAAATGTGTTGTTGATTGAGCGTGGCGAATATCCTGGAAGCAAGAACGTAATGGGGGGAGTCTTATACCGAAAACAAATGGAGGAGATTATTCCTGAGTTTTGGAAGGAAGCACCTCTAGAACGTCCAGTTATTGAACAACGGTTTTGGATGATGGATAAGGAATCAATGGTGAGTTTTGGCTACAAAGGTCTAGAGTGGGGAAGAGAACCCTATAATAACTTTACTGTTCTGCGTGCAAAATTTGATCAGTGGTTTGCAATTAAAGCGGTAGAGCAAGGAGCCCTTTTGATTAATGAGACTGTAGTAACAGAGTGCATTGTCAAAGATGGAAGGGTTATTGGAGTTCGAACAGATCGACCTGATGGAGATGTGTATGCAGACGTTGTTGTCTTAGCAGATGGAGTGAATTCACTCCTAGGTAAACAATTGGGATTTCATAAAGAGTTTAAGCCTCATGAAGTGGCCTTAACAGTCATGGAGGTTATTAATCTACCAAAAGATAAAATCAATGAACGCTTCAATCTTGAGGATGATCAAGGCTGTACAGTTGAAATTTTTGGAGATTCAACGAAGGGGAATTTAGGAACAGCCTTTCTTTATACAAACAAAGATAGCTTAAATATTGGTGTTGGAACGACCCTTTCAAGCATGATTAAAGCAAAAATGAAACCTTATGATTTATTAGATTATGTGAAAAGTCATCCGATGGTAAAGCCATACTTAGAGGGCGGGGAGCCTCTCGAATATCTTGCACATTTAATACCTGAGGGTGGTTATAATTCGATTCCTAAGTTAGTTGGAAATGGAGTAATCGTCGTGGGCGATGCAGCACAACTTGTAAATGCAATTCACCGCGAAGGGTCTAATATGGCAATGAGTTCTGGAAAAATGGCCGCAGAGACAATTATACGTGCAAAGGAAAGAAATCGCTATGATGAAGAAACTCTAGATTATTATCGGGTGAATCTTTATAACAGCTTCATTGGCAAGGACCTTAAAAAATATAAGGATGCTGCACATACCTTTGAAGAATATCCGCAATATTTTAAAGAATATTTACCGATGGTGAATCAGGCAGCCAGTAAGTTTTTCACTGTAGATGGAACGGCTAAAAGGGATAAACAGAAAGATATTATTCGCTCTTTCACAAAAGAGAAGGGTGCCGTTAAGGTCATTCAAGACATGTATAGAGCATGGAAGGTGATGAAATAATGTCAAAAAATATTGAAGAAAAACAGTATTTAGTTCGCTTTAAGGCTGACAAAAATTCACATTTAACTGTATTAGACCATGATGTATGCATGACACAATGTCCAGATAAGATATGTACGATTTTTTGCCCAGCAGAGGTTTATAAGTGGGAAGAAATAAGGATGCATGTAGGCTATGAGGGATGTCATGAATGTGGAAGCTGTCGGATAGGATGTCCTTATCAAAATATTAAGTGGGAGTATCCAAAGGGTGGCCATGGAATTGTGTTTAGATTAGCCTAATATAATAATTGTCAAAAAAGAGCATTTGGAGAGATCCAATTGCTCTTTTTATATTGAAGGTTAATGCTGGTTGAAATATGTATTAATACTATATTCATAGAGTGTACATTATTTCACAAATGGGTGTAAAAAGAAAGGTAAAGCTTTAAGGAGGGTTAACCGATTTGTGTGGCAAGGGGATAGGAGGAGAAGTTATCAGATTTGCATTGGCATTCTAATTCTGTTGCCATTCTAAATGCATCGTGGATACAAGAAATTTGTGGGGTGCTAAAATAAGGTGATGAGTAATCAAACGTGCCATCTTTATTTGCAGTGAAAACAAAAAGCTTCCAATGATATCTTTTATTTCCTTTTTCAACTTCTGTTCCTTCAACGGCAATTAACCAGTGAGACTCCTCTTCACTTAGTAAAGCTTGTGCATCTTTGTGGCCAATTTGCACTAAGGGCTTTTGGTAAAATTCCTGATAATTCATGAGAAAACACTCCCTTCAAGATAACTGTAAATTTTATTTATCTTTATTATATGTGAAAACGCTATCCTAATGTTAAAATATTTTAAGTTTTCAGAAAAAGTTCACAAAATGGTCTTCTTCCCTAAAAATAAAGGATAATGTGATTTGTATCACCTATATTAAAACATGGATAAGGTATAGTTTATTTATAAATATATAGGGGGTATGAAAAATGTCTGGTTGTATGAGTAGTATGTTTCAGAGGGAAGTAATGAATCTATGTAGTCCTTTGCAACAATTAAAAGATGAGCATGGTCCCTTAAATGTAATGAAAAAAGAATTATATGATATTTCGTCAAATATAGAGAAAACGAAAGAAGCAGAGTGCTTAGAAGTTATAAAGAAATTACGAGAGAAAGTAGAAAGCTTTGTTGCCGTGTTAGAACCACATTCACAAAGAGAGGAAGGTGTTCTTTTTGAGATGATGGAAAAATATATTGGAAGAACTTCAGGGCCAATTGCAGTTATGGAATATGAACATGATCAGGCAAAGTCTAACATAGGTAAGTTTTTAATGGAGACAGAACATCTCTCTGACAATTTATTGAAAGATGATGCTAAAAGGTTAGCTTCCTATGTAAGTGAAGCCTATTTAATTTTAACTGATCATTTTATGAAAGAGGAGAATGTATTGTTTCCAATGGCTGAGAAAATGTTGTCTGATGAAGAGAAACACGAACTTGAAGTAAGAATAAATGAAATAAAATAAATGCAAAATAGTTAGACTGCCGAAAAATACTTTTCGACAGTCTTTTTACATTACGTATTCCAAGTTTCTACTTCTTCATCAGAAGGAAGCAAATAGGTCAATAGACCAAGAAGGGGGAGAAATCCAATAGCAATAATAGTAGAGGTTAAGCCGAAAATATCTGCCAACGACCCCACTGCAATCGACCCAATTGCTCCCATCCCAAAAGCAAGGCCAACTATTAATCCAGACATCGTACCTATTTTACCTGGTAATAATTCTTGAGCGTAGACTACCGTTACTGAAAAACTCGACATAAGAATAAAGCCAATTAATCCAACGAGTCCGTAAGCAATTAATGGGTTTACAAAAGGTAATAGGATGGCCAGAGGTGTAGCACCAATCATAGATAAAAAGATAATTCTTTTCTTACCGAAACGGTCTGCCAAAGGACCTCCAAAAAATGTACCAACTGCACCTGCTGCTAAGAATATGAAAATAAAAAGTTGAGATTGCGAGATTGTATAGCCATACACTTCGATAACATAAAATGCATAAAAATTTGTTATAGATGATATATACCAAGATCGGGCAAAAACGAGAATGACGATAATTAATAAGGCAAGTTTTATTGCTTTTGAGAAGGACAACCCTGTCTCTAAACCACCAGTTTTTTGTTTTGGTTTAGCTGAAAGGAATGTTAAGGTAGTTGAATACCACCTTGCAATATAGATTAATAGTCCAATAGCTGTTGCAGCAACAATAGAAAACCAAATAGCACCAAACTGTCCTAGTGGAACAAGAATTAATGCAGTAATGATTGGTCCTAATGCTGAACCTGAGTTTCCACCAACCTGGTAAATGGATTGTGCTAACCCTCTACGATTTCCGGCAGCCATATATGCAACCCGAGAACCTTCTGGATGGAAAATAGCTGAACCAAAACCTATACAAAGTACTGCTATGATGATGGTTAAAAATGTCGGAGCAAAGGCTAAACCGATAATGCCAAAAAACGTTAGAGTTAAACCGAATGGTAAGGCATAGGGTAATGGTTTTTTATCAGTGTACCAACCAACAGCAGGCTGTAAGACGGAAGAGACCACATTTAATGAGAAACCAATAAAACCAATTTGTGTAAACGTTAAACCCATTGATTTCTGTAAAATAGGAAACATTGCAGGTATAACTGCTTGAATGGAATCGTTTAATAAATGGCATAATCCAATCATAAATAAGATACTGTAGGCAGTTTTTTGTTCTGGAATGGTTTTAGATGATGCTATTTTACTAGTTGCAAGCATAGGCGGAGATACTCCTTTTATCATGTTATATACACCTTCAATAAAAACCCTTTTCTTTAGATTTGTAAAGGTATATTTATTATTAATCATTTCTAAAAACCTACATTATTCGACGAATTATTTCCTGGGTGATAGGTAAGATGAACTTTACGGTTTTTAAATTTTCTGATAAATTAGAGGTAGGTTAAATATAAATATTATTTTAGGTTATTAGAGGAGGATTCATCGTATGAGATATCGTCGTTTAGGACGATCTGGACTTAAGGTAAGTGAAATAAGTTTAGGTAGTTGGCTTACATTTGGAAAAACAGTTGATGAAAAGGTAGCCTCTGAAACTATACATAAAGCATATGAATTAGGTATTAATTTTTTTGATTCGGCTAATGTTTATGAACGAGGAGAAGGTGAGAGGATACTAGCAAAGTCTCTTAAAGATTATCGTAGAGAATCTTATGTAATAACCACAAAAGCATTTTGGCCGATGGGAGATGGTCCGAATGATCGAGGACTGTCAAGAAAACATATAGTTGAACAAGTAAATGCTAGCTTAAAAAGGATGGACTTAGACTATATTGATGTTTTTTACTGTCACCGATATGACCATGATACACCAGTTGATGAAACATTAAGAGCAATTGATGACCTTGTTCGTCAAGGGAAAATTCTATATGCGGGAGTTAGTGAGTGGTCTGCAGCACAAATTCAGGAAGCTGTATCAATCGCAGATAAGTACTTAATGGATAGAATTATAGTAAATCAGCCTCAATATAATATGTTTCATAGAGACATTGAAGACGAGATAATTCCTGTCAGTGAAAAGAACGGTATCTCCCAGGTCGTGTTTTCACCACTTGCTCAAGGTGTTTTAACAGGTAAATATAAGGGAGGACAATTCCCAACTGGTAGTAGGGGTGCTAATGAGCAGGTTAACACTTGGGTAAAACAAATTATTAATGATATTGTTTTAACGAAGTTAGACCGCTTAGAAGAAATTGCCGGGGAACTGGAAATCACTTTGCCAGAGTTAGCTCTAGCATGGATCTTACGCCAACCTAATGTTGCGAGTACTCTAGTGGGTGCGTCAAATCCTGAACAAATCGAGGCAAATGCTCGTGCAGCAGATGTTGTCTTGAGTTTTGAGACAATCGAAAAAATTGAAACCGTTTTAACAATATAATTTAAAAAGAAAACAGGCTACGCTTCATAGCCTGTTTTCTTTATGGAAAGTGGTAATATAATTTTTACTTTCGTACCAACATTCACTTCACTCTCAATTTCAATTGTTCCTCCATATAGAGTGATAATTCGCCTACAAACAACTAATCCTAGTCCTGTCCCTGTATCTTTCATCGTAAAGAATGGTTCAAATATTTTTGATAGGGCTTCTTTAGGAATTCCTTGACCAGTATCTGTGATGGTTATTAGGCAATTACTTGAACTTTTTTGGAGTTGAATGACAATTGTTCCGTTTGAAGGCATTGCCTGGAAAGCATTTTTTGTCAAATTTAGAATTACTTGTTTAATATGATCTTTTGTACATTTAACTAGTAATGGATGTTCACCATCGTTTATCACACGATACTTAATATTGTAAAGGTTCGCTTCGGAGAGAATAAGTGGGTCAAGTTCACTTATAATTTTTCTAATATCATTATCCTCGGTTTTTTCCGCAGTAGGTTTTCCAAGTACTAGAAATTCACTAATGATCTCATTTATTCGTTTTATTTCTTCATCAATTACAGAAAAATAGAATTGGTCTTCCGTGTCTGTGTATTTTTCACTTAATAATTGTATGAGCCCTTTAATTCCAGTGAGGGGGTTCCTAATTTCATGGGCAGTACTTGCAGCTAGTGTTCCAACAAGTTCTAGCTTTTGAGCTTCATTTTGGGCACTTTCAAACGCAGTTTTTCTACGTAAAAGTACATATTTCAATAATATCAATAAAATGTTAGTGAAAATAAAAGTAGTAATAATGTAGGAAAAGGCAGCATTAAGCAGCTCTTCTTTTGGAAATAAAGTAAAATTAGGTTTTCCCTCCAGTGTCCAAGGTGTATGTGTAAGAGTAGTTGAGATGGCTTCACCTTTTGACTCTGTAAATTTAGAAGCTGTGCTAAGAATTTCAGTTCCATCCATTTCAGTTACTCGAATAAAAGTGTTAGGTGTTAAGACCTTCATTTCATTTTCGATATAATCCAAGCGAATACTTAGAAGTAAATAACCATTATAGTCAGCTTCTTGGGTGACAGGCGTAGCGATAGATATGATATACCTTTTACTTACTCTTCCTGTATGTGCTTTGGAAATAACTGTTTTTTTAGAACGAACCACGTCCTGAAAATATTCACGGTCCGCTAAATTGACCGGAGATTGTAAGTTAACAGATGAGGCTAAAATATCGCCTTGTTCATTAACATAGTAGAGACCTGAGTATCTTGAATCTTGACTATGGGCTTTGCTAAGGACATCCTCTATCTCTGCTATTTCATATTGCCCAGGGTTAATCACAAGAGCAAGAGCCTCTGTGGTAGCAATTGTTTCTCCAATAAATCGATCAAAATGGTTTTTATAAAATTGTAATGTCCAATCAGTATGTTCCATAAATTCTTTTTCTAGGGAGTCATATTTATATTGGATTAATAGATAACTAGTAATACTGGTGGGTAGTAAAACAATTGCTAAGTAGATTAATAGATTCCTGATTACTGTATTTAGCTTCAAAGTTGTTACCCCTTAAAAATAGTTTCTTCATACATTTCAACTATAGTATAGTGTTGATTTAAAGTAAATGTAGGAATAATAGTTGACCACATCGTAATTTTTATATAACTTTTAAGGATAGTACCAAGGAGGTAGACATATGAACTGGAATGAAATCTATGAGACAGCAAAAGCTTGGACACTTGAGGCAGGCGAAATATTAAGAAACGCTACAAAGGAAACTGTAAAAGTAGAGTATAAGACTTCTGCAGCAGATTTAGTTACTCAAAAGGATAAGGAAATAGAACAATTTTTTATTGATCGGATTGCAACGAATTATCCTGAACACTTCCTATTAGGAGAAGAAGGTCTAGCGAGTGACCAAGAATATGATCCAAACCAAGAAATCGTTTGGATAGTGGACCCGATTGATGGAACAACAAATTTTGTTCATCAAAAGAGAAATTTCGCAATCTCTGTTGGTATTTATGAATTTGGCAATCCAAAAATTGGATTTGTGTATGACCCGGTGGCAGATGAACTATTTCATGCACAAGTTGGACAAGGTGCTTATTTAAATAATCAATTGTTACCGAGATTACCTCAAAAAACGTTGGAAGAAGCAAATATTAGTATTAATCAACTTTGGCTTGTACCAAATAGATATGTTGATTACACAATTTTTACTAGTATGATTCAGAAAGCGAGAGGAACTCGTTATATAGGCTCTGCTGCTTTAGAAATTGCTTATGTTGCAAGCGGCAGATTAGATACGTATATAGATTTTCGTCTTTCCTCTTGGGATATTGCTGGAGGAATGGTTATCTTAGGTGAGGTTGATGGATTAATGAAAACAGTTGATGATAAGGACATTGATGTTTTTAGTCCTGGTATTACCTACTTTTCGAATAAGCATGTTTTAGATGAGGTTTATCAAAATGTGAATAAGAAATAGGTTGACTGGTACATTAAAAAAGATGCAATTTTTATGGCCACAATCTCTAAAAAGTTAATGTTACAAAAGATTGCAAAGTTTCTCTTAAGTAAATTTTTTGTAAATAAATTAAATTTTATGTCGAATTATTGAATGCTTTAATATATAATGAAAATCGATTCAACTTTTATAATCTTTCATTATCTAGGAGGCAAAAGAATGAAAAAGTTTTTAACTTTGCTAACAGCCCTTACAATGGTTTTGGCTCTTGCAGCATGTGGTTCGAACAACGAAGGTACTGGCGAGAAAAAAGAAGAAGAAATTAAAGAATTAACTATGGGATTCATTCCTTCACAGGAAGCTGACCAAATTGCTGACAATGTTAAGCCTTTAGAAGAGTACTTAACTGAGAAACTTGGAGTACCTGTAAAAGCTGAAGTTATGATTGATTTTGTTGGTTTAGTTGAAGGTATGAGAACTGGTCAAATTGACATCGGATTTACAAACCCATTTGGTTATGTTCAAGCAGTAGAGCGTGCAGAAGTTCAGCCTGTGGTTAAGGCAATTCGTCGTGGATCTGATACATATAAAGCACAATTCATTGCTAGAGCTGATTCTGGACTTAAATCTATCGATGATTTAGTAGCAAAAGAAGGTTTAACTTGGGCGTTTGGAGATACACTTTCAACTTCTGGATATTTATTCCCGGCATCATTATTAACTCAAAAAGGTGTTGCAGATATTAACACATTCTTTAAGCAAACTGCTGTTGGTGGACATGACAATGCTGTATTAGCAGTTCTTGAAGGACAAGCAGACTTTGCAACTACTTTCGATGATGCACGTACAGTTTTAGAAAAAGATCATCCAAATGTTATGGAAGAAGTAGTAGTAATTGGTCACACAGAAGACATTCCTAATGATGGAGTTTCAGTTCGTAAAGGTTTATCTGAAGAGTGGGTTAACAAAATTAAAGAAGCATTCTTAGCAATTAATGATAACCCAGAAGTATTAGCAGTTATGAACGAAGTATACACTTGGGATGGAATTGCAGAATCTACTGATGAAGAATATGATGTTGTTCGAGCAGTTTATGAGCAATTTAAAGAGCAGTTAGGTCAATAATATAAATATACAATCTCAAAATACAAAGAGAGGAGATTAACATTCTTCCTCTCTTTTTTATCGAGTGAATATCTGAATCTTTAAATTTGTTATTTAGGCAATACTTTATAGGAAATTGACCTGGTGAAGCTAGGTTCTAAATGAGAGTAAAGGAGCAACAAAAATGATTGAATTTAAGAATGTTTCTCTAACATATCCAAATGGTCACCAGGGTTTAAAAAACGTAAATGTAAAAATAAACCCAGGTGAGTTTATTGTTGTCGTTGGTTTATCAGGAGCAGGAAAATCCACTTTTATCAGAAGTATTAACCAACTGGTTAAACCTACTGATGGAGAGTTGTTAATAGATGGAAAAAACACATTAACATTTAAAGAAAGAGATCTTAAAGGTCTAAGAAAAAACATTGGGATGATATTCCAAAATTATAACCTTGTTAATAGAATGTCTGTTTTACGAAATGTTTTAACAGGTCGTTTAGGTCATACAAGCACACTAAAAAGTCTTCTTGGTCTTTTTTCTGAAGAAGATAAACAATTAGCTCTTAATAGCTTAAAAAGGGTTGGGATTGAAGAAAAAGCTTATTCAAGGGCTGATCAATTAAGTGGTGGACAACAACAACGTGTTAGTATTGCAAGGGCTTTAACACAACAACCTAAGTATATTCTTGCAGATGAGCCAGTTGCGAGTCTAGATCCTCCAACCTCTCACATTGTTATGAGAGATTTAAAGAAAATTAATAAAGAAGACGGTATTACTACCATTGTAAATTTACATTTTATTGATATGGCAATGGAATATGCAGATCGTATTATAGGCATGCGTGGCGGAGAGATTGTTTTCGATGGTCCTGCATCCACAGTTACAGAGAAAACATTCGAGCAAATTTACGGTCGTCCTATTAAGGAAGATGATTTGCGCGGGAGTGTAGAAGAAAATGAGTAAACTAGCCGAGCCAACAAAAAAAATTCCTATTGTTCCTGCCAAAACGAAGGCTACTTTTACAAGTATTTTGTTAGTAATAGTAGTTCTCTATATTGGAGCTGCCTATTTTACAGAGGCATATCCGGATCGAATTATCGAAGGTTTGCCAATTGTTATTGATTTTATTATAAAGGATCTTTTCCCACCAAACTGGGGCTATGTAGATAAGGTGATGGGAAGTTTGATTGAAACGTGGAATATGGCACTTTTAGCTACTACACTTTCAGCCATTTTTGCACTTCCTATTAGTTTTCTAGCGGCCTCCAATATTAATAAAAGTAAAGGGTTTTATAGTACTGTACGCTTTCTATTAAACATTTTACGTACAATTCCAGAACTTATTTTAGCTGTTATTTTAGTAGCATTAATGGGTATCGGTGCACTAGCTGGTATTGGTGCATTATTTATCTTTTCTCTAGGAATATTAGCAAAGTTAATTAGTGAGACAATTGAAGCCATCGATCCAAATCCGTTAGAGGCAATTCGCGCAACTGGTGGGAACATTATTCAAGTTATTTGGTATGGTGTTATGCCACAAATTTTACCGCACTTTACTTCTTACTCGTTATATGTGTTAGAAATCAATGTTCGTGCCTCTGTAGTACTAGGGTTTGTTGGTGCAGGTGGTATCGGATTAATCTTGAAACATCAACTAGCACTATTTAATTTTGGTAATGTTTCTACGATTGTCATCATGACGTTTATCGCGGTTACGATTATTGACTTTGTGAGTAACCGAATAAGGGAGCGATTTATCTAATGAGTAAGACAACAGAAACAATTAAACCACCAGTTAAGAAGAATCGATGGCAAATTGGTGTCATCGCAATTGTAGTTATATATTTGTATTATGTTGCACTAACAATGACCGATCTATCTTTCCGTGGATCTTCATTAAGTCCAGCTGCTATCTTTAAACGTTTATTCTGGGACCCGTTTTTTATAGCGGATGTTCGAGCAAAGATTCCTGAATACACATATTATATGATTGAAACAATTTTAATCGCTTATGCTGGAACATTAATTGCGGCTGTATTAGCCATACCTTTTGGTTTTCTTGCAGCAAGAAATATGTCAAAGTTGTCTAATATCGGGAAATGGATTCTGAATGGTATCCGTGCTTTCCCTGAAATTATGTTAGCGATTATCTTTGTTGCTGCTGTAGGAATGGGTCCATATGCAGGTGTACTAGCTATCGGGATACACTCTATTGGTGGACTAGGAAAATTATATTCTGAAGTTATTGAGTCAATAGATATGAAAGTACTAGAGGCGCTTAAAGCCAATGGGGCAAATCGTCTGCAAGTTATGTGGTTTGGTGTAATTCCACAGGTTATACCACAGTTCTCGAACTATGCGATGTATCGCTTTGAAGTGGATGTACGTTCATCCACGATTTTAGGGGTTGTAGGTGCCGGTGGTATTGGTGCTCCTCTAATCATTGCGTCAATGCAACGTAACTGGGAGCAAGTAGGTATGATGCTAATCATTATCATTGTTTTCGTAACCATTATGGATTTAATTTCTGGGAAGATTCGTCAACGTATCGTTTAAAAATAGGTTAACATTATAGATCTACTATTTAGCACTTCCTGTTTGACAGAAAGTGCTTTTTTTACATAGTTATTTCCAAAAAGAAAGGAGATAAAGAAATGAGTAATCAGAATGAGTTAACCATCTTAGTCACAAGTGATGTACACGGAAATGTACTACCAATTAATTATGGCAATAATGCTTACACTGAGTTAGGTCTATCAAAAATTGTTTCAATTATTAAAGAAGAACGAAAGAATGCTGCTAATCTAGTGCTGCTTGATAACGGTGATTTAATTCAAGGAACACCACTTACTTATCATTTTGTTCGTTCTATGGGTCAGGAAATGAATCCTATGATCAAAATCCTAAATGAGTTACATTATGACGCGGCTATTATTGGTAATCATGAGTTTAATTATGGAATGGATGTATTAAATCGAGCGGTTAACGAATCAACCTTTCCTTGGTTGTCTGCGAATATTATTGATTCTAAGACAAATGAACCGAGCTTTGGGAAGCCATACATTATAAAAGAATTCCCGAGTGGATTAAAAGTAGCTATATTGGGTGTAACCACTCATTATATACCAAACTGGGAGAACCCTTCACATATTACTGGTCTTAAATTTGAGGATGCACTTGAAACGACGAAGACATGGGTTAAGAAAATACGCGTAGAGGAGAAACCTGATATTATGGTGGTCTCATATCATGGTGGATTTGAGTGTGATCCTGAAACAGGTGAGCCAACTGAAACTCCTACAGGTGAAAATCAGGGATATCGTATGTGTTATGAGATTGAAGGGATAGATGTTTTAATCACCGGTCATCAGCACCGATCAATATCCGGAAGCATTAACGGTGTCACAGTTATCCAACCGAGTTTTAATGCACAAATGCTAGGGAAAATAACATTAGGTCTAACAAACGAAAACGGGTCATGGAAAATTGACCACTCAGACTCTCAACTTCTTTCAGTTGATTTAATAGATGAAGATCCTGATATTACTGAATTAGTTAAAGACTATGAAAATGCTACTCAAACATGGCTAGACCAGCCAATGGGAACACTGCTTGGGGATATGACGATAAAGGATTCGTTTGAAACCCGGCTAAAGGATAACGCACTGGTCGAATTTATTAATAAAGTTCAAATGGACATTGCCGAAGTGTCTATTTCAAATACAGCCCTCTTTAATAACACATCAAAAGGTTTTCCGGAATGTATTACAATGAGAGATGTTGTCTCGAACTACATTTATCCAAATACACTCAAGGTAATACGCATTTCAGGTGAGGATATGAAAGAAGCGCTTGAAAGATGTGCAAGTTATTTTGAGCTCGACAATGGCCAAGTAAAAGTAAACCCTGCCTTTACGACACCAAAACCACAGCACTATAACTATGACATGTGGGAAGGAATTGAGTATATTTTGGATATATCAAAACCGTTTGGGAAGCGAGTGACACAGTTAACCTATGAGGGGAAACCAATAGATCCTTCAGGAGAATATGATGTTGTTATGAATAATTATCGTGCAGGTGGTGGAGGAGAGTATAGCATGTTTAAAAACAAACGAGTTATTAAAGATATACCTCTTGATATGTCGGAGGTTATTGCAAACTATATTCTCTCAAAAGGAACAATTGAGGCAACAGTAAATCATAATTGGAAAGTTATATGGTAAGAAAAGAATATAACAGCACTTGGTATGGAAATCCTGCCAAGTGCTTTTTTATATTATAAAAAAGCTAGTAAATCTGTAATAATTTTCCCCTATTGGTACAAACTAAACTAAAAACTAAGGGGAAATTTATATGAACTGGGATAAGTGGGTGAAAAGTTTAAAGCCCAAAGAAGAAGAAATAAAAGAAGTGCCTTCAACAAAGGAGATCGAATTAAAGGAACGGAACATCCCTACAGGGATAGAAGAGGTTAAAACTATATTCAAATCAATCTATTCTATCCCGCAAAACACGGATGTCACATTAAGAGAGTTCACCATTGGCAAAGTAAACGAGAAAGCGGCACTTGTATTTGTAAAAACCATCTCTAATGGTGAGGACATTGAAGAACGAGTACTACTGCCTTTACTTACAAATGAAAGTGAGAGTAAAGAGATATCTGATATTGTAACAATCAAGAAGATTACTACTGCTTCTACTATTAAAGATATATTAAATGAAATTAATCACGGTAATACTGTCTTATTTATTGATAACACCTCAGTGGCTTATGTATTCGATACAACGAAATTTGAATCAAGAGCAGTAGAAAAAACGGATAATGAAAATGTGTTACGAGGTCCTAAGGAGTCCTTTAACGAAAACGCGGAGACAAATATCTCGCTTATCCGAAAAAAAATATTAAATGAAAATTTGATGGTTGAAACAACTACCGTTTCTAAACGGTCAAAAAATGATGTGTTCTTATTATATGTTAAGGATTTAGCGAATGACAAATTACTATCTAATATTAAAAATAGACTAAAGTCACTAGACACTGATGCTATACAAAATTTAGGTTTGTTAGAACAGCATATTGAAGAGCGTAAATTATCTCTTTTTCCAACCCTACTCTATACAGAACGCCCAGATAGAGCCGCAGCATTCTTAGAAGACGGTTATTTTGTATTACTAATGGATAGTTCACCAGCCTGTTTAATCCTTCCGGCAACTTTTTGGTCATTCTACCATTCACCAGAGGAACATTACTTACGTTTTATATATGGAAATTTTACTAGGATACTACGTATTGCTGCTGTTTTTATTGCTTTATTTACGTCTGCAATCTATGTGGCAGTTACTAATTACCATGCTCAAATGATTCCTCCGGATCTTTTGTTAGCGATTGCAGCAACAAGAGAAAAAGTTCCTTTCCCAGTTTTACTAGAAATTTTACTAATGGAAATTGCTTTTGAGTTAATCCGGGAGGCAGGTCTAAGGGTCCCTAGCCCAATTGGTCCGACTATTGGTATCGTAGGTGCTTTAATTCTAGGTCAGGCAGCTGTAGAGGCAAATATCATAAGTCCGATTGTAATAATTGTTGTAGCCTTAGGTGGAGTTAGCTCATTTGCCGTAAGTGACATAAGCTTAAATTACGCAATACGAATCATACGTTTTTTCTTTATCATCTCGTCTGGATTATTTGGAATCTATGGTATGACCGCCATATTTACAGTGGGATTATTTTATCTTGTTTCCATGAAATCATTTGGTATTCCTTATTTGGCACCTATGTCACCGAGGTATAAATCATCAAAGGATACAATATTTAGAAAGTTACTCCAAAATGAAACATATCGCCCAGGATACTTAAAGCCAAAAGATATTGTCAAGAAGGGTAATGAATAGTCAATGCAGCAAAACGATAAAGTAGGAATTCGTGAGTTTATAGCAATCACCATCATCATCATTGGTGTAAAGTTATCTGATGATACACCAGATTTATTATTAGAGGATTTAAAAAGTGCAGCTTGGATGGCTCCCCTTATTTCAGGCCTAATCGCAATCATCCCAATTTATTTTTTTTTAAAGGTGATAGGCAATTATGAGGATAAAAATCTTCATGATGTTAATATACATCTTCTAGGGAAGATAGTTGGCAGTATTGTTTCATTTCTTTTATTCATGGTAGGGTCTGCAGCAATGGTGATTGATTCAAAAGGGTATGTAGATATTATTGGCTCATTATATTTTCCAAAGACACCTCTACCAATCGTCTATTTACTATTGATGATTGTTTGCGTATATGGAGCAAAAAGAGGAATAAAGAATATTGGAAGTGTAGCATGGCTAGTTCTTTTTTATATTAAAGTTGCCTTAATTATGGCTTTCGTTCTGGCTTTACAGGAAGGGCATATTTACAGTATTTTTCCATTTTTTGGACCTGGGATAGAAAAAATTCTTAAAGAGAGTGTCCTAAAAACTTCTATTTTTGCTGACATTCTGTTTTTAGGCTTAATAGCTCCTTTTCTTACTGATAAAAAAGCATTTAAAAAGGGTGTTTGGATATCATTAATTATCCTTATAGTAGAATTAACAATTTCAATGATGCTTTATTTATTCATTTTTGATTACATGTCAGTTCAGATGATGAATTATCCCTTTCATGAGATGATACGATATATACGATTAGGGAAATTCTTAACGAATATTGAAACGTTCTTTTTTCCAATTTGGTTATTGGCGACATTTGTGCGGTTTTCTGTTTATTTATATTTAAATGGGGTTATATTCGGTGGAATTTTTAGGATTAAAAAATTTGAATATGTTATTCCTTCATTGGCAACCGTCTATTTATTGTTCGGCTTAATACCAGAAACTGCTACTTTTACTACTTTTTTTCTAAGAGAGTATTTGCTTAATATTTCAAGCCCTGTATTTATTGGATTACCAATCTTACTATGGGTGATGGCAAAGGTAAAAGGTGAATTTAATAATGAAAAAAAAAGCAATTAGTCTTCTTATTGTAAGTTGTTGCTTGTTATTAACAGGTTGCTTTGATAAAACAGAGGTTGAGGAAAAAGCCTATGTGATTGCATTAGGGCTTGATAAGGCTGAAGATAAAAACAAAATGAAGGTTAGTTTTCAAATCGCAAATCCAGAGGTAGGGAGTTTGCAAGGTGGAGCAGGGTCTAATGAGCCTCCACACGAAGTTGTAACAGTTACGGTAAATGATTTTATTTCTGCAAGAAATACCCTGAATGCACTTGTCTCGAAGGAAGTCACCTATGATTTACTAAAGGTGATTGTTATTTCTGAGGAGTTTGCAAAGGAAAAAGATTTTATTCGCTATATTTATGAAACTGCAAAAGATAGGGAGATTCGAAGAGATGTGTTCTTGGCTGTTTCTAAGGAAGATGCAAGTAAATACCTAGAAAAAAATGATCCAAAGCAAGAGACGAGACCACATAAGTATTTTCAATTTATGATAAACAGAGGAATTCAAGCTGGATTGATTCCGGAATCAGATCTGCATCGATTCTTTCGAATAACGGAGCATGATGCTGACCTTTTTATAGCTATGTATACCACAACAGAAAGTAGTGACAATGACAAAAAACACAATGAAGACGAATTCCTGGCCGGTCAAATTAATATAGAAGGGGATATTAATCGTACACAATTTATGGGTTCTGCTGTTTTTAAAGAAGGCAAGATGATTGGAAAAATGAATGGACAAGAAACGAGAATTGCTATTTTATTAGATGAAACATCCGAAATGAATGATGTCCTAACGACCTATCAAGATCCTATAAACGAGGATTATCGATTAGCTACTCGCATAATTAAAGAACGTCCAATTGATTATAAAATCAATTTAAATAGTTCACCAGCAACAGTCAATATCCATGTGTCATTAATTGTAGAAGTACTCTCAGATCCAGCAATGACTAATTATGCTAGGGATAGGGAGAAACAGGAAAAATTAAGAGATCATATTGAAAAAACAATTGCTTATAATATCGAGAAGTTTATAACAAAGTCACAAGAAGAGTTTGGGGGATCACCGTTTTCTCTTTCTCTACATGCTAGAAAACATTTTCTAACCATTCCTGAATTTAATCAGTTTGATTGGATGAAATCATATCCAGACATGGAGGTTGACGTGGAGGTCAGTATTGAATATGGTGAATTTGGGAAACAAGCAAAAGTACCATACCTAGAAGAGTTGAGGGATTAAATGAACATTCTATACGGAATTTTGGCTTTTGGTATGTTTGCCTACACAGTTGGTTATGCCATTACTTTATGGAAGGATAAAAATAAGATAGGTGCATTAGGCGTATTCTGGGTTGCTTGTATGATCGCTGTACTCCCGTTCTTTACGTTATTTAAATGACCTTTACTAAATTGTACCAATTCCGTCACAGACCCAGGGTTAACACTATGTATATAATGAAAATGTAAATAATTCTTACATTTTTTTACATAGGAGGGTTTGATATGACAGTTTCTTTAGTTAGAAGTAAGTCAACCTATATTTTCGTTGTATTGGCATTGCTGATTTTAGCATCCAATCTGACCTTAATGAACCATGACTCCTATAAACCTATAACAGAAGTAATGGCTTTAGCAACCGTAGTTGATTTAACAATCTGTCTGCCTTTTGCCTTTTACTTCTTTATAGTTAGGAATAGATTATCACCTGTCACAGTATTACCAGTTGTCATCGTTGGATTTTGGCTGGCTTACTTAATTGTTCCACATGAAAGCTTTAGATATTTTAAAGAAATGCTCTATGTTATATACGGGATTGAAGCGTTATTTGTAGCAATAGAGCTCTATATTTTATTTCTTTTAATAAAGAAAGCAAGAGCTTTCAGAAGGAATTATCTAAAGTATAATCAATCGGAATTACACTTTCCATCTAAACTTAGAAAGTCATTAGTTGAAACCTTTGGTAGTAGTAGGGTAATTGGAATGTTAATTACGGATATTTCAGTTTTTTACTACGGTTTGCTTAACTGGAGAAAAAAGTGGATAGATGTGCCTGGAGTACAAGCATTTAGTTATCATAAAAACTCTGGATATTTTGGGTTATTTATTATGCTAGTTCATGCGATGGCTATAGAAGTAATTGCAGTTCATGTATTGGTTGCCCAATGGAATACAACAGCAGCGTGGATTGTAACAGCTTTAGACTTTTACTTGTTGTTTTGCATAATAGCGGACTACCACGCTATACGACTTTCTCCAGTGTTAGTGGATAAAACAACTATGAAGATACAAATAGGCCTGAGAAGTTCACTTGAGTTGGAGCTTAATAATATTCAATCAATCGAGTATGTTACTGAATTTAGCAAAGATCAACGTAAAGAGAAAGGTTCATATTTTGTGACACTTCCTGATTTTATTGAAGAATCTCCACAGATAGAAATTAAATTAAAACAACCGGTAACAGCGCATTATGTATTTGGTATTAAGAAAGCGATTACCAAAGTCTATATAACGTTAGACGATCGTAATCGCTTTTACGAGTTGATTAATGAGCGAGTATCATCTACTTAACATAAAAACGGCATGAATCCAATTAAGAATTCATGCCGTTTTTTAATTTTAATTAATAACGTTCGGTAGTATTAAAATTTCTACACGTCTATTTTTCATTCTACCTTCAGCAGTATTGTTTGGAGCTACCGGACTATATTCTCCAAAGCCTTTTGCACTGAAAGACTTGTGGTCCAGCTGTTCATTTTCAAGTAAAATTTTCATAAAGTTTATGGCCCTCATTACACTAAGATGCCAGTTGTTATCAAATTGGCTATTACTAATTGGAACATTGTCCGTATGACCACTTACGATAATATTCCTTGGCGGATTCATAACTAACAGTTCAGAGATCTCCTTCGCCAGCTGTTGGTCAGCCGGACGGACAGCAGCACTTCCTGAGTTAAAGAAAGTGTCGTTTAAGATTGTGACTAGTAGGCCTTCATCAGTAAGTTTCGTCTCAAGGTGTTCATTCAACTTATTATCGAGGATATAGCCATTAATTTTTTCCTGAAGCTCTTTCAGTTCTTTTTGCTCTAATTCTTCGTAGGCTTCTTCGTCAATCTCTTCTTGGTTCTCTTCCTCACCCTGGTTTCCCTCATTTTCCTCATCACTCGGAATATCTTCAGGACTTTGTTGGACAACACTTGGATACTTCATTACGCCTGTCCCACCGTTAAAAGCACTGTTTAATGAATAGGCAATTTGCTTGAATTTAACTACGTCAACAGAGCTTGCTGCAAATAATACAATAAAGAGTGCAAGGAGGAGAGTAAGTAAGTCCGCATAGGGAATTAGCCAAGATTCATCTATGTGCTCCTCATGATGTTTATGTTTTTTCTTTCTAGACATCTAGGCTCTCACCCTCTGGCATGATTTTTTGTCGATCTTTAATTGACAGATAAGTAGAAAGTTTTTGTTCAATTGCTCTTGGTGCTTGTCCCTCAAGAACTGATAAGACACCTTCAATCATTACATATTTTACTGTAACTTCATCTTTTGATTTACGTTTAAGCTTGTTTGCAAATGGATGCCATAATACATACCCTGTAAAAATTCCAAGAAGTGTTGCGATGAAGGCAGCAGCAATCGCTTCTCCTAATGCTTGAGTATCATCCATATACCCTAATGCAGCGATAAGACCAATTACAGCTCCAAGAACCCCGAGTGTCGGAGCATATGTACCAGCCTGTGTGAAGATTAAGGCACCACCTTGGTGTCGATCTTCCATCGCTTCAATTTCCTCAGACATTACATCACGAATAAATTCAGCACTTTGACCGTCAACAGCCATACTTAAACCGTTCTTTAAGAACTGGTCATCTACCTCATTTACTTTTGCCTCAAGCGCAAGTAACCCTTCTTTTCGTGCAATAGTAGCCCATTCTGAGAACATTGGAATAAGCTGTTCAATTGTGGTCATCTTTTGTTCTTTAAAAAGTACACCAAATAATTTAGGGATTCGTTTAATTTCTTTCGTTGGAAATGCAATTGTTACAGCAGCAACAGTCCCTAATAAAATAATTAATATCGCAGCAGGGTTCAACAGCGCCACCGGACTTACCCCTTTATAAGCCATACCAACACCTACTGCCAGGATTCCAAGAATTATTCCAATTAAAGAAGTTTTATCCATAATCTCACCTATTCTTTCTTTCAATCTAGTTGTCTTCTCTATTCATATAATCTAGTATACTACGTCGAATAATGTTAAAAAACGATAAAAAATAATCCAATTTAACTACCTGATATTATCTATATCGACAAAATCAGCAAAAACTTTAAAATTTTCTACGAAAAAGGATAATGTTTCTTTTTGGAGAATATAGTATTTATAGTAAATTTGAAAATAGAGAAAAGGTGGGTCCAGTATGAATTTTAATGATTTTAAGTATGTTCGTCCCAATATGGAAGAAGTAGAAGCAAAGTTTACTAGTGTTTTAGAGAAGTTTACAAATGCTGCTACGTTAGAAGAACAAGATCTAGCAATGAAAGACGTAAATGAACTTCGTAACACAGTAGATACAATGTTCAACATCTGTTATGTTCGCCATACCATTGATACAAATGATGAATTCTATAAAGAAGAAAATGACTTCTTAGATGAAATTCAACCAATTGCTCAAGGTTTGGTAACAAAGTACTACAATGCATTGGTTAATTCTAAATTCAGAGCAGAGTTAGAAGAAAAGTGGGGTCATCAATTATTTGACCTTGCAGATGCACAATTAAAATCATTCTCACCAGAAGTAGTAGAAGACCTTCAACAAGAAAATAAGCTATCTTCTGAATATACAAAATTAGTAGCTTCTGCAAAGATTTTCTTTGAGGGTGAAGAGAGAACTCTAGCTCAATTACAGCCTTTTGCTGAGTCGACAGACCGTGAAATGCGAAAAAAGGCGAACGAGGTACGATTTAATTTCTTTAAAGAAAATGAAGAGAAGTTTGATGAAATCTATGACAAACTAGTAAAAGTACGTACAAAAATTGCGAAGAAACTTGGTTTTAATAACTTTACAGAATTAGCTTATTTACGACTTAACAGAACAGATTACAATGCAGAAATGGTAGCAAACTTCCGTAATCAAGTAAAAGAATTTATTGTACCACTTTCTACTAAACTAAAAGAGCGTCAACGTGAGCGTATCGGAGTCGATACATTAAAATATTACGATGAAGGTTTTAAATTCGAAACTGGGAATGCTACTCCTAAAGGAAGTCCTGAATGGATTATTGAAAATGGTAAAAAGATGTATGACGAATTATCAGCTGAAACAAGTGAGTTTTTTGACTTCATGATTGATAACAATTTAATGGACCTTGTTGCGAAAAAAGGAAAAGCAAGTGGTGGCTATTGTACGTACATTCAAGACTACAAGTCTCCATATATTTTCTCGAACTTCAATGGTACATCAGGAGATATTGATGTATTAACTCATGAAGCAGGTCACGCATTCCAAGTATATGAAAGCAGACATTTTGAAGTACCAGAATATAACTGGCCAACATATGAGGCATGTGAAATTCATTCTATGAGTATGGAATTCTTTACATGGCCTTGGATGGAATTATTCTTTAAAGAAGACACAGATAAATATAAGTTTTCACATTTAAGTGAAGCACTTCAGTTCTTACCTTATGGTGTAGCTGTTGATGAGTTCCAGCATTTTGTTTATGACAATCCGGAAGCAACTCCACAGGAACGTAAGCAAGCATGGAAAGACATCGAGAATAAATATATGCCAGGAAAAGATTATGATGGAAATGATTACTTAGAGAATGGTGGCTTCTGGCAACGTCAAGGTCATATCTACTCAACACCTTTCTACTATATTGATTATACGTTAGCTCAAATTTGTGCATTCCAATTCTGGAAACGTTCAAGAGAAGAAAGTGAAGCAGCATGGCAAGATTACTTAAACCTATGCAAACAAGGTGGAAGCAAACCATTCCTAGAGCTAGTTGAAGTAGCTAATCTAAAATCACCATTTGAAGATGGTTGTGTACAATCCGTTGTAGGTGTGATTGAAGATTGGTTAAACAGTGTGGATGATACAAAACTATAAGTAGGGTGAAGGCTGTTAATGTTATGTTAACAGCCTTTTTCACATAGGAGGTAAAAAACGTTGAAAAATTGTCCATTGTGTAATGTAGAGTCGCTCGAAGGTCAAAAAGTTGTATTTGAAAATGATTATTGCTTATTTCTTCAAATGCCTCAGGAAGTATTAATTGGGTCAGGTCTTATTGTGCCTAAAGCACATAGAGAAACTTTATTTGAGCTAACAAAACAAGAATGGGTTGCAACTTATGAGATTTTGCATGATGTTAAGCAACTCCTTGACGAACAGCTTAATCCTGAAGGATACAATGTAGGCTGGAATTATGGTGAGGTTGGAGGTCAGCATATTTTTCATGCACATCTTCATGTTATCCCTAGATTTGCGGACGAGCCTTATGCTGGAAGAGGAATTAGGAGTTGGTTGAAGAGTGCGGAGAATAAAAGGTGGTGAGTTCATTTGATAGAACTCACCTAGTTTTTTTAATTAAGATAAAAATCACCAGAGGTTGTTTCGACTTTTATTGAGGTACCCGATCCATTTCCTTTTTTCCCTAATATGAAACTCTCAGTAGAGTGCTCATATTGAAATCCACCTGTTTCGACCTTACCTTCACCTGACTTACCGGAGAATTCTAACATATAAGAGTCTATATTCATTGATAGAGTTACATCTCCGCTTGTTGCATTAAACTCCATGTTACCTCCATTGCTGTTGGAAGAAACAATATCACCACTCTTTGTTTCAATCAAAAAATCTGAGGTTACTTTTAGGTTGTCAGTCACGATATCTCCAGAAGTAGCAGTTAGAAAGAGATTCTTGGTTGACAGGTTAGTAGTTGTGATATCTCCAGATGATGTAGCTACTTCTAATTCTTCATACATCTTGGCAGGAACTTTGACAGTTAGTAATGTACCTTTATTGATGGCAAATACAGTAAAGGATGGATGTTTTACTCTAGTAATCTTAACTTGAAGTGCTTCGCCTTTTTCTAAAATGTCCAACTCATAAGCATCTCTCATTTTTTCGCTAACTTCACCACTGAGTTCAATTGTAACAACATCTTCAGAATGAGGGATGACTTCTATATCTGTAGGTCCAGAAGTGATTTCAATGTTTTTAATATCGTGCCCATCGATGGAATGGTTTTCCTTAAGTTCATATAGTTTAGTTGAAAATGCCTCTGCACCTTCTGTGTAATAAATAAAGCTAGCACCAGATAATAGAACAACTAACATAAACAATAATCCGTATCCAATATTTTTCATTATATGTTATCTCCTTTTAATTTTTAGAATTCCAAAACTTCATGAGATTTTCAGCAGGCGTTAAAATCCCGTTTTTCCCATAAAATAAATAGGTAAGGATGAAGAGTACTATGCTTAAGCCAATTTCATAGAATAGCTTATCTGCTGTAGTAACCTTAGTGTTTAATAGGACTAATGCTCCTTCTGAACCGTGTATGACTAAATCATTTACAAGGTTATGAGCTGCATGAACAATCGTTGCAACTGTTAGTGAACCGCTTTTTTGATAGATATAGGCGTAAACAATGCCACCTTTAAACCAACTTGCAGCTTTAAATGGGTCAAAGTCACCCATAACAAAATGTAGTGCCATAAATAAAACTGCTGAAATAAGAATCATGTTCACAATGTTAAATCTAGTAAGATTCATCATGAAGTATCCACGAGCCAAGACTTCCTCTTTTAGTGCGGCGAAGAACCAGCCAATCATTGCAATTCCTAGTAACCGATAAAAATCTATGGTTAAGACCTTTTCAAAAGTAAATTGTGCCACTACAATGTTCAGCTGATCTAATATGAAAATAAAGCTCAACACACAGATAAGTGAAAGTGCAGTTGCTATTAGTGAAAAAACTGCATCTATTTTAGTAAGCCCAAAGCCTAGTTGCCAAGGATTTTTTTTATCAACCATTCGAATCAATATGAAAAGTAAAACTGTATTCAAGACTCCCAAGGTAAAGTACATGGAGTGAGCAAAAAGAAAATCCGTTTTTAAATTTTCAAAGAGGTTTAAGTAAATTAAGACACCGACCATGGTTATGATAAGAACATTTGTTAAAAGAATAGAACTAAAGATTCGAAATGGTTTATTTATGATAATTTGCATTTTAATCAGCTCACCTTTGTTTCTTTCTACACTCATCTTATAAAGAAAAAGTCATATGACCGTAGTGAAGATGGTCATGACTTTATATAATGGGTAACTGTACCAATTTTCTGATATCTAGTAAAATAGTAAATAACTAAACAGTAAAGATTGGTTGTGTTGTTGATTGAATCGAGAACGATGGATGTGGATTGATTGGCTTATTTTTTCATTAAGATGTGGATGGTATGGAACTGGATTAACGTATTATTACGTGTATATGGAGAGGTTAGGTGAGTTATCATACTTAGGATTTGCGGGGATTGTATCAATTGGTTTTTTCATACCTTTGTTATTCTGGCGTCCAGGGTATCGTAATCCTACGTTTTATGCCATAGCTGAACTTCTCGTATCAGGTGGATTTTCTATTTATCTAAATATGTACCTAGGAATTAATTTAAGTTCTTCTATTATTTTAATGCCGATATTAATGGTTGGGTATTTGATGACGAAAAAAACAGCACCATGGGTAATACCTGTCTTTGTCATTCTTTTACCAGCAAACCGTTACTGGACAATCGACAATCAGTTTGCATTCTATTTGCAATACATAGATGTTCTTATCTTTTTTGTCATCGCTTTGGGCTTTAATCTGATCACCAAGTCCCAAAAAAGATACAAGTTTTTATTAGAAGAAAATGTGAAACAGCTTGAATTGATTGAGCAGCAGAACAGGGCCCTTGAACAATATTCAGCTGAAATTGAAAAACTAGCACTGGTTGAGGAGCGTAATCGGATGGCACGTGATCTTCATGATTCAATTGGCCATCATTTTACATCAGTTACAGTTGGGCTTGACGCAATTTCCTATATGATTGAAAGTCAGCCTAAGTTAGCTGCTGAAAAAGTGAGGGGCCTAGCGGAGGTTGCTAGAACGGGTTTGACAGAAGTGAGGAGAACAATTCATCAAATTGCTCCTTCAGAAGAGAATGAGCTTCTTACAATCCAACTAGAGAAATTAGTGAGCGAATTTGGAGAGCATACGAATACTGAGGTGAAGTTTGAGGTTGAAGGAGATGAACCAGACTTAGCACCGCACTTGAAGCTATTATTCGTACGATGTCTTCAAGAATGTATGACCAATGCGAAAAGACATGGAGAAGCTTTGTTTATCAAGGTAAATGTCCATTATTTGGAATATGATATTCAATTGAAGGTTTTCAACAATGGTAAAGGAATGGATACGGAGAATTTTGGGTTTGGACTAAAAATGATGAAAAATCGGTTAGAGGAAAAAAACGGACTACTAACGATTGAAAGTAATGGAGTAGAAGGGGTAACAGTCACTTGTAGTTTGGCAGTAGGAGGGAAGCGATGAAGAACATTAAGTTACTGCTTGTTGATGACCAAGAGTTGATCAGAGAAAGTCTAGCTTTTGTCTTAAATACAGATGAAGAAATAGAAGTAGTAGGTTTAGCTGCAAATGGCCATGAAGCAATATCTCTTTGTGAGGAGTTGAGCCCAACGATTGTATTAATGGATATTCAGATGCCTGTATTGAATGGAATTGAAGCTACGAAGATGATTAAACAGAAATGGCCAGAAACGAAGGTCATGATCTTAACAACTTTTCAAGAAGTTGAACATGTTGTTGAAGCCTTATCAATCGGGGCAGAAGGGTATTTACTAAAGGCGATTCACCCGAAAGACTTAATCTCAGGGATTAAACAAGTTCATAATAATGGAACACTTCTTTCTCAAAATCTAGCTAAAGCCTTAGTAGAGCAAATTCAGCATTCAAGAGAAGTTAATGGTACACCAGCTGTGAAAACATCTTATGGACTAACAGAACGTGAAGAACAAATTCTTAAGTGTCTTTCGCAAGGATTAAGTAATAAACAGATATCAGAAAGACTTTTTCTATCAGAAGGAACAGTGAAAAACTATATATCTAGTATTTATCATAAACTAGATGTAAAAGATCGGTATCAAGCTGCGTTGAAGGCTAAGGAAGAGGATATTGTTTAGGGATGGGATTATGAGAGGAGTGAGTTTTGTGAGTTATGATGTGATTGTGGTAGGAGCGGGTCTTGCTGGTTTGGTTGCAACAGCTGAGATTGCGGATTCAGGTAAAAAAGTTCTACTTTTAGACCAAGAACCGGAAAGCTCATTTGGTGGGCAAGCATGGTGGTCGTTTGGAGGATTGTTTTTAGTAGATTCCCCCGAACAGAGGCGAATGGGAATTAAAGATTCGAAAGAATTAGCATTACAGGATTGGATGGGAACAGCAGGGTTTGATCGTGAAGATGATGAAGACTACTGGGCAAAGAAGTGGGCAGAGGCCTATGTTGAATTTGCATCAGGGGAAAAGCGCACTTGGCTCTATGAGATGGGAGTACGCTTTTTTCCGGTTGTCGGCTGGGCAGAAAGAGGTGGCTACCTTGCTGAAGGGCATGGGAATTCAGTGCCACGTTTCCATATTGTTTGGGGAACAGGCCCTGGGATTGTGGCTCCTTTTGAAAGAAGAGTTCGCGAGCATATGAAAAATGGATTGGTAGATTATAAGCCACGTCATCGTGTAAACAAGCTTTTGACAAGTGATGGAGCAGTTGTAGGTGTGAGTGGGTCTGTACTAGTACCAAGTTCGGCAGGGCGGGGTGAAGCAAGTTCAAGGGAAGTTATTGGTGATTTTGAATACCGTGCTCAAGCTGTTGCAGTTACGAGTGGTGGTATTGGAGCGAATCATGAATTAATTCGGAAAAACTGGCCAAGCCGATTAGGAGAGCCACCTAAGAAAATGTTATCAGGTGTACCAGACCATGTAGATGGAAGAATGCTTGCGATTACGGAAGAAGCAGGAGGAAGAATCGTTAACCGTGACCGGATGTGGCATTATACGGAAGGGATTAAAAACTATGATCCTGTTTGGAATAAGCATGGCATTCGGATTTTACCAGGACCGTCTTCGATTTGGTTAGATGCTCGTGGTCGCCGTTTCCCTGCTCCGAATTTTCCTGGATTTGATACGTTAGGAACACTGGATTACATTCAAAAAACGGGCTATGACTATTCATGGTTTATTTTAACGCAAAAGATTATAGAAAAAGAATTTGCGCTTTCGGGCTCTGAACAAAATCCCGATTTAACAGGTAAGAGTATTCGCAAAGTATTGAAGCGTGCTCTACCAGGTGCTCCAGGTCCTGTTCAGGCATTTATGGATAAAGGAGAAGACTTTGTCATTGCTAGTAATCTTGTAGAGCTTGTTGAGGGAATGAATAAGTTAACCGACGAGCCGTTATTGAGTTTTGAAGAAATTGAACGTCAGATTAAAGCGCGTGACCGTGAGATTAATAATACGTTTACGAAGGATTTGCAGATAACAGCGATTAGAGGAGCACGAAATTATCTTGGAGATAAACTCATTCGTGTGGCACCTCCGCATAAAATCCTTGATCCGAAAAATGGTCCTCTTATTGCGGTTCGGTTAAATATTGTAAGCCGGAAAACGTTAGGTGGCTTGCAAACGGATTTGTCAGGGCGGGTTTTGAACTCTGTAGGAGAAGTTGTACCAGGGTTGTATGCTGCTGGTGAGGTTTCGGGATTTGGCGGTGGTGGAGTCCACGGATATCGTGCCCTTGAAGGAACGTTTGTAGGTGGATGTTTGTTTAGTGGTCGTGTAGCTGGGCGTGCGATTGCTGAGGGATTGAAATAGCGAATTCGGAGGAAAAACTGCGTCGATAGGTGATGCAGTTTTTTATTTGTTGACACTACTAAGTCATTAGGAAAACCACTTAAGTTATGTTATATCGATTTATTGACCTATAGATGAGGGGATTCGGCAAAATATAAGCCGATAAACTGGTTTATCGACGTATAGTTGAGGTAGATGCGGAAAAAATCAGCCGATAAACTGGTTTATCGGTCTACAGATGAGGAAATTTAGGAAAATATAGCCGATAAAAAGTTTTATCGGCCAAAACAAAAGCTGATAAACTGTTCAACTGTTCAACGTGTTCTATAAAACGGTTTTTCTGAAAAAGAGCTCGCATACATACAAGTCTAGGTAAATAGCCACCCCAAAAAAACACGACTAAGTCACTAGTTTACTAGAAAAAGATAAGTGTTTTCACCCATTGGAAAAATACCCCTTGATTAGTAAAATTTATAGTGGAAATTCGACAAATATTGAGGGGAAGTCGGTTATGGAGCAAGGACAGCAGGAAACACGGAAACAGAAGTATCAAAAGTTGAAAATAAGTAGGAAAGTCAAACTAAGCTTAAAACCAGTAATTGTTATTACTCTAGTGCTCGGGATGTGTCTATTTGCACTTCTACCAGATACTATTACCCTACATAAGCCTAAGTTGCTTCAAAGTGAGCAAGTGGTAGCAGCCGAATCATATCAAAGCACCAAGCAAATTCAACGAACTAGCACTAGAAGTTATGGCGAAATGGTTATCCTACATAAGGTGTCTAAGGGCGAAACAATCTTTAGCATAAGCAAGAGATATTATAATAGTAATCATACAGATAAAATACTTTCCTATAATGGAATAACGAAACCTGAGGAGCAAGTGAAACAGGGGATGATTCTTTCCATTCCGAACCCAGAGTTTCTAGCAATTCATAATGTGAAAAAAGGCGAAACTTTATTTAGTATTTCAAATCTTTATTTTTCAAGAACGAACTTAATGGAATATATGAAGAATGCTAATAAAATCAAGGACCCGACTACAGACATAAAAGTAGGAATGAAGATTTCAATTCCAGCCCGTGACCAGGTGGTTCTTCATACGGTTAAGGAGAAAGAGACATTATATGGAATGATGTCTACCTATTATGAACTATCTTACTATCAGAAACGACTTGCAGATTTTAACGACATCCATAATCCTTCAACAGACCTAAAGGTGGGGATGGAGCTAAAGGTGCCTAATCTATATCATATTCAAATGCTTGATAAGAATGAACGAATAGAAATAGATACCACTACGAATCTACTAACCTATTATAAAAACAATAAGGAAGTTCTAAAAACGAAAGTTGCGACAGGAAAAAACAATCTTACCCCAAAGGGTACATTTGAGGTTGTATTAAAACTAAAAAATCCGACATACACACCTAAAAAAATCCCAGGAGGTGCTGCAGAAAACCCTCTAGGGACAAGATGGCTAGGTTTAAATGTAAATGGAACCGAGGGTAGGACCTATGGAATTCATGGTACAAATAATCCTTCTTCCATTGGGTCGAATGCATCTATTGGGTGTATACGTGTGGAAAATAAAAAAGTTGAGTGGCTATTCGATCAAGTATCTGAAGGCACATTGGTTATTATTAAATAATATGAAAAGGGGCTACTATACTCACGAGTTTAGTAGCCCTTTCGGTTTTAAAATAGAAGATACTTTAGCTTTTGACCAAAGCCTTTTTTTGTTAAAGTTTGTTTTGGCTCTGGAAGTAAGTAGTCATGTTTCACCATACTTCTTTGATTTTGTTCCATTTCTGTACGCTCAAGATCCCAGATCATTTTATATAAAAGGTCGTTTAATAACATTGAGTTCACTCTCCCGATTTGGTTTGTTTTAATTACACCTTTATTTTAATGGGAAAGTGTTCCAATTTAATCGGGTTGAAGGTTGAACTTTACCTTGAACTTAGACTGATACTTGAATACGACCTAAGACGGAGAAAGATCAACCTATTGCTTCAATAAGATCTGGTATGACTGTGTTAGCTAGAAGTGTAAAATATAGTGGGTAGAAGAGGACTAGTAAGTTGGAAATCATGCAAAACCTGCTATAGAACCGATGGGCAGTTTCCTCTGTCATGGAGGCAAATAAGATACCTATTAATGATATGAAACAAAATAATCCTGTCCCAAAGAGAGACCCTAATCGCTCCTGACATAAAATAAAGCCAATAGATGAGCCATTAAACAGCAGTATGAGGAATGAAATACTTATGTAGAATCTGGAAGTTATCGACATGTAAACACCTCAGGCTATCTATATGAGGATACAAATGACATAATAACCTAAAAAATGGAAATGAATCTTTATGCTTATATAATGATTTAGGAAGAAAGACACTTTTAACATTGACTACCAAGATATAGATTGCCAGTTTTAGACTAGAGTTATATGATACCTTTAGAATATATTTCCAAGTATGGGGTAGAGAGACATGAAAACAGGCATTCTTTTGTATGATAGATTTAGTGAGTACGAACTATCTGTTGTTTTATCTGTATTAACTCAAGGTAATAAGGAGAAAGTATTTATTGGTTTGAATTCGAGTCCAGTCAAAGGGGAAGCTGGTTTAACTTGTATCCCGGAGACAACGATTGATCAAGTAGACCTTTCTGAGATTGATAGCATCGTGTTACCTGGAGTTGATGATTTTAGACATTTAGTAGAGGCAGAGGAGCTCTTTACATTTGTACGTAAAGTAGCAGAGCAGAATGCGATTATAGCTGCTATTTCGAGTGCTCCGATTGTTCTAGCTAAAGCGGGTGTTCTTAGTGGTCACAACTATACAGTTGGGGTATCATTGGAATTTCTATCAGAGTCTGGAATCTTTGAAGCTGGTAACTATATTGATGGTCCACTTGTGCAGGATAGAAATATTATTACAGCAAGAGGGTCCTATTTTGTAGGTTTTGCAGTAGCATTTGGTAGAAAACTTGGCTTAGAATTTAATCCTAACTGGTACAAATAAATACATTTAAAATAGCTCTAGCTGATAGCAAGAGTTTTTTAAGTTTTTAAACTATTCTTCACAAATTTGTTGTCAAAACTGTAAAACGGTGGTAATCTTTATTTAAATAAACCGAATAGTCATTTTAGTAAAACGAACAAGGAGTGCACACATATGCCACCAATTGTATCAGATGAGTATAAAGAGAAGAAACGAAAAGAAATCCTTGAAAGTGCATTTGAAGCGTTTGGTGAAAAGGGGTTTCAAATATCAACTATAGATGACATTGTCTCGATATCTGGAATGAGTAAGGGGGCAATTTATAATTATTTTGAGAGTAAGGAAGATATCTATCTTCAACTAATGAATATGAGAACAGATCAAGATTTTGCCAAGATTGATAAACAGTTTGAAGGTATGAAAACAGCGACTGAAAAGCTAATGTATTTGTTTAGTGTCTATACTAAGGCTGAAAGCAATCCGAAATGGCAGAATAGCATTCGTGTCCATATTGAGTTTTGGATTACTTCTTCAAGACAAGAAGAGTTGCAGAAATTGATGATTGATCGTTACAACCAAAAGTATTTGTCTTATCTAGAAAATGTATTGCAAGAGGGTATAAATCGAGGCGAGTTTCATGAAAACTGTGATCCACGCTTAGTGGCTTCCTTATTTTGGGGAATCATTGATGGAGTATGCTTACATTATTCTGTGATTGGTGAGCACTATGCGTACAAGGAGATTATTAAAAAAGCCGAAGAAATCATCTTTCATTATTTAATGACGATAAAGGAGTGATTACTATGAGTCTCATAAAAAAGTTATCTCTTGAAGAACTTGATGAGTTTATAAGAATTGATACGAATGCTTACCCAGGTGTTTATAACCATTCACCTGATGTACAGGAAAGAATCAAAAAAAGCATTACTAAAACGCAACTTGAGGACGAGAGTGCTGACTATTACGGAATTTATCGAGATACTAAATTAGTAGGTGGAATGAGAATTCACCACTTTACAGCAAATGTTTTGTCTTCAAAGGTCCCTGTCGGAGGGATAGGTTCAGTGGCTGTAGATTTACTTTATAAAAAAGAAAAAGTAGCCAAGGAAATACTTGAATACTTTGTAAGACACTTCCGTGAAAATCAAGTCTCCTTAGTTGCCCTTTATCCGTTTCGTCCTGATTTTTATAGCCAAATGGGCTTTGGATATGGGACAAAAATGAACCAGTACAAAGTTAAACCAGAAGGTTTTAGGAAAGACCTACTATCTAGTAAAAACCAGATACAATTTTTAACCAAAGAGCACAAGGATTTAGTAGTGGAATGCTATCAGAGATATGCAGTAAAAACTCATGGAATGATGGATAAAACTGCTTTTGGCGCTGAAGCCCTGTTTGTCAATCCGAATCAATTAATGGTTGGATATGTTCAAAACGGTAAAGTTGAAGGCTACCTATCTTTCTCGATTAAGAAAGAAAGTGAAACGAATTTTGTTTTTAATGATATTCATGTTAAAGAATTTGTATATGAAAACAAAGAGGCTCTATCCCAACTTCTAACATTTCTACATAGCCAGGCTGATCAATTTAATCGAATTGTTTTCAATACGCATGATGAACATTTTCATTTTCTGCTTAATGATCCGTCTAATGGATCCAATCAATTGATTCCTAGTGTGTATCATGAGAGCCATACTTCAGGTGTGGGACTAATGTATCGAGTTGTTGATGTTGCCAGATTTTTGGAGGAACATCGATTTGGTATGGTTGATTGCACTGTAAAGTTTAATGTTAAGGACTCATTTTTTCCTGAAAATGAGCAAACCTTAGTTGTTGAGTTTATAGATGGTAAAGCTACAGAGGTAAATGGGCCATATGAAGTGGAAGTCACGATGGATATCTCTGATTTTTCATCTGTCGTCATGTGTGCTACTGATATAAGTAGCTTATATCGCTACGGAGCTGTAGACATATCAGATGAAACCTATTTAAAGAGATTAGATGTTTTATTTAAGACACACGAAAAACCAATTTGTATGACTGCGTTTTAATAGAATATAAGTTGAACGACAAAGAGAGAGGATAGTGGTAGTATGATAACAATTAAGCGATTGTCTGAATGTACGTTTGATCAAGCAGTTTTAGCATGGAATAGAGGATTTGAAGGCTACTTTTCTAATATGACGTTTACTCTGGATCAGTTTACAAGACGTTTTGTACTTGATGGGTTATCTCCTAATCTATCAATCATTGCCTTTGATGGAGATGAACCAGTCGGTTTTATCCTAAGTGGAATTCGTATGATTAATGGCAAGAAAGTATCATGGAATGGTGGAACAGGTGTTGCTACAGACTATCGAGGCAAAGGTGTTGCACAAAAATTAATGGAAGCAGCTATCTCCATTTACAAAGAAGAAGAAGCAGATATTGCTTTATTGGAGGCTATTAGCCAAAATGAAAGAGCTATCAAGCTTTATACAAATTATGGGTATAAGGTAATTGATCAGTTGGTACACCTTCATCAAAATGGTCCACTTCCTGCCGATACGTTTGCTGGCAGTGGAGACTACACGACTGAACGCAAGTTACCAGTAGATGTAATAGACCTTCCTTTTTATAAAAGCATGGCTTCATGGCAAACTCATTGGAACAATGGGCGTGATGGGGAATCAATTATCGTAAGTGATACAGAGGGTAACAAAGTGGGCTATGCCCTTTTTAGAAGAGCATTTAATGAAGAGGCAAAACAAGTTGCTATTGTGTTAATTCAGTGTGAAGTGGTTCCTGGGCGTGAGGATGAAGGTGAGATTGTTCGTACAATGTTAAATGAGCTTTACTCACCAGCTATGGATATTCAAAGATCTGTAATAAATATGCCAGTTGGAAATGAAACTGTTATTAATAGTTTAAAAGAGTGTGGATTTAGTGTAAAAGTAGAACAAGTTTATATGCTGAAAGAAATGTAGAGGGTTATTTTTATAGTAAATAAGGAAGTTTTGGAAAGGTTCGAGCGAGAAGATGTCGCTTGAACCTTTTTGATTTGTCTTCAATTATAGACCTCATCCAAATTGTTTATGTAAAAGCTTATTGCCCGTTTATAATCCAGGATATCTTGATTATTTGTTGTTTCTATCAGGTTTGTAAGTAAAATATCCATCGCACGTCCATGGTTTCCTAGATTGTATTGTGTCATAGAATAGAAGATTTGTAGTCCTCGGTGATTAGGAAACTCTTCTATGGCTTTTTCAAAAATTTCAGCTGCTTTTTGATAGCTACCAATACATCTGAGACTACTACCAAGTCCTAAATAAGCCTCCACACGTAAAGGGCCTTCAATCCCTAATTCTAACGCTTTTTCATAGTAAGGAATGGCCTCGTGTTCATAACCTAAACTATCGTGTATAAAAGCACACTCGACTTGTACAACGGCCACTGTTGTATATTCATTTACCAATTTTATTATTTCAACTCTTGCCTGTTCACCGAAGCCATTATCACGAAGTTGTTTTATTTCAGTTATCTTCTGAATCGTATTATCCATGTATAGTCACCTCAATTTAACTATACATGATTTAGTTGGTAATATCTTCAAAAAAGTAATTGAACTCCTAAGCATTTTGTATCAAAATGATGTAAAGAGAATTTTTAAAGGATGTTGAAAGTATGTCGATTTTATTAATGGGTGAAAAAGTAATTGTACGAGTCATTAAAGAGGAAGATTTTGAGCCACTTTGGCATTTAATATATGGAAAAGAGGATACGGAATGGAGAAAATGGAATGCACCTTATTTTCCATTTGAACATGAGGACTTTTCTGTATTTAGAGAAAGAATGGCAAAACGAATAGCGGATGGAACCGATTCAATGATGCTTATTCAAACGTTGGATAGAGAAATCATTGGTACGGTTAGTTATTATTGGGAAGACAAAAATACGAGATGGCTAGAAGCCGGGATTGTTATTAACAACTCACAATACTGGCATGGTGGATATGGGACTGAGGCATTAAAATTATGGATCGGCCATTTATTTGCAACACTAGAGATTGCTAGAGTGGGTATTACAACTTGGTCTGGCAATGAGCGAATGATGCGTGTGGCAGAAAAGCTTGGTTTGCAGCTTGAGGGCCGTATGAGAAAATGTCGTTATTACAATGGGAAATACTATGATTCTATAAGAATGGGAGTCTTACGAGAAGAATGGGATGACCTACACAAAGGGAGAAGTGTTTAGAATGAATCCTGTTACGATAACTAACTATGAAATCGATGGTTATAAACAATCGAAAATATCTTATACCATGATAAAACAGAAAGTAGAGAGTAATACTTTAGCCATAATTCTTCCAGGGATAGGATATAATGTCCAAAGGCCTTTACTGCATTTCACAACAAACCTCTTTATTCAAAGTAAGTATGATGTGCTACATATTAATTACAATTATCTTTCAAGTGAAGTTTATAAAGGGTTATCTGATGAAGAAAAAGTTGAGTGTATCGAACAGGAAGTAAAAAAGGTAATTGATACGGTGTTAATTGAAAAGCAGTACAAAGAATATGTCCTAGTTACTAAGTCTATAGGCACTATACCTATTTCAAACGAATTATTAACAAGAAATGAATTTATAGATGCTAAGGCGATATGGTTAACGCCGTTACTTCATAATACTTTACTTTTTGAAAGAATGAAGCAATGTCATCATCCATCACTTTATGTGATTGGAGATCAGGATCCTTGTTACATGAAGGACCGATTTAATGAACTAGCAATTAAGAACAACATTAACTGTGTACTTATAGACGGTGCAGATCATAGTTTAGAAGATCCAGAGGTTCTTGCATCGATTGATAATTTAAAGGTCGTGTTTGAAGAGTTACAAACATTTTTAGCAAGTAAATAACTAACTTAACTGACACGAAAAAGTGAGGGGAGTTGAATGAAGTGAAGGCAATTTTAATCGGAATATTTTCATCTGTATTTTTCGCTGTAACGTTTGTATTGAATCGATCGATGGAGCTTTCAGGTGGAAGTTGGCTATGGAGCTCTTCACTTCGATATTTCTTTATGGTTCCTTTTTTAGTTCTAATTGTTTATCTTAGAGGGAATTTTGGAGCGCTTTTAAAAGAAATGCAGAAAAGTCCCTCTACCTGGCTAGTATGGAGCATTGTTGGTTTTGGTCTGTTTTATGGTCCAATTACGTTTGCTGCTTCAAGTGGTCCAGGATGGTTAGTGGCTGGTACCTGGCAGTTTACGATAATAGCTGGATTATTACTTGTGCCATTTTTCTATTCTAAGATTCAATCTAATCATGGAATCATAAAAATTAGGCAGAAACTTCCTTGGAAGGGTCTTCTTTTTTCGAGCATAATCTTTATCGGTATTGTCATTATCCAATTAGACCAAGCAAGTGGTGGCTTTACTGTGCAAATGCTGTACATTGGTATCTTACCAGTGGTTATAGCAGCTTTCGCCTATCCGTTAGGAAATCGGAAAATGATGGAGCATTGTAAGGGAAATGTTGATACTTTTCAACGTGTACTTGGAATGACCCTTGCATCTATGCCATTATGGATTGCTCTTTCAAGCTATGGATATTTTACAGTTGGCTTACCTAGTAGTAGCCAAGTGCTTCAGTCATTGGTTGTAGCCTTGTCTTCAGGTGTGGTTGCAACCGTACTGTTCTTTTATGCAACAGATCTAGTAAAAGAAGATCAAAGTAAGCTTGCTGCAGTTGAAGCGACCCAATCAAGTCAAATCATCTTTGTTCTATTTGGAGAAATGCTTATCCTGTCTGAGGCATTACCAAATTACCAGTCAATTATTGGGATGCTAGTTATCATTATAGGAATGATTTTTCATAGCTTTGCATCGAGGCAAAAGATCGTCCTAACAGGTAGTAAGGTTAAGTCTATTTAAACTAGGAAAAGGTGTAATCAGACGATTACACCTTTTTTAATCCATCATTTTTTTATTTACACAAAGATTAAACGCTCTCTTCTAATATCTCGTCTTTACTCTTTTCCTCTAACAGCTCTTTTAGTAGTTGTTTATTTTTTCGAGCAGAGAGGATATAGAGGAAGTCACCTGGCTCAATAACTGTTCTCCCTGTTGGAGTTATTAATTCATCTTTTCGAATAATTGCATTGACAAGTGCGCCTTCTGGAAAAGGAATTTCTATGAGAGTTTTCCCAACTAAAGCGGAATCTTCTTCCAATTCATACTCAAACATTTCTGCATCTGCTTTTCCTAAGGATATAAGCTCTAGTGAGTGAATTGGTTCTGTTTTCTTAGGGCCATTTAGGCCTAATTTTTCAGCTAAGATTGTTATGGTAGAACCTTGGACTAAACAACTAGTTAACACTACAAAAAATACAACATTAAACAGTAGATGACTTCCTTCTACATTTGCTAGTAATGGGAAGGTTGCTAAAACGATTGGAACTGCTCCTTTTAATCCTGCCCATGACAAGAAGATGACTTCTTTATAAGTGTATTTCATAGAAAGTGTTGATAAATATACAGCGATTGGCCTTGCGACTAAGATTAGAATGAGTGAAAGCAAGATCCCTTTTACGAAAATATCGACCGTAAATAATTCAGAAGGGAAAACAAGTAAACCTAAAATAACGAACATTGAAATCTGCATCATCCAAGCAAAGCCCTCCGAAAAACGAAAGATAGAATGACGATAGGAAATATCTGCATTTCCAATAATAATGGCTGCAATATACACAGCCAATAATCCACTTCCATTAAAAGCGGCCGTTATTCCATAGGTGAGCAAGGCAAATGCTGTTGCAAAGACAGGATACAAACCACTGGAATCCAGGTTTATTTTATTTAATGCCCACACAGCAAGTTTTCCTAGTAGTAAACCTAATAGCACCCCTACTGACATCTGTAAAAAGAATGACCCAATCATTGAGAAAATACTTACATCTGGAAGAGTAATTAGTTCAATTAAAGCGACGGTTAGAAACACGGCCATAGGATCATTAGATCCAGATTCTGCTTCTAATGTAGCGCTGATTCGCTTTTTAATATTTTGTCCTTTTAAGACAGCAAAAACTGCCGCAGCATCTGTGGAACCAACAATTGCTCCGAATAAAGTTGCCTCTAACCAACCAATTCCTAAAATAAACTTGGCTGCAACTGCGACAATTCCTGAGGTTAAAAGAACACCGACGGTTGCTAAAGATAATGATGGAACAATAACGGGTTTAAGTGTCTTCCATTGAGTTTGCATTCCACCTTCAAACAAAATAACAACAAGTGCTAATACACCGATCATTTGAGCTGTTTTTGCATCATCGAAATGAATAATTCCAAGGATATCTGACCCCATTACCATTCCCACAAAAATAAAAAGTACAAGGGAAGGGACGCCAATCCGAGAAGAAAATTTAGTAGTGATGACTCCGGCAATAAACAAAATGCCAGCTAACAATACAATTCGATCCGTTTGTAGAATATCAACAAACATCTTCTAACCCCCTTCTTATAAATTTACATCTAGTATGATAGGCATTCTATTATCTTTTGTTATGCCTATGTACTGATAGGTTTCAGCTTTTGTAGTATGTTGTAGTCTTTTTTGAATAAGTGATATAGCAACGCCTTTTCGATAAGCATGATAGCCAAAGGTTTTTCGTAGGGTATGTGTTCCAATAGCCCCTTGAACACCAGCCTGTTTTGCTGCTTCATTAATGATTCGGTAGGCTTGCTGTCTCGTTATAGGTTCATTTGTTTTTCTAGATTTAAAGAGGAAATCCTCGTAGGCTAGTTGGCCTTCTTTTATCCATTTTCCAATTGATTTTCGTACGTGCTTATTTAAAAAAATGGGAGGGTCAACTTCATTAGATGTGAGTAAATAAAATGAAATATCATTCTTCTCATTTACTACATTATTAACGTGTAATGTAAGAAGGTCTTGTATGCGGATGCCTGTATTAATTCCAAGCATAAATAAGCAATAGTCACGTGAGGAACGTGGAAGTAAAAATGCCTTCATTTCTTTTAAGAGTTTTTCGTCTTTGATTGCGTCAACTGTTCTCAAATAAAACAACCCCAATACGAAAGTAATGTTACATATCTCTATTGTATAATGTATTTATGTTACATACAAATGAGAAGCTTTATTTCAAAAAGGAATAAAAAAATAAGGGGAAAGGTCCCCTTATTATTTCACTACTATTTTGTTCTCATTTAAACTTGCTTCTAATATTGAAGTTGAATCATTTTCCAATAAAACATCGGCAATTTGGTCTTCAATCTGTTCTTGGAGTACACGACGAAGTGGACGTGCACCAAATGCTGGGTGGTAACCAAGTTCGGCAAGCTTTTCTTTTACTTCAGGTGATACCTTTAATGTGATATTTTGTTCTGTCAATGTAGTTTGAAGTTCTTCAAGCATTAATTCCACAATTTGAAGTAGGTTCTCTTTCTCTAATTGTTTGAACTCAATAATGCTATCAAATCGGTTTAGAAACTCTGGTTTGAAATGTGAACCAAGTGATTCTAAAATGGTAGATTCTTTGACGGCATCTGTACCCATATTTTCAAAACCAACCGAAACCTTTTTAAAGCCAACACCTGCGTTACTTGTCATAATAATAACTGTATCTTTAAAGCTCACAGTTCGGCCTTGGCTATCTGTTAGACGGCCATCTTCTAAAATTTGAAGGAACATGTGCTGAACGTCAGGGTGAGCTTTCTCAATTTCATCTAATAAGATAATGCTATATGGATTACGGCGTACTTTTTCAGTTAACTGACCAGCCTCATCATGTCCAACATACCCCGGAGGAGACCCAATAATTTTAGAGACGGAGTGCTTTTCCATATATTCACTCATATCAAGGCGAATCATTGCATCTTTTGAACCAAAAAGTTCTTCAGCGAGCGTTTTTGTTAACTCTGTTTTACCGACACCCGTTGGACCTACAAAGAGGAAGGACCCAATTGGACGAGTTTTAGCTTTTAATCCTGCACGGCTTCGACGAATGGCTTTCGCTACTTTTACCACTGCTTCTTCTTGACCAATCACTTTTTTATTTAAGTTTTCCACTAGGTGTTTCATTTTGGCTTGCTCATCTTCTTGAAGTTTACCTACAGGAATGCCAGTTTTCTTTTCAATGATTTTTTGAATATCACTCACTTCAACAACTGCATTGCTTTGAGTTTGATCTGTCTCTAGCTGTTTTTCAAGTTTTTGTTCTTCATCACGTAGTTGGGCAGCAAGCTCATAGTTTTCTTCTTTAGCTGCTTTATCCTTTTCGATTGCAATGTTCTTAAGATGTTCTTGAATCGCTGTTGTATCTACAGGTTTAAGTAATAGATTTGCTTTAGAGCCAGCTTCATCCAATAAGTCAATTGCTTTATCAGGTAAGAATCGGTCTTGAATGTAACGGTGTGATAATGTCACACAAGCTTTAATCGCTTCCTCCGAATAAGTTACCCCGTGAAACGCTTCATACTTTGATTGAATGCCTTTAAGAATTTCGATTGCTTTTTCAGGAGTTGGTTCACTTACTGTCACAGGCTGGAAACGACGTTCTAATGCAGCGTCCTTTTCAATTTTGCGATACTCTTTTAGTGTTGTTGCACCAACTAGCTGAAGCTCCCCACGTGCAAGAGCTGGTTTTAAAATGTTTCCTGCATCCATGGAGCCTTCTGCAGAGCCAGCTCCTACTAATTGATGGATTTCATCAATAAATAGGATAATATTTTTACGTCTTTGAAGCTCAGTAATCAATTGCTTCATGCGTTCTTCAAATTGACCCCGAATTCCTGTATTTGAAACAAGAGAGGCAAAATCTAGTAAGTAAACTTCCTTGTTTAGTAGCTTAGTTGGAACCGCACCTTTTGCAATATTTAGGGCAAGTCCTTCAACTACTGCAGTCTTTCCTACACCAGGCTCACCGATGAGAACTGGGTTGTTTTTGTTTCTTCGATTTAGAATTTCAATGATGCGTTGAACTTCTTCCTCACGGCCAATGACTGGGTCAATTAGACCGGCTTTAGCGATATGCGTTAGGTTACGTCCGAATTGATCGAGGAAACCGTCTCCGCCTTGTTGTTTTGTTGGGTGTATGTCAGTTTGTTGTTGATTTTGTTGTGCTGAAAAACTCTTAAACATATCTTCAAAAGGGAAGTTTGGAAACCCATTAAACCCTGAAGGAATTTGAAGATTGTTCATTTGCTCTGAATAACAGTCATTGCAAAGTTGCATACGTTTTTGTTCGTTATTAATTTTGATGTTTAGTTGATAATTTGCTTTCTTCGCATTACATACTTGGCATGTCATGGTTTTAAACCTCCTTGGTAATTTGACTAAGTTTGACCTTTAGTTTATTTTAAAATCCGCTGTTTAAACGGATGGGTAATTTGTAGTAGTAAAAAAGATAAAGTGAGTTTGACTTACTTTGACCTTTGATATTATTATAATTTGACCTATTTTGACTTTCAAGTATTATGCTTGGAGAAAATTATGGAAACTAAGAGAGGGATAAAACCAGGTCTGATAAAGAGAAATACATCATAAGGTTAAATAAATAATAATATTGGGGGCGATCGGGTGGCGTATCAGAAAATTTCAGTCTGGCAGGAGCATAGTTTTTGGTTAGAGGTGTTAGAGGATCATGGGTATTTTGTACATGATTTTGCATCTCCAAGTGAAAAACAAATTGTAGATCAAGCTGCGCAATATATTTATCAGTTTCAGCAGCTAAGAAACAAACTTGCATCTATTCCTCCTAATTTAAATGAAAATTCACCACAAATGATTGCATTTGCCAGAGAGGCGTATCCAGTTGCTTATGGTTATTATCAGTTTGAAGGGCAAATTCAGCGGCTTCGGATTGAAAATAAGGTGAATGTAAATTTAACACCGAGTTATTTTAATGGAACACTTGGTGAAAATCTAGAATACTTAAGGTTATTGGGATACTATGTGAACGGTCAAGTACCACCTGTGCAAGCATTAGTTGATTTAATGGACCTGTGGCTTGAGGATCAGGTGGGCCATGCAGCCTTACTAGTCAGGGCTCTTGATGGGGTGGAGGTAACACTTGTTAACGAAACAAGAAGCTTTATGCAACTTTTTCAGGCATATATTATAAAAAATGAAGCGATAAAAGGCTATTTACGATTTACTCCAGAAGGATTTCCAATTCAGCTCCAATTCGCAAGGGATGTATCACAATCAGTTAATGGCCTTACTCATTTAGTAGAAAGAATGGTTCGTTTATATAAAAATGACCAAGTGTTAAATCAAACAACGTTACGCTTTTTAGAACATCATTTTCCTGAGGCCTGTTATTTCTTAAATAAACTAACTTACTATGCGCCAGATATAGAGTTTCCTCCATGCTCGTTATCAAAGCCATCGTTTAGATAAGCAAATTGCTCGTCTTTATTTTGAAATCACCTCATATACTTGTACAAATGCTTAGTTTGTGAGGTGATATTGTTGCGGGGGAAATGGTTGTCCGCTTTTCAGGTAGCTGCTGTTTATGTTGGTACAGTAGTCGGTGCAGGTTTTGCAACGGGTAAGGAAATTGTTGAATTTTTTACACAGTATGGTTTGTATGGACTAATTGGAATACTGTTAAGCGGATGTTTATTTATGTGGATTGGCGCCAAAATGATGATTGTTTCGCAGGAGATTGGTGCTAAATCTTATAAGGAATTTAATGAGTATTTATTTGGAAATAAAATTGGGACAATTGTTAACATACTGATGCTCCTCGTACTAGTAGGAGTAACTTCTGTTATGCTTTCAGGGGCTGGAGCAGTATTTCACGAACAGCTTGGTTTACCTTATTTAACTGGTATTGGAATTACAATAATATTAACAGTAGGAGTCATGTTTTTTGGAGTAAAGGGATTATTTGGGGTTAATTTAGTTGTTGTTCCGATAATGGTGTTATTTAGTTTGATTTTAGCAAGTAAGGTGTTAATGGGAGGAGAGGGACCCGTACTCGGTGCTTTTTCTTCAGATACTAGCCTACGCTGGATTGTTTCACCTTTTATTTATACAGCCTTTAATTTGGCAATGGCACAGGCAGTTCTTGTACCATTAGCAAATGAAGTGAAAGATCGTTCGATTGTAAAATGGGGAGGCATCATCGGGGGAGGAATTCTTTGTCTTATTTTAATCACGAATCACATTTCCCTTTCTTCCTTACCTAATGTCGGGCAATTTGAGATTCCGATGGCTGAGGTAATGAAGACGTTAATGTTTTCATTTTATTGGCTATATGTACTAGTGATCTATGGGGAGATTTTTACGTCTGTTATTGGAGATGTTTTTGGGTTAGAGCGACAGATTAAGACGGCTATACGTTTACCGTCAATACTTATTGTTACCGGTATCCTTACTGTTGCTTTTTTCATTAGTTTATTTGGTTATGGTTCATTAATTTCTATCTTGTATCCAATTTTCGGCTATATGAGTTTGACGGTTTTATTTTTATTAGTTTTACCAGAATCTGTACTGGATCGGATTCCTTTTCGAAATAGTTAAAGGTAGAAACACCGACATGAAGGATGTCGGTGTTTTTTTCTTTGAACCTTATCCGTTCCTTTGCGCTACAGGCACTTGCTTTTTGAAACTCGAACAAGCGAGGAATCGAAGTAAGAATGAGGGATAGATTCGGACTTTAACTTGAACAAGCAGGATTGAAGTCTGAATAAGGGATGGATTGGAACTTCAACTCGAACAGTCGAGGAATCGAAGTCTGAATGAGGCATGTTTTCGGACTTCAACTCGAACAAGCGCGTGATCGAAGTCTGAATAAGGCATAGATCCGGACTTCAACTCGAATAAGCGGGGATAGAAGTCGGATAACCTTTAATTTAATGGCAATATCACTAACAAAAATAGGTTAAATGTAAAGTGAGAGACAATATTAATAACAATATTTTTTTTCCAAACATAAATCAGTCCCCAGTATAGTCCTCCGACGATTGCAGCTAGGATGAGCATGGTGCTGCCAGAGTAGATGTGGACAGAGGCATAGAGTAGGGTTGCATAGATGATCCCGTTCCATGCTGATTTTTCTGAGAAGCTGGGCTGAATGTAGCCTCTCCAGAAAAGCTCTTCGCCCGGGATAATAATGAGTGTAAGAACAATATAATGCCATATTTGAGTTGGTGAAACAAAAGAGTACAATTCTTTAAGGTCTTCTTCAACAGGTAAACCAATCGCAAGTAGGATTTGTTTTCCGATTGCAAATATTAGATAGAGTAAGATACCTGTTAGTATGCCTAAGCCGACCGAGGCTCCATTAATACGAAAACTAAAACGTTTTTTATAAATGGATAGTGCACTTAATATGAAAAGCGCAACTGTAAACATTGGCCAAAAGGGTAGTATTTTTGTAAAGCTAAGTAGTAGAAAGAGATGTGCAAATAGGATAGCAAATACGGTATTTTTTTTATCGGTCATTTCCAATATTTCCTTTCAAGGGTTACGTGTACTTCTAGTGTATCAGACTATCTTATGGGTAGCATAATAAAACGTAACAATGGTTTCATCCTTATTATTGGCTAAAAGGAGAGAAAAAAAATGACGAAATCACAACATGAAAAAGAAAGACAATGGAATGTAAGAAAACGTCAACAAAATCCACATGGTAAAGTTAAATCATTTGAGGAACTTGGAGAAGATATTACTCCAAATGTGAAAAAAGAAAGAAGAGGTGAGTAACATGGTACTTCGTGATAGCCACAAAAACCAACAGAAGAAAATGAAGAAAGCATCAGATGCCATTGGTACTGACAAAGACTTCGGAAATGACTTAGCGGAAGGTAAACATAACGAGTTACGTAAAAAGAATAAGTAGCAGCTGGACGTAAAAAAAAGGATAGAGCCTCGTTGCTCTATCCTCCTATATGTGACATTTCAATTTTACTTCGAGTTCCAGATAGCTTACTACGATCAAGTGAGTAACGGTCTTTTCGGCCGTGCCATATATCCGAGATATGTGAAGATAATTGATTATCTGTTAGCTCTGAACGAACTGGTTCACGAAGGTCATGACCAACTGATGCGAATAAACAAGTGTACAACTTTCCTTCAGCAGACAGCCTAGCACGATTACACGTTGAGCAGAAGGCATCAGAAACGGAAGAAATAACACCAATTTCATCTTCTGATCCTACATATTTAAACCTACTTGCGGTTTCACCAGTATAATTAGGAGCAACTGCTTCTAAAGGCATGACTGCATGGATATCCTCAATGATTTGTTTTTTTGAATAAACATCATCAAGCTTCCACTGATTACTGTTTCCAACATCCATATACTCAATGTAGCGCAAGATATGTCCTTTTTCACGGAAGTACTTTGCCATTGGAACGATGTCCTGCTCGTTCATTCCGCGTTTAACAACCATGTTGATTTTTACCTTAAGACCAGCTTCTGCCGCTGCATTAATACCATCTAGAACTGTTTGAACAGTAACACCTTTACCGTTAATTTTTCCGAACACTTCGTCTTTTAAGGAATCTAGGCTTACGGATACACGCTGTAATCCAGCTTTCTTTAAGTCTGTCGCATATTTAGGGAGAAGAGATCCATTTGTTGTCATGGCAATGTCCTCGACTCCATCGATTTGACTGATTTTCTCGATTAATTGTGGAATGTCCTTTCGCATTAGAGGCTCACCACCTGTAATACGAATTTTTTTCACACCAAGAGAATGAACGAAAATCTTTGTTAGTCGCTCTAATTCCTCAAACGAAAGTAACTCTGCCCTTTTTAAAAAAGGGTAATCGGGACCAAAGATCTCAGCTGGCATACAGTATGTGCAGCGAAAATTGCATTTATCTGTGACTGATATTCTTAAATCACGAAGGGGGCGCTGTAACTGATCTAATACTGTTTGCTCGTTTTCCAAGTATTTCCCTCCTTCAGTTAATTAGATATAATTCGATCAGGATGTGTATAAACATTGAATGATTCTCCACGAATGAATCCAACTGTTGTTATATTTAAGTCTTCAGCCAGTTTGATTGCCAGCTCAGTAGGAGCTGATTTAGAAAGAACAATCCCTACTCCAAGTTTCGCTGCCTTAAGCAAAACCTCTGAGGAGATTCGGCCACTAAAGACGATAATTTTATCTCGAACTGAAAAGGAATGAAGCAGGCTATGGCCATATAATTTATCAAGCGCATTATGTCTGCCAATGTCTGTACGGCTAACTATAATTTCTTCAGGTGTACAAAGGGCAGCATTATGAACGCCTCCAGTTTCCTGAAATACGATACTTTCTTCCTGCATTTTTTTCATAAGCAAGATACACTGATTCGGTGTGAGTGTCGTTTGGGCTGTAGAGGTTTTAGCAGTGCGTGCATCATTATGAAAGTAGAATTGTCTACTTTTTCCACAACATGATCCAATAAAACGCTTTGAATGCAATTGTTGACTTGTTGTCATTTCAGTATGCAGTGTAATATATGCAAAACCTTTAGATTCATCAATGGACATCTCTTTAATATCGTCCTTGAATCGAATCACACCTTCAGATGCAAGAAAGCCGATGACTAACTCGTCTAAATGAGTTGGTGTACATACCATTGTAGCAAATTCAGTATCGTTTACAAACAAAGTTAAAGGAAATTCTGTGACAATTTCGTCATGTGTGGTTGCAAGTTGACCATTTATAAATTTTTGAATTTCTCTTTTCGTTGTCATTTTATGACTCATGTTTCTTCACCTGACTATCTATTAGATTACTAAAATATAAACATATCTTTTTTTAGTACACAAGTATAAAGATTTACCTGTAGATAGAAAACACTTCAATGTAGAAGAAATTATTGTTGCGAAACTCGAAAGGAAATGGTAGTATTCAAGAATAAAGTTCATAAATTTGTAACATTTTGGTGCGTGATAGCGATCCTGTCTACGTTTTAAGATGTGTACAAAATATTTATTTACGATTAACTGTTGGTCCGATAGTAGCGAAACCTGCTTGATACTAACCGTCAATCCTCTTTAATTGTGCATTTTTTGCATAGTTTATGAGATTGGCGGTTTTTTGTTTGCAAATATTACTTTTTATGGAGGAAGTTATGAAAAAGACGAAAAATCGTTGGCTTATCGCAGCATCTGCTGTTGGTATCCATATTTCGATTGGTTCTGTTTATGCATGGAGTAATTTTACCAATCCACTAATTGATGAGTTTGGTTGGAGTGCAAAACAGGTACAGTTCACATTTAGTTTAGCCATTCTTTTTTTAGGATTATCAGCTGCATTTTTAGGTCACTTTGTAGAAAAATATGGTCCTAGGAGTGCAGGCTTATTGGCATCAGGCTTTTTTGGAGCAGGTGTCATTGGTGCTGGGTTTGCAGTAAGTATTGGTTCACTACCACTACTGTATATTACATATGGAGTGTTAGGTGGTATTGGGTTAGGAGTAGGTTATATTGCCCCAGTATCAACATTGGTTAAATGGTTCCCTGACCGTCGTGGTCTCGCTACAGGTTTAGCAATTATGGGATTTGGGTTTTCAGCAGCGATTGCAAGTCCAGTAATGGAATTGTTACTTAACTCTGTTGGAACGGCAAATACATTTTATATTTTAGGAATTTCCTACTTAGTTATTATGACATTATCTTCTCTATATTTAGAAAAACCAGCTGAAGGTTGGTTACCAGAAGGCTTTAAAGAGAAGGTCCAAGCTGGTAAAACAAAGATCAAAGAAGATTTGTCTCAATTAACAGCCAATGAAGCTATCAAAACATCTAGATTCTACTACCTATGGATTATGTTATTCATTAATGTAACATGTGGTATCGCTATTCTTTCTGCAGCAAAACCATTAGCAGAAGAAAGCATTGGTTTATCAACTGCTGAAGCAGCTGCCCTTGTTGGGGTATTAGGAATCTTCAATGGTTTAGGTCGACTTGGATGGGCATCTGTATCTGATTATATTGGAAGACCTAATACGTATACTACGTTCTTTGCATTACAAATTGTCCTTTTTGCTCTTTTACCATTTACAACAGAAGCAATTCTTTTCCAAGTGATGTTAGCAATTGTTTATACATGCTATGGTGGTGGATTTGCTTCGATTCCAGCTTATATCGGAGATTTATTTGGAACAAAACAACTTGGTGCAATTCATGGCTATATTTTAACAGCTTGGGCTGCAGCTGGTTTAGCGGGACCAATGTTTGCAGCTTGGATGAAGGATACAACCGGAAGCTACGCAGGCAGCTTAACCTTCTTTGCAGGTATGTTTGTCATTGCACTCGCTATTTCTTTAATCATTCGTCGAGACATTACAAGATTGCGTAAGGAAAATGCGTTGAAAAACGAGAGTAAAACATTGGCAGGTTAAAAGCTTTTCATAGTCTATCTTTTTGTGGTAAAATTTTAAACAGTTTTAACCTCTTAGAGGTAGGAGGAAATTATGAATAAGTATGAAGCCGAGTTTAGTAACATAGTACGTTCTTTCAGAAAAAAGCATATGGGAAAAGGGCCAAGTAAAATTACGACGACCTTTTGTAAAAATTGGGCCATATGTGAAATGGAAGGAAACCTATCTCCAGTAGAGAAGTTTATTGCAAGTGCGGATGAAGGTAAGCAAGCCTTACGTGCTGCAAGAACGGAAATGGTGAAGGAAATGTATCGTAAAAATCCTCCAGTAGAGATGGAAGAATTCCTACAATGTAAGTTCCTTGAACTCTTTGTAGATATAGACCTTGATCGAGATTTTGGAATGTCTATTTTTGTGTTTGATGAAGACTTACAACAAAAGTTTTGTAAATAGATTGGTTTGGCACTTGGTAGCGACCCTGCTCAAGACTTAACCACCGTTGACCCAGTCCTTATTAATAGGATTGGGGTACGGTGGTTTTTATTTTTGCTATGTGTAAGCTATCGTTGATTTGAATACTACGTTGATTTCCGCGGAAGGCACGAGACTCCTGCGGGATATCCGGAGCGTCAAAGTGAGACCCCACAGGCGCTTGCGCCGAGGAGGCTCACGGACCGCCCGATGGGAATCTGCCTTTGAAAAAGCCGGTAGTTGGGCTTTTTCATGATTCCCCGCGGAAAGCGAGTGCCTGCAGCGGAAATCAACAGGTAAGTATTGAGTTACTAAAAAAAGGAGTGATACCTTTGGGTAAAACATTACATCCAGGACCACAAAAAAAGGCAAAACTGCCAGACCCAAAGCATTGGGTAAGTCCAATTCCATTTGGATTAGGAAAAGTAAAACCGAAGCATATACGAGATGGTTTTAACGTTTTATGGGAAAACAAAGATAACTTAGGGTATGCAACGAATATTATTACAAAAGGTGTATGTGACGGCTGTGCATTAGGTGTATCTGGTTTATATGACCAAACATTGACAGGACCACACGTTTGTACAACACGCCTAAATGTACTTCGTTTAAATACAATGCCTGCTGTTAATTCTGAAATTCTACATGCTGATATTGATGAATTGCGAAAATATGACAGTACAGAGCTTCGCAAGCTAGGGCGTATTCCTTATCCGATGATTCGTCGAAAAGGTGATAGGAAGTTTTCACGCCTGACATGGGATGATGCGATGGATCTGATTTCAGCTAAAATGAAAAAGCTAGACCCTAAGCAATATGCATTTTATCTTACAAGTCGTGGTATAACGAATGAGTCCTATTATATAGCAGGAAAAGTATCTCGTTTCTTAGGTACGAACAACATAGATAATGCGAGTCGTATTTGTCATTCACCATCGAAGACAGCATTAAAACGATCAATAGGTGTTGGTGCATCTACTGTTAACTATTTAGATTGGATTGGAACAGATGTGCTTCTTTTCTGGGGAAGTGTTGCGTCGAATAGTTCACCAGTTTCAACGAAATATATGTTAGAAGCAAAGAAAAAAGGTACAAAAATCATTGTTGTAAATCCTTATAAGGAACCAGCAATGGATCAATATTGGATCCCGTCAAGTCCAGAATCAGCGTTATTTGGGACAAAAATCGCAGATGACTTTTACCAAGTAAATATCGGTGGAGACATTGCATTCATGCATGGAATTATGAAGCACTGGTTCGAGATGGAAGAGAAGGCTGTTGGCTCAGCAATTAATCATGAGTTCGTAGGAAAACATGTAAATGGTTATGAAGAGTTACAAGTAAAGGTTCAGGAACAATCATGGGAGCATATTGTTGAATCATCAGGTGTACCAAAGAAACGTATTATTGAATTAGCAGAGCTTCTTGCTGCGAGTAAAAATGCAGTATATGCTTGGGCTCTTGGGTTAACGATGCATTCTTTCGCAACCGATAATATCTCACAAGTTGCTAACCTTGCATTGCTACGTGGACATTTAGGACGCGAACATGCTGGTCTAATGCCATTCCGTGGTCACTCTTCTGTACAAGGTAGCGGTGAAATGGGTGCTGATCCATTCGTGTTACCTGGTGGAGATTTTTACGGTGAAAATATTAAGCGTATTGAAGAGCTCTGGGGCTTTAAGCTTCCTGAGTGGCAAGGTGATATTGTTGGGATGACTCTCGAAAATATTTTGCTACCTGAAGATCATGAACGTAAAATTAAACTTTATTATTTATCTGGTGGTAATTTCCTTGAGACCATGCCAGATCCTGATTTCGTTAAAAAGGCATTGTCTGAATTAGATATTCGAGTACATCAAGATATTATTTTAAATACTTCTACACTTGTTGACGCGAAAGAGGCAGTTATTGTTTTACCAGCTAAAACACGTTATGAGCAAGAAGGTGGCGGTACTTCCACTTCTACAGAGCGTATGGTTTATTTTAGTCCTGAAATAAAAGGGAATAAAAATATGGTAGAAGAAGCTCGTGCAGAGTGGAAAATCTATGTTGATTTGGCTAAAAGAGTAAAACCTGAATCAGCTCATCTTGTTGATTTTAAAGATGCTGCTGAAATTCGTGCTGAAATTGCGAAAGCCAATCCGAACTATGATGGAATTCAACACTTAAGCAAAGCAGGTGATGTATTCCAATGGGGTGGAGCATGGTTATGTGAAGATGGAATTTGCCCAACATCAGATGGTAAGGGGAATTTAGTCACAGTTGATATTCCTGATCTTGGGAAAAAAGAGGGGCAATTTATCGTAACATCAAGGCGTGGTAAACAATTTAACTCTATGGTTTATAGTGAAGTGGATCCTTTTAATGATGCTGGTCGTTATGATGTATTAATGAACCCTGAAGATGCACAAGATGCAAGTATTGCTGAAGGTGAAGGGATTGTTTTATACAATGGCTTCGGTGTTTTCCAAGGAAGAGCAAAGTTTGTAGACATTGCAAGAGGCAATGTAGAGGTCCATTTTCCTGAAGGTAATTTCCTATTACCGAGAGGTCGTTATGAAAAATATGCTGGAATTCCAGATTACAACATAACAGTTAGCCTTGAGAAAGCAGATCGATTTAATGCAAGGAAGGATACACAATACCTTGAAAAACGAGTAGATGAACTAGAGGAGATTCCATCTTAAGTTAAGAGGTCTATATAATAGAAGGAAGCGGGCATAGGTTGTCCGCTTTTTTCTGCTTTTTAAAACTTTGCCCTACAAGACAAATGTCATTACACATAGTAACCATAGTAGGAATATTTTCTTACAAAGTTGGTAAAATAAGCTTATCTTATTTATTGAAAATAAAGGGGGACTGTGTGATGACGAATCTCTTTGAGGCTGTGGCCAATACATTAAAAGTCAAATTAGACAATGAGCCCAAATCACCTTTGCATGTAGGAGAAGTAATGAGTTGTTGGGTGTATGTAGCAATGATGGATGAAGCGTCTATTTTTATGCAAGCTGGCGTGAACATGACTACAGACGACGAGTTACTTGATATGTTAAAGGATAGTATAGAGCAATGTGATAAACAGTCAACAAAATTAAAGGATTTTATGAAAACAGAAGGTGTTCATTTACCGAATGTTTCAGAACCTAGACCAAATTCCGATCCTAATTCAGTCCCATTAGGCGTAAAGTTGACGGATGATGAAATTGCAAATGGGGTGTCTATCAAAACGGCATCTGCAATCATTGCATGTGCAACGGGTGCTTCACAATCAATACGAACAGATTTGGGTACTATATGGGTTGATTTCTTAAGCGAAAAGCTTTTATTTGGAACATCATTAAAGACACTCTTGATAAAACGTGGCTGGATTAAGGTGCCACCATATTATTATCCCCCTGGCCTACCACAGCAATAAAAAAGAAAGGTGTTAGTTGTTATCTAACACTTTTCTTTTTTTGTATGTTCCATTTTTTATATATAAGCAATAAAACTTTCCTTCTACTTCTTTTAAAAATTAAGTAAACGGTTATATAAGATAAAAGCCCAGCTATTAGCATGTTAACGATCATACCCACAATAAAGGCTTTACCAATGGTAATCCCTGCTTCTATTACTTCTTCTGTTTCTTCAATGCCATGTTCAATTGCAATTTCCTCAATTTTTATTGGGAAAAGGATGTCACCTGTTACAATATTTAGATAAAACAATAAAGGAAAAGCCCACACGAGAAGAATTCCTCCAATTAAACCAGCAACAGAATTACCTCGAAACAACTTAGGTAATGCCGCAGAAGCGAGTGGGCCTATCCCAAAGGTTGGAATGAAATTCAGAAGTAATCCAACAGTAAAGCCAATAGCCACACTATGGGCATTGTCTCTTAATCTAAATAGTTTTAATAGCATTAATTTGATTTTCCTTTTCCAAGACAGAAGCATATAATCACCCAAATAAATCATATTTATATATAGCTTTAAGTAATTACTGTAAGCCAAATAGTTTGTACATGCAAGCTTTTGAAAATATGTTCCAAAACAAATTTATTGTGTAGAAAAACATAACTCACTATAATGTATCTATTCAGATGTATTGAAACGAGGGTAAAGAGAATGAGGAACGAGTATTGGACTGACCATCGTGTTGGTGTGTTATATACTGCTGGTGCCTATATCCTGTGGGGATTCCTCCCGTTATATTGGAAGCTACTGGATTATGTACCGTCTGCAGAGATATTAGCACATCGAATTTTATGGTCTTTTATTTTTGTCGTGTTGATTTTAGCAGTTGCTAATAAGGGTAAGAAATTTATAACAGAATGTAAAAATGTTTTTACCACTAAGAAAGCACTCTTTGGGGTAACAGCTTCAGCCGTATTAATTAGTTGTAATTGGTTCGTTTATATATGGGCTGTTAACCATGATCACATCATTGAAGCAAGTCTTGGTTATTATATTAACCCACTTGTTAGTGTTCTCTTAGCAACTATCGTTCTAAAAGAAAAGTTAAACTATTGGCAAGTCATTGCATTTATCCTCGCAGGGATTGGAGTTCTAATTCTCGCTATCCAATATGGTCAATTTCCATGGGTGGCATTAACCTTAGCCATAAGCTTTGGATTGTATGGACTAACGAAAAAGTTAACGAAGTTGGACTCCTTAATAGGGCTGACATTCGAAACGATGATTGTTGTTCCGATTGCAATAGGCTATTTATTTTTCTTAGAATCAGATGGAATGGCTACGTTTTTTTCCGCGTCCATATCTACCAAATTAATATTAGTTGGTGCAGGCATTGCTACAGCTATGCCATTGCTTTGGTTTGCGAATGGAGCAAAACGAATTCCTTTATCAATGATTGGAATTTTACAATATATTGCGCCGTCCATTAGCTTGTTCCTTGGAGTGTTTCTCTATCATGAGCACTTTACTAAAATTCATATGATAACTTTCTCATTAATCTGGACAGCGCTATTAATCTATTCATTATCGAAGACTAAGTTATTAGTCAGTGCAGAGCAAAAGTTTCGTAAAGGAAAATCTTTTAGTGCATAACGAAATTGACGGGGGTTTGACAATATCGAATTCGTTAGAAAATATTCACTATGGAGAGATTTTTCAAATCATGATATAGTAGGAAAGTAAAAAATACAATCCGATGATGTCGGGAGAGGTTCTAGCAAATACCCTCTATAAAAAACTAAGGACAAACGATATCCTTGGGGTATTGTTTTTTTGTTGTTAATCTAATTTTAAGTATCTAAAGGTATAGATGAAAGTGAGGAAACAAACATGTCAGGAAGAAGAGATGAAGAATTAACTGATGTTACGTTATTAGGAAACCAAGGTACAAAGTATCTTTTTGAATATTCGCCAGATATTCTTGAAACATTTGATAATAAACACCAAAACCGAGACTACTTTGTAAAGTTTAACTGTCCTGAGTTTACAAGCCTTTGCCCGAAAACAGGACAACCTGATTTTGCGACAATCTACATTAGCTATATACCAGAAGTGAAAATGGTTGAGAGTAAGTCATTAAAGCTCTATTTATTTAGTTTCCGTAATCATGGTGATTTCCATGAGGACTGCATGAACATTATCATGAATGACTTAATTGAACTAATGGACCCTCGATATATTGAAGTTTGGGGGAAATTTACACCGCGTGGTGGAATCTCAATCGACCCTTATACGAACTATGGGAAGCCAGGCACTAAATATGAGCAAATGGCAGAATACCGTATGATGAATCACGATTTATATCCAGAGACAATTGATAACCGATAAAATGGAACGAAAAATGCTTGGATAAGGAAACTCTTGTCCAAGCATTTTATTATGCACTTTTTTTATTGTTCATTGGTATCTAGGAACCTATGCTTCAATTATTTTGTAGTTTTTATGATTGACGACCGTTCTTCTTTCTAAATCCATGTCTCTATAATTATCCATATAAGTTAAATCAACGATTACAGAATTTTCATTGACCTTTTCAACAATACCTTGAAGTCCATCCTTGAACTCAATAATGTTACCGATCGCTGCAACTTTCATCGTCAGCCCCTCCTTAGTTTTAAGAAAATTCAATTATTCTTATTTTGCCTTATTATTTCCAAAACGTAAAGACTTTTTGGTAGAATAATTTATAAAAATAGATGAATTATGAATATCTTAATATAGTTATTTTATTGAAAATGAAGGGGAGTTTCGTTTTGAAGAATACAGGTTTGGTGCTAGAAGGCGGAGGGATGCGAGGGGTATACACAGCGGGTATATTAGAATATTTTCTAGAACAAGACCTATTCTTTCCTTATATCATTGGTGTATCGGCCGGCGCATGCAATGCAGCCTCCTACATATCAAGGCAAAAAGGTCGTAATCGTAAGGTCAATATTGACTATGTAAATCACCCTGAATATATCTCTTATAAGAAGTTTTTAAAGGAAAGACAATTATTTGGCATGGACTTCATATTTAATGAATTACCAACTAAGTTAGTTCCGTTTGATTTTGAAACGTTCAATCAAGCAGCTGAACATTTTGTAGTTGGAACAACTGATTGTGTAACAGGTGAACCTGTCTACTTAACCAGAGAAGACTATCGAGAAGATATATTAATGGCAATCAGGGCTTCCAGCTCGTTACCCTTTGTTGCACCTGTGGTTGAATTTAGGAATAGAAAGCTTTTAGATGGTGGGTTATCTGACCCTATCCCCATCAAAAAGGCTCAGGCTGAAAACAATACAAAAAATGTCATTGTATTAACACAGGAAAAGGGATATCGAAAGAGTAAGCCGAAAATGGAGTGGTTGCTTAAAAGAAGCTTACGAGATTATCCGCAAATCGGTCATGTAATGAGTAGCCGTTACAGAATTTATAACGAAACCCTAGACTATATCGAAGAACAAGAAGAAAAAGGAAATGTATTCGTATTTAGGCCAGAATCCATCCATGCAGTTGGTCGAGTAGAACGTAACCCAATTAAACTTGCAGCACTCTATGAAGAAGGGTACAACCAAGCTGAACAACAAATTGAGGAGTTACAAAATTGGTTAAATACATAAAATAAGGCCTGACTCCACCGCTTTAAAGCGGTGGGGGTCAGGCCCCTGTTGACACAATTTATTATCTACCGCAGCCGCAGCCACAGCCACCAGTTGGACCATAGCCCATACCAGGATTTTGTGTCATACCGGGACCAAAGCCCATGCCAGGATTTTGTGTCATGCCGGGTCCGAAGCCCATGCCAGGATTTTGTGGCATGCTAGGTCCGAAGCCCATGCTAGGATTTTGTGTCATGCCAGGGTTGAAGCCCATGCCAGGGTTTTGTGTCATGCCAGGGTTGAAGCCCATACCTGGGTTTTGTGTCATACCAGGGTTGAAGCCCATACCTGGTGTTGGAGTCATGCCCTGATCAAATCCCATAGGAGGCTGTTGTTGCCCCATCATTGGAGATGGGCCAAAGTCCATATCGTCATCATAGTCAAAGTCTTGAGTTGGCATTCCTGGTGTCATACCACCATATACAGGCCCAGTAGGTGCTGTAGGTCCTGTAGGTCCTGTTGGTCCATATGGTAGTGTCATCGGAGCTTGAAACTGTGCATTTGGAACATCCGGTGTGAATCCTTGTTGTGGAAAATTTGTAGGGCCAAATTGATTCATTGGTAAAGGCTGATTAGCCATATATGGATTATTCATTGGAGTATTTCTTTTAAACAAGTGAATCGTCCTCTCTCAGTTAATAAGTAATGTAATATGCCTAACTGACATATCCACCATATTCTATGGACCATAGTTGTTTTTTGTGTTAAATCCCTAGATAAATGGGTTTTCGCCTTGTTACGTACTTATATAATTACTATAATAAAAAAGTCCTTATTGTTGGAATCTATTTCTAGAGGTGATACGCATGAATGAAGAATTAGTCAATGAAATTTTAGATAAGTTACGTGATGGGGAGCTTAGTGAATACCATGTAACGAATGAACAGTTTTTAGCTTTCCGTGAATTTATTGTAAAAAGAGAGGATTTTAAACATTTTAGAGGTATTGCCCAGCGCGGTGGATCTGTTCTTTATAAATATTTAGCTGAACCGAGGAGTTGAGTATGATAGTGGATTTATGTGCCCTCAAAATAGTTTTTTTGGCCGAAAGCAGGTCACATAAACGGATTTATGTGCCCTCAAAATAGGGTTTCGACCGAAAGCAGGTCACATAAACAAATTTATGTGCCCTCAAAATAGGGTTTCGACCGAAAGCAGGTCACATAAACAAATTTATGTGCCCTCAAAATAGGTGTTCGACCTAAAGCAGGTCACATAAACAAATTTACGTGCCCTCAAAATGATTTTTTGGCCGAAAGCAGGTCATATAAATGAATTTATGTGCCGTCAAAAAAGGATTTCGGCCGAAAGCAGGTCACATAAACCATCTCCATCGGCAAAATCCACTAAGTTTGTAGTACTAGTTTAATTTACCAAAGTTGAATCAAACATGATGAAATCAAGGATTATTCCTTGATTTTTTTGTTACCATATTTTAGTTAATGCTAGACTCGTAATATCTTGTTAGCCTATTAAGGAGCCAAGCAAACTACTAGGAGGTAACAAACTATGAAAAAACTTAAAAAACTAGTAATCGCTTCAACTCTTGGATTATCATTATTTGCTTTTTCTGCAGATAACACACCAACTGAAGCTGCAACAACAACTACAACTCATACAGTTAAAAGTGGAGATACACTATGGAAACTCGGCGTAGCTTATGGTGTATCAGTGAACCAATTAAAAGCCGTAAATAAGCGCACAAGCAATGTCATTTATCCTGGTCAAAAACTAGTAATCCCTCAAACTATTACAGCTTATGAAAAAGATTTATTAGCTAGATTAGTTCATGCTGAAGCAAAAGGTGAATCATACGCAGGTAAAGTAGCGGTTGCTACTGTTGTATTTAACCGTGTTGCACATCCTGAATTCCCAAACACAATTCATGGTGTAATTACTGAGCGCACACCTAGTGGCAGCTTTGCATTTACTCCATATGCAACAGGTTCGATTAAACAACCAGCTGATGCAGAAGCAAAACGTGCTGTTGAAGAAGCAATTGCATTTCGTGGACAAGGTGCAGGCTCAATTTATTTCTACAACCCTGCAAAAATTACTAATAAATGGATCTTATCAAGACAAACAACAATTGTTATCGGAAATCACGTATTTGCAAAATAATGAAGTGTTAAAGCATTCATCTCTATTTTAAGAGTGGATGCTTTTTTATTTTTCCTACCGAAAAAAATTCATTCCCTGTAACTGTTATAATAAAAAAACGTCTATTTAGTAAATAAGAGGAAATGGGGAAAAATAATGAAGTGGCTTGTACATGTATTATTCACTCTTCTTTATTTAGTGGTCACTTTCTTTGGAATAGGACCAGTTTTACTTGCAGATGGAGTCATGAAAGAAAGAGTGATAGTTAGTATTGTTGTCGCTGGCTGTTATCTTGTACTTATATTCTTACATCGTATTATAATTAAAAGAATGAAAAAATAGCGTTGTCTTGGTGACAACGCTTGTTTTAAAGGAGTGGATTAAATGAAATTTGAAAATCAAGTTGTCGTCATTACAGGAGCGGGAAATGGAATTGGAAGAGGAATTGCTCTTGAATATGCAAACCAAGGTGCGAAAGTTGTTGTAGCGGATATAGATGAGACAGGTGGGCACCAAGTCATTTCTGAAATAAAAAAGATGAATCGAGATGCTACCTACATAAAAACAGATGTTTCAAAACCAGATGAGATTGTTGAACTAATGACACAAACGATAAATACATATGGAACAATCGATATTTTAATCAATAATACTGGAATTTCACGATGGAAGTCATTGTTTGAGCTTGATGTCGAGGAATGGGATACGATACTTAACACAAACCTTCGAAGTGTTTTCTTATGTTCAAGAGAAGCTGCAAAATATATGAAAAACAATGCTAGTGGTGGTTCAATTGTAAATATGGCATCTACACGTGCTTTCATGTCTGAAAAGAATTCCGAAGCCTATGCAGCGTCTAAGGGTGGAATTATTGCGTTAACACATGCACTAGCCATTTCCCTAGGTGAATACAACATTACGGTTAACTCCATTAGCCCAGGTTGGATTGAGGTTGTGGATTATAACTCATTACGAGATGAAGATCATAAACAACATCCATCGGGAAAAGTGGGGCAACCAGATGATATTGCGAGAGCCTGCCTGTTTTTAACCAATCCAGAAAATAATTTTATAACTGGTGAAAATATGATTATTGACGGTGGTATGACAAGGAAAATGATTTATGAGGAGTAATTCTACAATTCTTCACTAATGTACTCGTCGTTTGGGCATATACTATAGAAGTACATTTATATGGAGGAGAAACATGCAGAAAATTCTTCTATTCGGCGATCCGGGGATTGATGATTCATTAGCTATTATATACGGGTTACTGCATCCAAACATTGATATTGTAGGCATAGTTACTAGCTATGGAAACGTGAGTCAAGAGCAAACTGAGCAAAATGCGGCATACTTACTTTCGTTAGCGGGTAGAGAAGATATTCCATTAATTTCAGGTGCCAAATATCCTTTAAGTGGAGAGAGTGTTACTTTTTATCCAGAAATACACGGTCCAGAAGGGTTAGGGCCAATTCGTCCACCAGATAATATCGTTCCTAATATAGTCAACTTTGATGAAGTGTTTACGATTATTGAAAGGTATGAAAATGAACTCATCATAGTTGATGTTGGTCGGTCATCTTCTTTAGCCATTGCCTTTATTCTCGGTGGGGACATTATGAATAAGGTTAAGGCATTTTATCTAATGGGTGGAGCGTTTTTGGTACCTGGAAATGTGACAGCCAAGGCTGAAGCTAATTTTCATGGTGATCCGATTGCAACAAATTTAGTTGTAGAGCGGGGGAGAAATGTTACGATTATTCCATTAAACGTCACTAACGAAGCGATTGCTACTCCTGAAGTTATAAATTATATAAGTAGAATGAGTGATAATCCATTCGCTCCGTTAATTGAGCCAATCTTTGACTATTATTTTGAAGCGTACAAGAAAAATGTCCCTGGCATTCAAGGAGCACCACTCCATGATGTGGTGACATTAAGTGCCATAGTTAATCCTACAATGCTTGAATATACATCTAGAAGAGTCACAATCGAGCTTTTTGGTAAGACGAAGGGTGAGTCAATTGCAGATTTTCGACCAACACCTGATCTAGAGCCATTTCCAACACTTGACCGAATTGGAATGCAACTAAACTACCAACTATTTATGCAGGATTTCGTAAATATTATGACGAGGAGTAACGTCTAAAGGGCTACATAAAAGTAGTCCTTATTATTATGGAAATTTTCTTCGGAAGTGGAGTTAAACGATGGTTAATGGTATAATCAGTTGGGCATAATATAAGTATTTTGAAAAAATCATGCTAGCAATTTAAAATTGCAGGCTTTTTTTAATAGAAATGGAGGATACTCTTTTATGATAACTGTTTCAAACGTAAGCTTACGTTATGGTGATCGCAAATTATTTGAAGATGTAAATATTAAGTTTACACCAGGTAACTGTTATGGCTTAATTGGTGCGAATGGTGCAGGAAAGTCAACTTTCTTAAAAATTCTTTCTGGTGAGATCGAAGCTCAAACAGGTGATGTTCATATGACTCCAGGTGAGCGTCTTGCTGTGTTAAAGCAAAATCACTTTGAATATGAAGAGCATGAAGTTATGAAGGTTGTAATTATGGGCCATGCTCGTCTTTATCAAGTAATGCAAGAAAAAGATGCAATCTATATGAAAGCAGATTTTACAGATGAAGATGGAATGAAAGCTGCAGAGCTTGAGGGTGAATTTGCAGAGCTGAATGGTTGGGAAGCTGAATCAGAAGCGGCAATTCTACTAAAAGGTCTAGGTATCTCTGAAGATCTTCATACGAAAAAGATGGCTGATCTAACAGGTGGAGAAAAGGTTAAGGTATTACTTGCTCAAGCGTTGTTCGGAAAGCCCGATATTCTATTACTAGATGAGCCTACCAACCACTTAGACATCCAAGCTATTCAATGGTTGGAAGAGTTCTTAATTAACTTTGAAAACACAGTTATTGTTGTATCCCATGACCGTCACTTCTTAAATAAAGTATGTACGCATATGGCAGACCTTGATTTTGGTAAAATCAAAATTTATGTGGGTAACTATGACTTCTGGTATGAATCTAGTCAACTTGCTCAAAGGTTAGGTTCTGATGCAAACAAGAAGAAGGAAGAAAAAATTAAAGAATTACAGGCATTTATTGCGAGATTTAGTGCAAATGCTTCTAAATCAAAACAAGCAACTTCTCGTAAAAAATTACTTGATAAGATCACACTAGATGATATCCAACCATCTTCTCGTCGTTATCCATTCGTTGGGTTTACACCAGAGCGTGAGATTGGGAATGACTTACTACGTGTTGAAGGTTTATCAAAAACAATTGACGGTGTAAAAGTATTAGATAATGTTAACTTTATTATGAATAAAGGGGACAAAATTGCCTTTGTTGGTAAAGATGAAATTGCTACAACCACTTTATTTAAAATTTTAATGGGTGAAATGGACGCAGATAGTGGTTCATTTAAATGGGGAATCACTACTTCACAAGCGTACTTCCCTAGAGATAACTCAAAGTATTTTGAGGGCTCAGATCTTAACCTTGTAGACTGGTTACGTCAGTTCTCTCCAAACGATCAAAGTGAGAGCTTCCTTCGTGGGTTCCTAGGAAGAATGCTATTTTCAGGTGAAGATGTGTTGAAGAAAGCTAGCGTATTATCAGGGGGAGAAAAAGTTCGTTGTATGCTTTCGAAGATGATGCTAAGTGGATCAAACGTGTTAATATTAGATGATCCTACGAACCACCTTGATTTAGAATCAATTACAGCGTTAAACAATGGTTTAATTGCATTTAAAGGTTCAATGCTATTTACATCACATGACCATCAGTTTATCGAAACGATTGCAAACCGCATTATCGAGGTTACGCCAAATGGATTGGTTGATAAGCAAATGACGTATGATGAGTATCTTGAAAATGAAGAGCTTCAAAAACAAGTAAAAGCAATGTACGCTTAAGATAAAAAACTGGTGCCCAGGTAACTGGCACCAGTTTTTTAATTCTCTGTAATCGTCCATTTAAGAGTATATGTAAAATTTAGTTTAACATGGAAAATAGGCATCAAATCCTGAAACTTCTCCTTTTTTATAGCGTCTGTAATGTAGGGTGATTACAAATGATGGTATTTAAGAAAAATGTGATGATTGTGACTATATTTAGTTGTTTAATTGTCTTTTTAATCTTTTTTGGAGTTAGCCTAATTGAGGCAAAAGAAAGACAAACAGAAGAAATCAGTGGAGAGCTTTTGAAATAATCAAGAAAAGCTCATACCAGGCAAGCTGATATGAGCTTTTTTCATTGAGTTAAAACTGTTGTTGGTTTTGAAGCTGTTGTTCAGCCATTTTAATCATACGCTTTGTCATTTCGCCACCAACAGAACCATTTGCACGTGCGGTCGTATCTGCACCTAGCTGAACTCCAAACTCATTAGCGATTTCTTCTTTCATTTGATCAAGTGCATTTGAAGCACCTGGAACTAAAAGTTTGTTTCGTGCCATGATACATCACTCCCGTACGAAGTTTTTTGAGTAATCAAAGATGATTACTCTTTTTTAAGATAACCGTAAATCGATATGAAATGCATAGCATGCAATTACAGTTTAAACCAATTAGATATCCTCAAGTTGTGAAGCTACCTCAATCTTTTCCATTTCTGACTTCATCCATTGTTTATTTAAATCCTCGCCAATAAAAACAAGTGTCATAGGATATTTCATGAGCTCTTTCATATATAGAGGCATGCCGTACGAATACTGAAACAAGAATGTATTATCTGAATGTGTGAAGCGCAAATATCCTTTAATACGATAAATGGTATCAGGCATGGCGCGAAGCCAGTTTTCAAATACGTCTATATTAAGTGGAGTTTGAAATTGATGGACAAAGGTTTTAACTTTTAGGTCTTGATGAACGTGAGTCTTTTCATGAGTAGTAGGCATCTGTTTTTGTCCATTAATCATTAAGTCTTCACGCTTTACTGCAGAATACCTGGTTAATAGGCATTTTGCTTTTGAATTCACCGATTGGATATCAAATACGAGACTAGCCTGCTCTGATTCAGAAAGTTGATCCACTTTATTTACCAATACTACATCTGCATGATGAACTTGCTCTTGAAGTAGCTTTTGCAAGCGAATACTCATTGTTTTTCTGTCTTTCCAACGGTTTGCATCAACTATAGTTACGATAGATTGAACCTCTAACTTATCAGCAAATAATGGTGAAAGACATGCATCTAACACTTCGATTGGATGTGCAACTCCAGTTGTTTCAATATAAATTGAGTCAAGTTCATGGTCAATTAAAAGTCCTTGTAGATGGACTTCTAGCTGGCCTTGAATTGTGCAACATACACAGCCATTTAAAAGCTCTTTTAATGGAATGTCTTCAGAAACTGCATTAGAATCAATGGAGGTTTCACCGAGCTCGTTCATTACAACTGCTACTTTTCGTCCTTGTTCCTTTTCTTCTGTTAGAAGGTTTTTTAGTAATGTTGTTTTACCACTACCTAAAAAACCAGCTAATATGTATACTTCAACCTTTTTCATTGCTGCAATCTCCTAGAAAAAATATTTGTTTCTATCGTATCTCAATAAAGAGGGTATCGTCAATTTGATTGGTGTTTTACCTTAAACTATGACCGTTCCTTTACGCTACAGGAACTTGCTTTCCTCTGCTTCCCGCAGGAGTCAAGTGCCTTTTGCTCTAAGCCACTCTTCAATTATCCATGTAGTAAATAAAGAAGGACCCTAGCAATAAGGTCCTCAAATATTCTTACACTACATAATCTTCCTTAACCATTCCATAGTAGGTAAGGTCTATGTATTCATCACCTTTTTTGACATGTTGTTTGAATGTTCCTTCGTGTTTCATACCTAACTTCTCCATTACTTTCCATGAGCCTGGATTCGAAGTGAAGGATGCAGCATAGATTCGGTTTAAACCGAGTTCATGAAATCCGTAGTGAACCATTTTTTTAGCTGCTTCTGTTGCATAGCCTTTACCCCAATGTGGTTTACCGATCCAGTAGTTTATTTCTCCACGATTAAAGGCCATATGTAAATTAAATCCGATAACGCCAATGAGTTGGTTGTCTTCTTTATTAATGGTCGCGAAAGTGGCTGTTCGCTTGGCTTCATTATGTTCTTTCACAGAACTTATCCAACCAATTGCTCCACCTTTAGGGTAAGGGTGTGGGATTGAAAGTGTGGTTTTTGCTATATCATAATCCCCCGCAAGTTCTTCAACTATTTCAGCATCCTCAGCTCCTAATTCTCTTATCAATAAACGGTTTGTTTCTAACATATTTCTTCCTCCCCTTTTAACATATTATAGATACTTTATAAAAAATTGGAAGAGTATTTTACATAGCTCGTTTTGTTCTGTAACGAAGCTTCCGTATTGTTTTTGATGGATGGGGAATGCTTATAAATAAATCCTGCATGTGTAATTAAGACAGGAGGATATTATGTATGGTAAAAAAGAATTTTGCGGTATTTGGTCTCGGAAGATTCGGTGGAAGTCTTGTTAAGGAATTATATGAGATTGATGTAGAGGTGCTCGCAGTTGACAAGAGCTTAGATAAAGTCAATGAGTTCTCCAGATATGCAACCCATGCCATTCAGGCAAATGCCATTGATGAGAATATGTTAAAACAACTAGGAATCCGTAACTTTGACCTAGTTTTTGTTTCATTTGGAGATGACATTGAAGCGAGTATTCTAACGTCTTTATTACTTAAGGAATTAGGAGTAGCTAAGGTTTGGGCAAAGGCACAAAATGATTATCACCATAAAGTGTTAGAAAAGATTGGTGTAGACCGAGTCATTCATCCCGAACGTGACATGGCAAAACGAATTGCACATTATATTATCTCTGAAAAACTAATCGATTATATTGAGTTATCAGAAGAATACAGTATTGTAGAAGTGGTCTGTAGTGACAAACTTCATAATAAAACACTTACTGATTTGAATTTGAGGACGAAGTATCACTGTAACCTTGTTGGAATACAACGCGGAAAAGAAATTTCTGTTTCACCTGATGCAAATGAAGGCTTAATTAAAGGAGATATCCTTATCGTTGCTGGACATAATGCAGACTTACATCGTTTTGAAGAAGAGGGAGTATAAAGAGTAGCGGCAAATTGGAAATTACAATTTTGCTGCTTTTTTTTACAAAAATCCGCCATGAGTTATTAGAAAATTGAAACTTTTTACTGTGTGATTCGTATAAATTCTTTAAAGGTCTGTGAGGTGAGAATGGGATGTTATATACAGGCGTTCTCGTACTATATGCAGTAGCAATTGGATTTATTGGGTTTGGGTTATTTTTAATCCTTATCAGAAGTGACAAAGAGAAGACTATAAAAACGTTAGGTGCCGGTGTAACAATGTTTATTTTAGCTATGATCATCATTGAGTTCAGGCCAGCAGCTAAAGGAGATATATTAATAACAGCTGATAAAATTGAGCTAACTGATTCAAATGGAAAGTCATCTTGTAATGTAACAGATGAATATTTAGGGGTGACATATAAGTATCAAGAAGAGAATGAAGAAGAGGTTAGAAGTTTTTGTTCGCAATTTCAATTAGGACAAAATTATACAATTACGTATCGTTATGATGAGGGACAGTATTCTATTTTAAAAGTAAAATAAAGAACCTTTTAGATTAGTACTCTTTGTGAAAATGAAACTATAATCTATACATTTTAGCAAAAAAAAGATATAATTTAAGTTAATCTTAAAGGAGGTGGATAGGAATTGGACGATGACGAATCTGAGGGTACGAGTAACAATGTAACAACACTATGGATAAAAATAAAAACCAGAGTGTACATTAATTCAATCTATTATAGACGGCAATGATATTCTCTATTAATCCACTAATCAAACGATTATAAAATTGATTAAAAAACATGGAGGATGAATTGTTTTGTTTACTGAATTAATGGTTTTATTTATTCTCATAGTGCTGAATGCCTTTTTTGCAGCATCAGAGATTGCTTTAATTTCTTTAAATGATAATAAAATAAAGGCGATGGCTGAAACTGGTAATAAAAGAGCTAAATTGTTACACAACCTTTTGAACGAACCAAGTCGCTTCTTAGCCACGATTCAAATTGGGATTACACTTGCCGGCTTTTTAGCGAGTGCTTTCGCTGCAGGAAGCTTTGCTGGACAATTAGCTAACTATCTATTTAATCTTGGAGTTCCTTTATCAGAAAAGGTGCTTGAAACGATTTCTATTGTACTGATCACTATATTCCTTTCATTCTTTACGTTAGTGGTAGGTGAATTAGTACCAAAACGTTTAGCTATGCAAAAAGCAGAAGCCATTTCCATGTTTGCAGCAGTTCCATTAACAATACTCTCAAAAATATCGGCTCCTTTTGTTGCACTATTAACTGTTTCAACTAATGGAATACTGCGTATTTTTGGTATTGACCCTCATAAGGATGATGACAACGTCACTGAGGAAGAAATCAGAATGATGGTCGACGTCGGTGAGGAAAATGGATCGATTCAATCTAGTGAGAAAGTAATGATCAATAATATATTAGAGTTCGATAACAAGCTAGTTTCGGAGATTATGACTCACCGTACAAATGTGGTTGGTATATCCCTTGAAACAGAGTTTAAAGAAGTTGTCAAACTAATTAACACTGAACAATATACACGATACCCAGTCTATTCAGATGGAATGGATAACATTGTAGGGATTCTTCATGTTAAAGACATTCTTCAATTTATGGAAAGTGGAGATGGTCAGACATTTAGTCTCAAGGAAATGATGAGAACTCCATATTTTGTTCTTGGATCTAGAAAAACAGATGATTTATTTTTAGATTTACAGAAGGGCAAAGTTCATATGGCAGTTGTTATTGATGAATATGGTGGGACTGATGGGATTGTCACGATAGAAGACCTAATTGAAGAAATCGTAGGAAATATCTTCGATGAGTACGATGAGCAAGAGGAAGAGAACGAAATTAATAAGCTTGATGATAATACGTTCTTAATGGATGGTACTGTTAGCTTATATGATGTTAGAGACACGCTTAAGATTGAATTGCCTGTATCTGATTATGATACGTTGAGCGGATTTGTCATTGGTCAGCTTGGAAATATTCCAGTTGTGGAAGATAAATCATTTATTGAATACAACGGAATTATATTCAATGTAGAGCAAGTAGATGAAAAGCGTATTACAAAAATTAAAGTTGAGATGAACCACATGGTGGAAGCATCTTGAAAAAAGTAAGAGTGTTAGGGATGATTCCTAGCACTCTTTTTGCTTAAAAAGATCATGACAAACTTTGTGAAAATAGCTATAAGTGGATAGATCACGAAAGAGTAAATGTGTTTCCATGTAATTGTTTGGTAAGCCCCTGTCCATTGAAAAAAAGGTTCGGCTACATAGGAGACAAATGCAGCCAAAAGTATGGCAACTACAATAAATCGCTTGGTATGTGTAACCCATTGGTAGATGAACATATACGGTATGATGACTAAGGCAATATCGTATGGATAAAACTGTGGAAATAAATAAGGTGATAAACGAATTGGATAAGTCCACAACATCATTTTTGTTCCAATTGAGTCTAAAATGGTTGCAATTGTTCCCAGAAATAGTCCATACGTTATTACTTCAAAGATCTTTGTTTTATCTAGTAAAATCCACCAGATAATGGGGGTGATGATGGTTAATAAAAGCAACATCCACCAAGTAGGCGTTAGAAAGTTGTATTCATACCAATACTCTCGTAATAGTTTATAATAAGTAGATTCTGCTTCAAGAACCTTCTGAAATTCAATGGTTGTCGTATGTAAGACGAGTAGAAAAGTTGAACTCATTGTGGTCACACTCCTACCTATAGCATGATTCATAAGTAGGATATTCATTCAAAAAAAATATTAGTGAGTTAAGCTATCAAGATGTTCAACATGCTGACGATCTTTATCCAAGATTACTTCTATTAAAGCCTTACTTTCTGGATCAAGATCACCTTTTACAATTTCCTCTGACATGTGGATACCATACAGATCTTCACCCTCTTTAGCCATTTTAATCATATCCTCGGTTGTGTTAGGGATGGAAAATCGACTCATATAATTTTGAACTGAACCCATAATGCCCTCACTATCTACTGGGACACCACCAAGGTTTTGAATACGCTCTGCAACCTGAGAAGCATGTTCTTTATGCTCTTGTTGTATTTTTTGAAATTCTTTTTTTACAGAGGGATCCTTCAAATGCTTAATAAAGTGTTCATATTGGTGTATCCCCATATACTGTCCTTTTAAAAAGGCATTCAATTCTTTTATCACGACTTCTTGGTTCATTTGACCACACCCTTTCTATGAATAGTTTTTCAAGTTTAATTAGAAGTATTCTGAATCTGAATAGGATTTTTTGCGAAGAAATAGTTATATCTATAGATAGACATATGTAAAATGAATCTATAAAATGGGGTACTATATCAGCAGATAAAAATAGAGGTGGAGAAATATTGATACGTTTTGGAATCATAGGGACCAATTGGATTACCGACCGATTAATTGATGCAGGAACAAAACTAGATGATTTTCAGGTTGCAGCCGTTTATTCAAGGTCAAAGGAAAATGCAAAAGATTTTGCGGCTAGGTATGGGATTAGAGAAACATTTACAAATCTTGATGAAATGGCTAAAAGTAATAAAATTGATGCAGTTTATATTGCAAGTCCTAATTCCTTACATGCTACTCAAGCTATCACATTTATGAATCATAGGAAGCATGTCCTGTGCGAAAAGCCATTAGCATCAAACACCGCTGAAGTTGATTCGATGATTGAAGCGGCAAATGCAAATCAAGTTTTATTAATGGAAGCAATGAAAACCACGCTTTTACCTAACTTCAAAAGCATTCAACAGAATTTATATAAGCTTGGTAAAATACGTAGATATGTCGGGAATTTTAGCAAGTATTCATCAAGATATGATGCATATAAAGAAGGTACGATTCTAAATGCTTTTAAACCTGAGTTTTCAAATGGCTCTTTAATGGATCTTGGTGTGTACTGTATCTATCCAATGGTTTTGTTATTTGGTCACCCAAACAGTATAAAAGCTTCAAGCTACCTACTTGAAACACAAGTAGATGGAGAGGGAAGTTTGTTAATAGAGTATGATGAAATGGATGCAGTCATTATGCATTCCAAGATTTCTAATTCGTACTCACCTTCAGAGATAATAGGCGAAGATGGTAGCATGATGATCAACAACATTTCTGAACCGACAGAGGTAGAGATCCGCTATAAAGATGGATCTACTGAAAAGATCTCAGTGGAAGATGAAATGCCATCCATGTATTATGAATTGAGGGAATTTATTGACCTAATCAAACTAGGTAAACTTGAATCTGAAGTTAACTCACATCAACATTCTAGAACGACTGCGGAAATCATTGAGGTCGCTAGAAAGCAAACAGGGATAGTGTATCCGGCTGATAAGTAGTTTAATTATCACAAAAGACCTTCAAATTAGAAGGTCTTGTTTTTTTCAATCACACGAATCCCATTATCTCCACCAACGATTACAACGTCTGTCATATTTATGAATAGACCTGTTTCAACTACGCCAAGTAATAGTTTTAGCTGGTTATGTAACTCTGCAGGATTCGGGATACTTTTAAATTGACAATCAACGATATAGTTACCGTTATTTGTAATGAAGATCTCATTTTCATTCATTCTTAATTTAGGAACACAGCCTAGTTTAGCAATTCGTTCAGCTGTAACCTCCCATCCAAAAGGGACGATTTCAACGGGAAGAGAAAACCTTCCTAGTTCATTGACCATTTTTGATTGGTCGACTACAATGATTAATTTGCGAGCATAATCATCAACGAGTTTTTCACGTAAAAGTGATCCACCGCCACCTTTTGATAGGTTAAGGTTAGTATCTACTTCATCGGCACCATCAATAGCAATGTCTAAATAGTCTACATCCTTAAAGTCAATCAATGGAATGCCGAATTCATTCGCCCAGCCTTCCGTTCGCTTGGATGATGGTATCCCGCTCACTTTGATTCCTTGTTGAATCATTTCACCTAATTTTCTTAATGTCCAGTAAACAGTAGAGCCTGAGCCTAAACCGACTGTCATTCCATCTTTTATGTATTCAGCCGCTTTTTCACCAACAAGTCTTTTTTGATCTTGATTTTCTTCAAAGTTTTTTTTCATCTAATCCACCTCTTTGATGTACCTATCTCTTTTTAGTATATACCAATTATGAATGAAAGATGGATGTTTAACCATACTAACGAGGTAGATAATGAAGAGGAGGAATTTTCATGACAAAAAAGGACCAAACACCATCGAATCAAGTTGACCAAAAAGCGTTATTAAATGAAAAGGTAGAAAAGGCTAGAGAGAATAACTTTGAAGGAGACCATATCCGTCAAACAAGCCCAGGTGGAGTGCCAAGGCAATAAGTATTGACATAATGGAAATAAAGAACATATACTTTATTTACTACTAGTTGAAGGGAATGGAAAAAAGGACCGATGAAGTTATAATCTTATTTTCTTACTCATTTTTCAATTGAAGAAAAATTTGTAGCTTAGAGAATAGGATTAGTCTGTCTAATTTTTTACCATTTCAATAAAACAGAGATACATGAGTAGGTGGGTTGAAGCGTTGTTATGGTTTCAACTGGACTTCATGCTATCTACTTTTTTGATATGAATAAAAATGCCATGACAGCCTCTCTAGGTTACTTCCCTAGAGAGGCTTTTTAATGTACCTCTTTAGGAGACTTTAACTAGAGGTGTTATTTATGACTGTTATGAAAATTAGAGATATAAAGAAAAGCTTTGGAGATAAAGTGATTTTAGAAAAAGTGAATGCAGATATAAAAAAAGGAGACCGCATTGGTTTGGTAGGGAATAATGGAGCAGGGAAAACGACGTTAGCAAATATTCTTTATGGAAGTATCCAACCGGATTCGGGAACGGTAAACAGTAGTAAACAAGGCATAAAGATGGGTTTTTTGCTGCAATCGACTGAATATACAGTTACTGATTTTAAAGAGGTGACTACTAGTCATGAAAATGAGCTCCTCAAGAATTCGAGTGAACTAGGATTGAAAAAGGTTCAGGAATGGGATGGAGAGCGACTTAAGCATTTAAGTGGTGGAGAGAAGCTCAAACTATCGCTTGCACGGATATGGGCAGCAAAACCAGATGTGCTTATTTTAGATGAGCCGACAAATCATCTCGATTATCAGGGGGTGGAGTGGTTAGTTGGAGAAATAAAACAATTCTCAGGGACCGTTATTATTATTTCACATGATCGATATTTTATGGATCAGACGGTTAATCAAGTAGTGGAATTAGAAAACGGTATATCGACGGTATATAAGGGTAACTACTCTGAGTACCGTGAAGAAAAGGAGAGACGCAATCTAGAACAAATGCACCATTATGAGGTTCAACAAAAACGAAAAGAAAAGGTCGAACAGCAAATCGAAAATCTTCAAAATTGGTCTGATAAGGCACATAAGCAATCGACAAAACAAGATGGTTACAAAGAGTATTACCGAATGAAGGCAAAAAAGATGGATGTCCAAGTGAAGTCGAAAAGGAAGAGGCTTGAAAAAGAGCTTGAGAAGAATAAAGTAGAAAAGCCAGTAGAAGACTGTAAGGTGAATTTTCAGTTTGGATCAAGTGGAAAGCGTGGAAATAGTATCCTTGAAGCGAAAGGGATTTCGAAGTCCTTTGAAGGCCGAGTGCTGTTTGAAGATAGCCATTTTTATATTAAGCATGGTGAACGAATTGGAATTTTTGGAGAAAATGGTTGTGGGAAAACAACACTTATTAAAACTGTTCTTGGGCAGATTGCTTTGTCGAAGGGAGAACTTTGGAAAAGTGATTCATTGAAAATTGGTTATCTAAGTCAGGATGTAGATGAATTAGATACTGAAAAGACTGCTTTAGAAATTTTGGGCATTACTGAAAGAGATGAGATTAGTAGGGTTAGAACCATTTTTGCAAACATTGGACTAAAAGAAGACAAGATCACGAAACCTATCTCGACCCTAAGCTTAGGAGAGCGGACAAGGGTAAAGCTTGTAGGAATGCTCCTAAAGAATCTGGACTTACTGATTTTGGATGAGCCGACCAATCACTTGGACCTGGTTAGTCGTGAGAGTCTAGAGAAAACACTAGAAGAATTTGCAGGAACAATCTTGGTGATTTCCCATGATGTGTATTTTATGAATAAGTTATGTGATAAATTGTTAGTCTTTGAAAATAAGAAAATTCTAAGAGTGGAAAAGTCGCTTACTGAATATTTAAGTCGATCAGAAGAGCCAGTTAGCAACAGCAAAGAAGAACTACTCGTTTTGCAAAACAAGATCACAGCACTATTAGGCGAAATTTCATTATTAACGAGAGAAGACCCGAAGTACAATGAGATTGACCAGAAGTTGTCAGAACTATTGAAGCGTAAAAGAGAAATAAGCTGATTAAATGTGTCAAGCGGGGCCTGACCCCCGGCGCTTTAAAGCTTTAGCGTGCCGGGGGTCTGGCCCCGCTTATTATTCACGAACATTGTCGAAATCATTTTTTAGCGAGGTTTGTGTTCGTTCGAGTTCAGCGATTCTACTTTTAATTGCTTGTCTAACTTCGTAAGGGTAATCGTTTGTAAATTCAGTTTGCAAAACGTCAAGATGTTTTTGCAAGGTTTGGAATAGGTTCTTTTTGCTATTATTTACATCAAGGAATGGAATGATTTCACATGCTTCAGGCTGCTGATTGTTTTCCATAGCGAATGCTCCTTTAATTCATTTACTCCTAGTTTTAACTGGGAAATGATTAATTAATCCTAACTAATAAAAATTTCCATCTTCTAGTGAGAAATGATTTATAATGAAATGGAAAATAATTGATAATGAATAGGTGAAGTGTATGGTGAGAGTGTTACTAATTGAAGATGAGGTTTCTATACGTAGGTTTGTAGCGATTAATTTAGAAAGAAATCAATTTGAGGTGGTTGAAGCTTCAAGTGGAGCTGATGCAAGATTAGCTTTGGCGGGCAAGCAAGTAGACTTTGTAATATTGGATCTAATGTTACCTGATATTGACGGATTCGAATTGTGTGAGGAAATCCGAAAGTCGTATCCAAGTATTCCAATCATTATATTATCTGCGAGAGGTGAAGACCTGGATCGCGTAATGGGTTTAGAATTAGGTGCAGATGATTATATGGTTAAACCTTTTAATCCATTAGAGCTTGTTGCTAGAATACGATCTGTTTTAAGAAGAACAAAGGTGAATGTAGTCGAGGTACATGATCATAAAATCATTTCAGGACCTTTCCAGCTTGATTCCTTATCTAAGCAAATTGTGAAGTCTGGACAACTGTTAAAGCTAACATTACGTGAGTTTCAAATTATGGAATATTTTATTGAACATAAGAATATTTCCATCAGTCGCCATGACCTACTAGATGCTATTTGGGGTAAAGATTATTTCGGGGATAGTAAAACAGTAGATGTACATATTCGTAGATTACGAGAAAAGATAGAGGATGATCCTTCTAATCCTATCTATATTGAAACAGTCTGGGGTCATGGCTACCGTTTTTTTGAGGTCGGTGTATGAAAAAAGGAATAAAACGGAGACTTGTTTTAAGTTATTTTTTGATGATTTTATTAACTGTTATCTTATTTGAAGTCATCCTATTGTTCTCAATCCGTTACTATTACTACAATACTATTGAAGATCATCTTACGAATCATGCAACGATCTTTTCTTCTTTTTATAAAGAGTATCTTGAGGATAATTCACTCGAGGAACATGCAGAATTCATTATCGACGAGTATACGACTTATGCACCAACTCAAATTCAAATTATTAACATGGACGGTCGATTACTAGCTGATACAATGTTAAGTTCGCAAACTCAGATGAAACCATTTATAGATGTTCAAACAGCGTTAGAAGGTAAAATAACTCAGTTTACTGGAATTCTTGGAGATATGAGCAATGAGGAAGTGATGGCGGTTGCTTATCCTTTGATGGCAAACAATGAACAGGTTGGGGTGGTTAGGTTTATATCTTCACTTGAGCCAGTTAAACAAGTATTCCATACAGTTATTCTATATTTGGTACTCATTGGTATGTTTGTTCTACTAGTCATTACTCTACTAAGCTACTTTTTAGCTAACACGGTTACAAAACCTGTGAAAAAAATAACAGAAGCTGCACATGAAATGGCGAGTGGAAATATGAGTGTTCGGGCAGAAAAGGTATATGACGATGAACTAGGAAAACTTGCAGATACCATGAATTTTATGGCGAGTGAGCTTGAACAGCTAGAGCAAGTAAAGAGAGAATTCATTGCTTCTATTTCACATGAACTAAGGACTCCTTTAACATCGATAAAAGGATGGGGGATTACTCTTCATTCCATGTCTGGAGATGAACATATGAGAGAAGGCCTTGAAATTATGATTAGTGAAAGTGAACGACTAAATGGGCTTGTTAATGATTTACTGGACTTTTCTAGTCTGTCTTCAGGGAAAGTTCAGTTTAATTTTGAAGAAGTTCATGTAGGGGACTTAATGAAGCAGGTATACCAACAGATGCTGCCCCGTAGTAAAAGGCAATTTATAACATTCTCTTTTCATGCAGAAAATCCTGAGGTGCTTTTAAAAGTTGATAAAAACAGGATAAAGCAAGTGCTAATTAATGTACTTGATAATTCATTTAAGTTTACATCACAACAAGGGGAGATTAAGTTTTACTCCTACCAAAGTGGAGGGAATTATGTAATTGAGGTTAAAGACACTGGTCTGGGAATTGAAGCAGAGGACCTCGTAAAAATTACAAATAAGTTTTATAAAGGTAAATCAAAAGCAGGGGGCAGTGGCTTAGGACTAGCCATTTGCCAAGAAATTGTGACACAACACAATGGAAGTTTGACGATTATGAGTGAGAAGGGAAAAGGAACCACTGTAAAAGTTCAACTTCCCCTGTAACCTTTCTGTAACCATTTTTAACTTTTTCATAACGATTAATGCTCCAAATAGCTTTATTGTAAGGTTATAAAGAATTTGGAGTTGGAGGAACAAAATATGAAGTGTAGAAATATTCTAATTAGCCTTTTAATGATAAGTGTTCTATTAGTTAGCGGTTGCAGTGTATTACCTGAACCAGGAAGTTTGATTCAACCACCTAAGTCACCTAATGCCTCTTTTAACAAGCAAGGTGAAGATAAGAATACGATTATACAATCATTCCTACCACCAGGAGCAAGTCTTATTACTCCATCCCAACCTACAGGGGGAACAGCAATTCAAACCATTGATATTAACTTTGACGGTATTGATGAAATGGTTGTTTCGTATAAACATAAAGGAACTCCTGGAGAGGTCGGGGTTATGCTTTTAATGCAGAAGGATAAGGATTGGGAGATACAGTGGAGAACAGAAGGCTTAGGTTATGATATTAGCCATGCAAGTTTTGCGGACTTGACAGGAGACTTAATGCCAGAGTTATTAATTGGATGGACGATTGGGGCATCGGCTGGGAATAATCTAGATATCTATCAATGGAAGGATAAAACGTTAGAAAAAATTGCTGGAACAGCCTATCATAAGCTTGATGTTTTTACGAAAGATCATGACAAACAAGCACGTTTAGCAGTATGGCAAAAGGATACAGGAGAAGCATATTCTGTTGATGTGTTGAAGTATGATAATGGCAAACTAATAGCTGATCCTGCCTCATATCCACAGTATTTTCCATGGGTAGTAGATTATTATAAAGACCGATTGATTGAAATGCCAGATGCACCGTTTTATTGGTATTATCACGCCGATGCACACTTAAAGTCGCTGCAATATGAGGAGGCACTTGATTCAATTGAAAAAGGAATGGCGCTTCCAAATGGCTACCCTGCCAAAGGAGAATTTGAAGAATTGAAAAAGCAGGTTGTAGAGGCAATGGGTAACGACGGGAATTATTATAAAGGGATGACTCATACGGACTCTTACTTTGATTATACCTTGAAGTTTCCTGCTTCTTGGGAAGGTAAGGTTATCGTTGAGGAACTACTTGAACGTGTTTTTGGAGATACACCAGCTATGATTATTCGCCACTCGAAGGGTGAGGATCATGTAGGAGGAGCACTTTTTACTGTACATGTGTTCCAAGAGGATTATTGGAAGTCAGAGCTTGAAGGGAATACAACACATCAACTATTAATGATTGAAAATGGATTGGCGTTTACAGGATTAAAAAATTCAGCAAACCCTTATCCTTTTGGTACTGACGAGCATAAAGAATTTATTGAGATGAGTAAGGAAATAGACCGTGTGTTTACTAGCTTTACTCTTCCAAAAGGTCAGATTATAAAGCATGAAGACAAGTTAGTCATTCAGTCAATTATTGAGGCACGGTCCCGTTTTCAATATGTTATGAATGGTGGAGAGCAAGAAGGAGAGCTAAAAACGTTTATGAAAGATGGAGTGGAGTATCGATATGTAAGTAAAGATATCGGTACGAAAGAGGAGCTCATTGCTTTTTTAGAAAAGACTTTTACTCCTAAGGTTGCAAAAGACTTTTGGAATCAGTCAGGGTATATTGTGCATAATGGAAAAGTCGCTCAGCCTAATGCGGATGGTGGTTCGTTATTGAACTGGGAAAAAGCAAGGATGAAACTTAGTAGAGAAACAGAAAATGTAAAGGAGTACGAATGTGTCGTTCCGCTTGGAGGAATGCCGCAACATGAGGTAATTACAGTCGTGTTTAAAAAGACAGATACCGGTTGGAAAATCGACCGTTCTCCTTTTGGAATGTAAGTTTTTAAGGCCAATGCGTGACCTGCGTGTTGGTCTTTTTCGTGTAAAGTGATTAGAGGGATAGGCAAGTTGAATGGAGAATACTATGTAATAGTAAGTTATGAGAGGGAGCGGTGTTAATGTGATACTTCCCTATGAATCTAAAGTTTAAAATAGGGAGTTTTTTAAAATGGCTTTATGGAAAGATAGAAGATTTATGTTTTTATGGGTTGGACAATTGGCTTCGATCTTTGGGAGTCGTTTTAGTGAATTTGCAATTCCATTAATTGTGTTGGGGTTGACAGGATCTCCTTGGCAAGCAGGACTGGTGGCTGTATGTTCTCAGGTGGCTCCACTGTTATTATCGATTCCGGCAGGGGCATGGGTCGAGGGTAGGTCCAAAAGACAAGTGGCCATTATGTCTGAAGGAGTTCGTGTTATTGTGATGGCAGGTCTTGTGCTTGCAGTGATCTTTGAAGTGGTGACAGTATGGGTTTTAGCTGGTACCCTGCTTGTGATGGGAGCAGCTGGTGTGTTTTTTCGAATTGCGTTTCAGTCAATGGTGCCTGGGATTGTTGGACGTGCAAGACTCGTGCAGGCTCATAACTATTTTGAAGGAGCGGATGCCATTAGTACGTTGACCGGACCGGCACTGGCTGGAGTTGTGTTTACTGTGCTCGGTATGGCGATGACATTGGCTGTTGATATGATGAGTTTTTTAATTTCTCTTGTTGGTTTATTGTTGATTCGGTTTGACGAGAGTAAAGGGATTAAGGAAGAGGGAAAAAGTAAGTCAACGTTAAAAGGAGTAAAGGATGGATTACGATACTTGATTGGAAGTAAAGTCCAACGTTTTGTGACAGCAAATCAATTGTTATTGAATTTTACAACGACTGCAGTTGTGTTAACTGTCATTGTGTTTGCTAAGCAAACCCTAGTGTTGAATCCTGTGGAAATAGGATTATTACTTTCAGCAGCGGGTGTAGGAAATGTTGTTGGCGTGTTTTTGTTAAGTCGAGTGAGTCATTTACCATGGGGCTATTTATTTGGAGGCATTATGTTCGTTTCTGGGGTAGGAGTTGGCTTAATGGTGTTTTCTGAAACATTTGTTGCAGCAGCTATTGGGATGTTCTTATTTGATGGGGCTCTTTCAATGGGATTCGTCGTGAATGGGTCGGCACGTCAAGCGATTACACCAGACCACTTTTTAGCTCGTGTGGGGAGTGGTGGTATTTTGCTAAGTGGTTTGGCAGCGATTTTGGGGAGTTTATTTGCTGGTGGAATATCGGAGTTTGTGAGTCCTCAGGTAGCATTGGCAGGTTGTAGTATCTTATTGGTTGTTGGTGCAGTTGTTTCTGTTCGGTTGAAAGAAGTTAGTGTGCCACTGGATCAGGTTGAGCCAGTTGAGTTATAGAGAAATAAGAGGAGCACGCAGAGTAATGTCTGTGTGCTCCTTTTTTAGTATTTAAAATGCCCAGCTTCCGTTACGGAATAAAGGTTCAACTGTACCATCAGCTGTAATGCCGTCGATATCCATTTCAGCAGAGCCAACCATGAAGTCAACGTGTGTGATACTTGAGTTTGCACCGTTTTTAGCAAGGTCTTCTTTTGACATTGTTTTTCCGCCTTCAATACAGAAAGCATAAGCATTTCCGATTGCAAAGTGGTTTGATGCATTCTCATCAAATAATGTGTTGAAGAAAATGATATTTGTGTTTGAAATTGGTGAATTGTGTGGTACTAGAGCTACTTCACCTAAGTAGTGAGAGCCTTCGTCCGTTTCTACTAAACGTTTTAATGTGTCTTCACCAGCTTCAGCTTTCACATCAATGATACGACCATTTTCAAAAGTAAGTGTGAAGTTTTCAATTAAGTTACCACCATAGCTTAAAGGCTTAGAGCTTGTAACAACACCGTTTACACCGTCTTTTTGAGGTGTTGTGAACACTTCTTCAGTTGGCATATTTGCTACGAATGGTACGCCTTGCTCGTTTTGGCCGCCGCCACCGATCCAGATGTGTTTTTCTGGTAAGTCTACTTTTAGATCCGTACCAGGAGCTTTGTAGTGAAGCGTTTTGTATTTTTTATTGTTTAAGTAATCTACTTTACTATGTAATGTTGCGTTATGCTCTCTCCATGCTTGAACTGGGTCTTCTAGGTCAGAGCGAGTAGCTTGGAAAATAGCATCCCAAAGTTTGTTTGTTTGTTCTTCTTCAGTAAGGTCAGGGAATACTTTAGCAGCCCATTCTTTTGAAGGAACCGCAATAACACACCAGCTAATTTTATCTGCTTGTGCGTAGCTACGGTATTTTTCCATTGCTTGCCCTGCCGCTTTTTGTGCTGCTGCAATGCGGTTAGGATCTACACCTTTTAGTAAGTCTGGGTTTGAAGCTACGATTGATAAGAATGCTGCACCACCTTCAGCCATCTCTTCAAAGCCTTTTGCTTTCCATACTGGGTATTCGTTGAAAGCTTCGTCTGGCGCTAGGTCAAATTTCGTGCGAGTCAGCTCATCATCGTTCCACTCCACATGCACGTTTTTTGCACCAGCTTCATATGCACTCTTCGCCACTTTGCGAACAAAGTCAGCCGTTGAGATTGGGGCATTAACCACGAGTGTTTGCCCTTTTTGAATATTAACACCTACACGAACCGCAAGATCCGCGTACTTTTCAAGGTTTTGAATAAAAGTTGTCATACATTGGCTCCTTTGTTTGTAAGAATTTTCACCCTACTATTGTACCATTTGTTTGGGGGGAGGGGAATGAGGGATTGGTGTGGGGGATGTTTGTGTGTTCGTTATTATGATTCTTTGTTCTTAAGAAAGTATTTTTGGTGTTTGTGAAAGTATTTTACTTATTTTGTTAAGTATTTTTGCAAAATGGAAAGTATTTCTCACGTTTTGTTAAGTATTTAGTGATTATGAGAAAATATTGGTATATATTACCAATATATATTTTGAATTTATTACCCTAGTACACTTTTTAAGAAGGAAAATGATAGATTTATATAGAAATCAATAAAAAAGGAGGAATGGTATCCATTGTCAATCAACAAAATAGAAAAGTCGCTTAAAATTCGTAAATTAGAAGCCATAGTAAGGAGAGTTTCACCTAGTTTTCCAACGATGCCTCAAATCGAGGAAGAATTGTCTATCAGTTTGGCTGGCCAGAGAGGAGAACAATCGATTGACTACTTTTTGAATTTTTTAGATTTGAAGAAATATCATCTTTTATTCCGTGGTGCTAGGCTAGAGTATGTTGAGGGAATATATTTTCAATTGGATACACCAATTATATCAAGTCGTTATTTCTTAAATATAGAAGTTAAAAATCTATCAGGGGAGTTATTTTTTGATCAGGATTTTGATCAGTTACTTCAAAAGAGAAATGATGGAACTGTAAAACCCTATATAAGTCCAGTATCACAAGTTAAAAGACATGAACTACAATTAAGGTATTGGTTAAAGAAACACAAATTTCCTGAGACTCCTATTGTATCACTCGTTGTTATAACTAACCCCAACGCAATTATTAAAACTGCACCAGAGCATATTAAAACCGTTCAAAAATATGTAATCCACTCTGCTAACCTCCCTTTTAAAATTGAAGCAACTGAGAAATTGTTTACAAAGGATAGTTTAACAGGCTCTCAAATTACAAAACTCTCAAAGCTCTTTAAAAAACTGAATACCCCTCTTATACCTGATTACCTACAGAGATTTGCTATCAAACAATCAGATATAGTAACAGGTGTACATTGTCAAAAATGCAATACACTCCCTCTACCTAGAATACGAGGAGGATGGTACTGCAACAAGTGTAATGTTAAAAGTACTAATGCCCATATTGAGTCACTTGTTGATTATTACTTTTTAGTAGGTGAGATAATATCAAACAGAGAATTTAGAGAGTTTTTAAACATTGAAAGTATCGTCACTTCCAGTAAGTTATTAGCTTCTCTAAATTTACCCTCCTTAGGTACCTTTAAGGACAAAGTCTATAATCTTAAACCACTAATTTTGAGGTAAATGTATTAATATTAAGTATTTTATTAAATGTGGAAAGTATTTTACCAAGAATAGAAAGTATTATATCTTCTAAGGAAAGTATTTATATCCAAAAGGAAAGTATTAAACCCGGAAAAGAAAGTATTACTAAAAAATTCCAAACAGACTCGCATATTTCCCCTCTAAACAATCAAATCACTAGCAAATCCCCCCACCCCACATTATAATCATTCTATAAATCTACCTTCGGAGGCAAAATCATGCTCATTAAATGGCTTTTCCCAATCTTAGCGTTATTAGGTGGGGTGGCAGTGGCAATTCAAGCGACCATAAATGGGGGATTAGGTAAAAAAGTGGGTACATTGGAAGGATCCCTTGTTTCGTTTGCAATCGGCACTCTCGCCTTGCTGTTTATTGTAATCTTCTTTGGAAAGGGGAACCTAACGGCAGTCACGACGATACCCAAATGGCAGTTAACTGGCGGGTTGCTTGGTGCATTCTATGTGTTCGTAGCCGTGCTCGTGGTTCCAAGAGTGGGTGTTGCAACTACCTTAACAGCCGTAATTGTGGGGCAGCTAGTTATGAGTGCCGTCATCGATCACTTCGGACTATTCGGCAGTAAACAAATCCCGTTTGATTGCAAAAGAGCTTTAGCATTAGTTCTGCTCGTGTGCTCACTATTTTTATTTTATAAAAAAGTGTGAAGAAATCACTGATTCAAGGTGATTTCTTTTTTTTACCCAAAAGACCATTGACAATTAAATGGAAAGGGATTATTGTATTAAGTGTACTAGTTAGTGTAATACACATAATACAATCATACATAAGCCAAAAAGCTGAAAGGAGGCTAAAACAAACTATGTATTTTAATTTAGATGAGCGTAGTAATACTCCAATTTGGGAGCAAATTGTGAATCAGGCGAAAGAGATGATTCTAAAAGGGATCCTCCAACCGAATGATAAACTCATGTCTGTTCGTGAATTAAGTTCGACTTTACTAGTAAATCCAAATACGGTGAGTAAGGCCTATCAAGAATTAGAAAGACAGGGCATCATTGTGACACGCAGAGGAAAAGGGACGTTCGTATCGGAGAATATCTCTACAAAACCTGATGAAGAAAGGATCGAAACAATGAAACAATCACTGAAAACTTTAATTGTAGAAGCTTCCTACTTAGGAATTGATAAGGATACATTTTTATCATGGGTACAAACGTATTTAGACGAGTTAGGGGGAGGAAAAGATGCTAACGGTAAGGAATCTGAGTAAAACCATTGAGGGGAAAAAAGTCCTTGATGACATTACTTTTACAATTGGAAAAGGTTCCATTGTTGGCCTTGTTGGTAGAAATGGTGTCGGTAAAACGACATTACTAAGGACACTTGTTGGAATTCTTGATCCAGAACAAGGTGAAGTTTTATATGAAGAAGAAAATATAGCAGTTAAACCTGAAGTAAAGCGTTCAATTGCTTATGTTCCTGATTCAACGGCCACGTTCAATGGATATAGTGTGAAGGAGTTAGTCCGTTTATATAAAGCCATTTATCCGGAGTTCCAGGAAGATTTTTTTTACAGTCATATGAAAGAATTTAAGTTGCCTACAAATCGAAAAGTAAGAACCTTTTCAAAAGGGATGAAGGCATTAATGTTCATCATATTAGCCATTTCCACAAAGGCAAAATTAATTATACTTGATGAGCCGACAAATGGTCTTGATGCAATTATCAAACGTCAGGTCCTTCAATTATTAATCGGTGAGGTTTCTGAAAGCGAGCTTTCAATCTTAATCTCCACTCATCATTTAGATGAGTTAGAGAAAATTGCTGATACAATCATGATGATGAAAGAAGGAAAAATTGAATCTATTATTACGATGGACAACGCGAAGGAGCACTTTAAAAAGGTTCAGGTCGTATTTAAAGGGGACTATCCAGAGGAGCTTGGACAACTTCAAAATATTGTACGAATCAATCAGATTGGTCGAGTTCATACCCTTCTTATTAAAGGCGACACAGAGAACACAATGAATCAGCTAAACACATACCAGCCAATCTTATTTGAAGAATTACCGATGACATTAGAGGATATGTTCATTTCGGCGTTAGGAGGGGATGACCGTGAAGGGCACTAAAGGTTTGTGGTTAAAGGATTACAAGCAATCTAAGTTTATATTATGGGCATTGTGGCTCGTATCTTTGTATATTCCTATAAAAGTTGTTAATGAGATTCAGCACTTAAATGTTGCAATTCAATTCTGGAAAGAATCAGGAGAGCGGAACCCATTTGAATATCATCTTTATTGGAATAATACTGACGTTGCATTCCTCCAAATTCTTGTCGTACTAATTTTAGCATGTACCTTGATAGGGTTAGAACGTACGAATCAAAGTATGGATTTAACATTGTCACTTCCATTTAAAAGACAGACTATCATGCTTACTAAGTGGTTACTTGGAGTTATAAACATTATTGGAGCAACCATTGTTTCAATCGTAGCAGCAGTCATTCTGCTAAGCAATTCATTGCTGATTGATTATATGGATTCCGGTATCCTTTGGTACTATGGATTGGTTTCCATTTTTGTACTAATAGGTGTTTATACGTTTGCTTTATTGATTGGGTTTATGGGAGCTAGTGTTATTTCTCAGTTTGTTTTCAGTGTCATCTTTTTATTATTTCCTATGGGAATGGCTATGTTGATTGATGAATTTTTTAACTACCATTGGGAAGCACTTGGATTGGGGCATTTCTATTTACCTAATGTAATTTACAGTCTGTTTGAGCATATTAGTTTTCCGATACAATTACTTCTACTTGATCATCGGATTAATGGTTTTTTACATGGATATGTAAATGGTCCTAATCAGTTAGGTCTTGAGCCACTAATTGTTCCGGTTATAGTAACTATTGTAGGTTTAGGATTGATCATGTATTTTTCTAAGGCGATGAAAAGTGAAAATAACGGCAAGATTCTTGTGTATGAAAAGTTTCAACCGGTTCTTAAAGTGGGGGTATTCGTCTGTTTTTATCTATTAGGTGGGGCTATCTTTCCTTCATTTATCTACAACTATAATGAAAGCCCACATGTGATAACGTACCATATTGGAGGTCTATTATTAGCTTTAATTGTCTCCTTCATCGTTTCAAAATTACTAGGTACCAGGTTCCTACTTGGGAAAAGGAGTTAATGACAAGGGCATGATTATTCAGGGAGTAACTTGCTAAAGGTTACTCTTTTTTATTTCCAAAAAAATATAGGTACAGAACACTTGTTTGGTATATAATAATCGTAACAAAGGAGTGATGTTGCGATGATGGGGATTTTAAAAAGAGCATTCCATGAACAGTCAACCATTGAAATTATTTATATATCAAAGGGTGGTGTTGTATCGGGGCGTTTAATTAGAGTAATGGAGATTAAGGAAAATACATTGATTGCTTATTGTTACTTACGTAAAAAGAGAAGAACCTTCTTAATCGGAAATATCTTATCTGTAGATGTCCCAAGGAGAAGAGGTAGACATAGAGAAGCAAATTAAAAAGAGCACCATAATGGATGCTCTTTAAGATGAACGGTTATGAAAGTTTAAACCTACGAACCTGACCATTAAGCTCTTCGGCAAGCACTGATAACTGATTTGCACTTCCTGCAATTTCCTCCATTGAACTGGTCGTTTGTTGAATAGAGGCAGAGGTTTGTTCAATTCCTGCTGCTGATTCTTCAGAAACTGATGCAATGTTTACTATAGATTGACTCATAAGTTCACTGCTACTCACAATTTCTTTTAAATTGTTGGATACATCTTGAATTCTAGTAACCATCTCTAGTACGGATTGATTAATAGTCTCGAATGTTTTACCTGTAGTTTGAATTTGTTCTGAGCCTTTTTCAACTTGGTGATAGCCTTCTTCAAGTGAAGTTACAACTTCACCAGATTCTTTTTGAATACCTGCAACAATTCCAGTGATATCAGAAACTGAAACTGAAACCTGTTCAGCTAATTTACGAACTTCATCAGCTACTACTGCGAAGCCTTTACCATGTTCGCCAGCTCTTGCTGCTTCGATGGCAGCGTTTAACGCAAGAAGGTTTGTTTGGTCAGCGATTGCTTTAATTACACCAACAAGAGTTGAGATCTCTTTAGAGTGTTTATCAAGTCCTTTTACTTTGTCTACTGCAACATTAAAGATTTCATCAATGGAATTCATTTGTTTGACAGATGAATCCATTAACTGACTGCCATCTTTAGTAAGCTTTAAGACATAGTTTGACGAATCATGAATCAGTTGACCGTTCGTATTCGCGCCTTGGATTTTATCAATAAAGGTAGACATGGCTTCTGATAGTTCAGATGAATCATTGGCTTGAGATTCAGAACCAGCAGAAAGCTCTTGCATTGTAGCAGCAACCTGTCTACTGCCTTCTTTTACTTCATTTGCTGATTGTGTCAATTCTTCACTTTGACTCGTTACTGTTTCAGATACGTTGGAGATTTTTGTTACCATGTCTCGTAAGCTAATTAACATAACATTCATGGCTGAACTAAGTTGGCCGATTTCATCCTTACCTGTATAGCTATTTTCATCAATTGTTAGGTTACCTTCAGAGATTTCCTTGGCCATTTTTATGACATTGTTTAAGTTTTTATGAACGATACGGTTGATTAAATAAACTATTAGAATACCTAGCACTGTAGATAGAGCTATTGCGATTAGTAGATTTGTAATTGCACTGTTTAAGCTCATTGAAACTTGTTTCATAGCTGTATCACGTTGGTTATCCAAGATACTACGTAACTCTTCTAGTTTTTTTACAACTCCACTGCGAAGTATTTGTGTTTTTCCACGGCTTAACAATGCTACAGATTGGTCCCCACTTTTAATTGCTGGACCGATAGAATTTAAAAAGAGCGTATTTATTTCTTCATCAGCTTTGTCAATCTCACCTAATATGACAATCTCTTCATTTGAAGTTAATTGTGGCTTTAATTCAACTAGAAACAATGTAAGAGATTCATCAATTTCATTATATTCCTTGATATATGCCTCCTTAGGACTACTTATATAATCTGCAATACGAGCATCTTTTGATCGAATTAAGGAAGCAATTTCTGTAATAATGATTGAGTTATTACTCTTTTTTTCTAGTGAAGTTAGTTCAGTTTTTACTCCTTGTATCTGGAAAAAAATAATGACAGCTGAAGCACAGAATAATGCAATTGATAAACCTAGTGCTATTCCAAATTTCCAGCCTATTTTAAGGTTACTAAACTTTAAAAGGCTTGGTCTCTTTTTAAACATTTGTGTACCTCCTATGTATAAAACTTTTTCAAAAAAAACTCTTTCCTCTTTGACGTAAATAGTTTGAAGCAAATTTACGCAAAGCAGAAAAGAGTTTTCAACATCCCATCTGACAACCCGGCCATCATAGCATTATGCTGAAGATCCGTGGCTTTGCGTCCCCGACTTTCGACGGGTTTGCCTTTAACTTTAGGAATTTAGCTATAGTTAATTAGTAATAGATTAATTATATAGCGATATTCTTTTTAAGGCAATAAAGGATATGACGAAATATGTTGAAAAATGAGATATTTTATACGCTAGGTTTAACTGGTGGTAGGGACTTAGCTTTTGTATTTAGATTTAATGCAACTAAGGCAATAACGATAGTCGAAGTGATTAATGTCCCGTGTAATATCCAAACCATTTTTGGTAGAGTAAGAGCTTCTAGTAAAATTGGTGCTACAACAAATCCTAAAGCAAAACCTAATGATTTTAATAGCATGCCAACTCCGAAGATTCGCCCTCGTATATGGTTATCTGTTTTCTGTAAGATGGTTGAGTGGAGCGTTGTAAATGTAGCATCGAACACTCCGGTAAAGAAAGCAAACGGAAAGATAATCCATAGATTAAGGTTTGACAAAAAGACAATGAATCCGGTGGACATTAGGATAGCTGATATGAAACAACTATAAAATATGCGGTCACTCTGTAGCCACTTTATCCTTGGGATAATCATTGTGGCAGCAACTGAACCAATTCCCCATATTCCCCAGATCATCCCATAGTAGAAACCTTGACGAGAAGGATCTATATCTTCGGCAAGTAATGGAATGCCAAGGTTGTGTGAGCTACCAGCAAAAGCACCAATTAAGAAAACAAGATTAACCATGAGTAGCATTGGAGCAACCATTATATAGGAATAAACTTCTTTCAAATCATTTCCTACGCTTTTTAACTTTTGTTTGAAACCACTAGCCAAAGCAGCAACTTGTTTAGGAGTACTGGACTCCCATTTTACCTTTAAGAGAACAGCAGCTGATAACAGATAAGTTAGTGCATCAATCATTAAAGTTACTTTATAACCGAGAAAATCAGTGATTACTCCTGCACCAATAAAACCAGCAACAAGACTGATTGATGTTAGCCTTGAGATAAGCGCGTTTGTTTCAAGTACTTTATCTTGCCCAAAAATTTGTGGTATTTCTGAGTTGAAACTAACCATAAAAAATGTACTTGATAAGCCGATTAAAAAGGCAACAGATAAGATCATGACTGGATTAGGAAACGGAATTAATAGAAGGATGATAATGGCCCTGAAAATATCTGTGTAGATCATAATTTTACGACGGTCATATCTATCTGCTACTATCCCAGAGAAAAGACTGGATAATACACCTCCAAGTGTACGAACAGCCATGGTTGCAGCTAGCCAAACCGTACTTCCTGTTGCAGCATACATCACAACATTTAACACAATCAAATCCATGAAGGTTCCTAAATCAGAGAAGGCTTTTGTATAAAGAATTATTTTTTTACTCATGTGGTTCTCCTTAAAATTGTAATAGCTATATTTTAATGATTTCTAAATTATTTCGCAACACGAAATTTTTATTTTTTTATAAGAAGGAATGAAGTCCAAAAAGTTGGTAGATACTATCTGTGAGGATTTGTAGCTCAACTAATAGAGCAGCCAACCGTATCATCGAATATGGTTGTGCATGTTGTAGGTGAGAGGCCTACCAAGTCCTCATACATAGTAAAAATGAGAAAACAGCATCCAAACTGGAATGCTGTTTTTTAGTAGTCTTTATAAATATACAATAATAGATAGTGCGATTCCGATAACCATTACCAAGAGTGAGCCAATAAAAAACGGATTAACGAATACATTATATTTTTCTTCTGGTATAAACTTCATCTTTAACATATCTCCAAGGCCACTGTATATATCATAACTTAGGCCAACCTCTGCATTTCTACCCTTGTTTGAGGATAACCAGATAGCTCCACTCATAAAAGCTCCAAACAGGAATAAAACATCATGGTAATGCATTTCTAAAATCCATGATAAGAAAAAAACAAATACTAGTTCTATTGCAGTAGCTGTTATAGTTAGTAGTGCATAAAGTAGCAAGTTCTATCATCCTTTCATTTCACACAAATCGTATTTTACCATAGTTTTCACGTAGGCAGAAGATTTTATAAAAAACAAAGGGATATTATTCCAAATGGAGAATATAAGGAAAAGGAAATGAGCAGAAGCAATATGTTAAAGCTTTAAAGCGGTGGGGGTCAGGCCCCATAAAGAGGAGTGATAAGGGTGAGAGTGAATGATTTTCGCAAAATACATAAAAGTGTGTATTCTTTAAAACAAGGAATGATTGAGGTTATAGATATTCCTGAGCTTCAATTTGTCGTTGCACATGGAGAGGGAGAGAGAAATGTTTACCGAATGCACGATGGTGATACGATCTGGTCAATCTCTCGTGTCGTTAATCGGTTAAAGGACATGACAAAACTTGGGATGGATTACAAGTTTAAGCTAATGCCTTTAGAAGTGATTTGGACTGGTGAAATAGGTGAGTGGACAGCAATGATGCAGGTCCCAAATTTAATTACTGAAGGTATGTTTAGTGAAGCAATACAGGAACTTGAGTTCAGAAAGAGGAGTGTCAGAGTTCCTGTTTACTTGAAGAATAACCATCAGGGCCGTTGTGTTCAGGCACTACATGTAGGTTCATATAACAATGTATATGAAACGCTTGAAGATGTATTGAATTTTTGTAAGGAGAATGGGTTAGTCGTAAAGAATCGATCTCATCGAGAGATTTATATTAATCAGCCTTTTTGTAATGAGCCCTCCAAGCTACAGACGATTGTTAGGGTTGAGGTAGAGGACTGATATGTTTTTTTAAAAACTAGTGTTCTACTTAAAAAAACGATATAATCATTCAAAAAACATAAGGGGACTACACAAAAGATGAACAAAGGGAAGATTATCTATTTAAATGGTGTATCAAGTTCTGGTAAAACGAGCTTAAGTAAAGAACTGATTAAGCTTTTACCGAATTACTTTCATTTCTCATTGGATGATTTTGATTATATCATCGAGAAAATGGAGGATCGACAGAATGAACGTTTGATTCCCATTGCGACTGAGGTTTTTTATCATCAAACGATTAAGATGTTTTCAGATAAAGGTGTAAATCTAATAATAGATGATGTTTTACATGACAACGTAAGCTTGAAAAGTGCGACTGAAACCCTTCAAGATTATCCAGTACTGTTTGTTGGGGTTCAATGCCCGTTAGAAGAATTAGAGCGTCGTGAACGTGAACGTGGCGATCGAACGGTAGGACAAGCGAAAATTCAGTTGAACTTTGTACACCAGAACGGAGAAATGTATGATGTTGAAGTAAATACTTTTAATGAAAAATTAGAGGTATGTGCGGTTCGTATCGTTGAGGCTGTGAATCAAGAACTGTTTTCAGATGGATGGAAGACATTTTGTAAGGTGTAAAAGGTAATAAAAGAGTATTTTAGGGGAAATCAAACGCGCTGACAACGAACAAGTCAGCGTGTTCAGGTGTTTTTTACCCTTTATACACATAATAATCCTGAGTGTGGAATTGTTCAAACCCACAGGATTTATATAACCCAAGTGCATGTTCGTTTTTTATTTCAACCTCTAAATAAATATCTTGTACATGTTTTGCTTCATCTAATACAACGTTGGTCAATGCTTTACGTCCAATCCCTTTTCCTTGGTATTCAGGATAAACAGCGAAACTATAAATCCAACTTTCCCCGTGTTCACGGTAAACGCGGATTTTACCAACCGTTTTCCCTTCCACTTCAATAATATAATATGTACCTTCTTCTAGTACTCTTTCATTAAAAGATTTTGCTGCTTCTTCAGTCATATCAAAACACTTCATATCTAACTCAATCGCAGCTACTTTGTCTTGTAAAGAAGAAGCTTGCCTCAAAACAATGTCATTGTTGCATTCTAATGGAGTGTGATTGTATTTCATTTGATATTCAGAAATAGAATAAATACAGGGTAATTTCTTTAGAAACTCGCTTGCTGAAACTGAATCAGCTGGAGCATTCAGTAGGATTCTCTCAAAACCTTGATTTTTACAAGCTTCAATGGCTTGTTGAAAGAGTTTAGTAAAGATACCGTTGTTTCTAAAATTGGGGTGAACCATTCCACATAGCTCAACCTTATCACCGAATCCATAGATTCCAATGAAACCTACCAGTAAAGAGGATTCATACATGAAAAAGTCTTCTGGCTCTTGACTACCTCTGGAACGTAGCATATCCCAATTTAATTTTAGTTTAAGATTGTCATGCGATTCGCAAACCTTTTGAAGGGATTCAATATCGTGTAATTGTTGAGCTTTTAGCATGAAGTTATTCCCCCATTTAAATTAAATTAGATTCCTTTATTATAATAAATGGAAATGGATAAGAAATACAGTTCTATTTTTCAGAATAAACTATACTTTTTACCTAAAATAGATTGATTGAAAGATAAGGAAATGGTACTATTTTAGTAATCTAGGGCAAACTTATTGAAAGATGAGGGCAAAGTCACGGGTCTAAAGTTGGACAACTAGGATTGCCTTCTGCCAATTTCGTTCATGGATACAAAGTAGGGGGACTTATGGAAAGGAATATCGAGTTAATTGAAACCATCCAACATTTCTATCAGTTATTAGATAGAATGCCGGACCGCCCAAGTTCAACGTACGATTTCGCATATTTTATTAAACAATTTTTACGAACAAAAGTAGATGAGGGGCAATTGCCAACCATTGAAGTGATGACCGTATTTAAATATAGTAAGCCAAAAGCGTATTATTCTATGAGACAATTTGCAAAAAAGGATCCATTGTTACACTTTTTAATGGGATTAGATATGGACAAAGACAGAGCAGAAGAGAGATTAAATCAATTACTTAAACAAAATATAGAGTGTTAAATGATCAACTTCACAGGTTGGTCTTTTTTATTGGAGATTTTTTCAATAATATAGTTATAGAGGTAAAGATTAAAATAGTATATAGTTAGAGGATAGAATTATTCTAGGAGGATCTTTTAAAAATGTTACATACACCGCTAGGCCGCTTTAGAACGATGGGATTTCTTGAAGGTGGTTCTCTTCTGTTTCTTGTATTTATTGCAATGCCACTAAAGTATTTTTTAGACATGCCTCAAGTCGTCAGCGTTGTTGGCGCAATTCACGGTGGGCTATTTACTCTATATGTAATTGTTATAGCCTATACAACCTATAAAATCCGTTGGTCATTAAAATGGGCTATTAGTGCATTTATCGTAGCCTTCATTCCATTTGGAAACATTGTTCTTGATTTACAACTAAAAAAACATAACTTTTAACATACCTAGGATACGTGTACCTAGGTTTTTCTATTTTTATAAAGCCCATTCTTGTCAGGACGTGTTACCTATTAATCTATTTTTTCATAGCATGAACTGAATAATAAAAGGAGGTATTTGACTATGAATTATGAACAACTTATGAAAAAAAGGCAGAATTGTTTAGCTCAAATGCAGGAAGCTTACACAAAATATTACAAGAACTATAATGAAATCATGCAATATGATTCAATGTTACAGCCATTATTGCAAATGAATCCAACGACACAAATTAACCCTTATGTGAATGTAAGTCCGTATACACAAGTAAATCCAAGTATGCAAGTTAATCCAAATGTACAGGTAAACCCATGGACACAAGTAAACCCAAGCCTAGAGGTCAATCCACAAACTCAGATTAATCCAAAGTTATTGAGTGATTTTCAAGTAAACCCTACAACTCAAGCATACTTTAATTTTGATCCTGATTTTGATTTCGATTTTAGTTTGGGCAAATAGTCGGTCCAATTTTAATCGGTTAAAAATAAATCACGCCCTCACAGTTTAGATATCCTAGTTTAGCTTTTGTGGGAGGGGAAAGAATGCAGCAGTATTTTAATGTGTATAGGGATGAGCGGAAAATTAAGATAGATAAGAAAGATGACCAGGTTAACCTGATGAATATCTCCATCTTTTTAGACAATCAGCATATGGGACATATGTCGTTTATTGATTCCATTATCATCAACTCGAGAAATAACTTTAATCATAAGTTACTTATTCAAGCAGATGTGATGATTGATGGTTACATTAAGAGAATCTATGAAACATACGATATTGGAGATCTACGTTTTTCGGAACGTGAAACCTATTTCCGAGCGGGCGATATTCTTGTTGCCTGTGATAACTTAAATGGTCTTCCTTATGGGTATATGGGGCATTCTGCTATGGTTGTAGATGAGAGTAGTATCGTAGAAGGCGTGGTTACAAACCCGATTATTCGAAAGGTACCTGTAGAAAACTTTTTTAATAATCATAAATTGTTTGCACACTTCCGGCCGAAGAATAAAGAGATGGGTGAAAAGGCAGCTAAGTATGCATTAAACTACTTGGAAACCTTTAATGAGAACAAGGAAAAAGGGATTGCAAAGCCTATCTTTCTATTTACTCTCAATACACCTTTAGAAGATGAATGGAACTATATCTACTGCTCGAAATTAATCTGGTTAAGTTATTATTATGGAGCAGATTATGAGTTTCCGAATGACCATTTATGGTTTGCTCCAGAAGATTTATATACTAATTTAAAAGATAATCCTGATTTTGAGGTAATGTATATACATCCGGACTTTGTTTTCTATATTGATGCATAAGGTAAGTATTAGACATCCAATAGGGTGTCTTTTTTGTGGTTTGCGAATTATCGGTAAATTCAAAATGTAAACACTTTGTAAATATTGGATAAAATGCTAATTTATAGGTGTATTTTCCTAAAAAATGTTTATAATGGTCTTTGGAAGTTAATTTATTACATATTGGTAGTGTATAAGACTTAGGTCTTAGAAACTATCAAGAGGAGGAAACTATGAACTGGCTTAACTTTATTGTTAAGAGAAAAATTTTAGTAGGCTTGATGGTTGTATTTGTTCTTATTCTTGGATACTACTCAATTTTGAAACTAGATAAAGAGCTTTTGCCATCGGTACAATTTGATGGTGCTTTTGTTGAAATCGGGGCAGGTGAAATGGCTGCTATAGAGGTAGAGCGAACGATAACTACACCTTTAGAAAGTCAGATACAGTCAATTGAGGGGGTTGAAGGTGTCAGCTCTACAACAAATATTGGCAGAACCTCGATTCAAGTCATGTTTGAACGTGGGCGTGGAGAAGAGCTTTTTAAAGAAGTAGAATCTATTGTTAATTCAACAACAGCAAGTATACCAAGTGTTAAAGATGTATTTGCTGGTCAAATTGGAACAAGTCAAAGTTACGAATTTTTTATGGATGTCTCCGGTGGCAGTATGGAAGAGATGACAGCTTTTGCGAAAGATGTGATCGAACCAAGGCTTGAAGCATTACCGGAAGTACGTGATGTGTTGCTTTCAGGTTTAGTTGAAAATGAAGTTTCAATTGAATTTAGCCGTGAGAAAATGCTTGAAAAAGGTCTAGATATTACCTATGTAATCGGTGCTATACAACAAGGTAACAGTGAAGCAACTTTAGGTGAATTGAGTGGAGATAAAGACTCGCCTTCGTTACGCTGGAATACGAAACTAGAAACTATCGAGGATGTAAAAAACATTAAAATCCCAACACAAACAGGTTTTATTAACTTAGAGGAAGTCGCGGAAGTGTCACTTGTTCCTTTAGAAAACTCGTCTTCTGTTTGGAAAAATGGATCAAAGGATTTTATCTTTATCCAAGTGGGGCGTAGCTCTGAGTATACCCAAATTGAAATGGCAGAAGCGATTCGGGCTGAAATCCAACAAATTAGAGATGAAGATGTTATTACTGGCTTTGAATTAACAGAAATGGTTGCACAAGCAGATTATGTCAAGGAATCTATTGATGGAGTAACAAGCAATATTCTTATTGGTGGTATTATTGCGGTTGTGATTTTATTGTTATTCCTTCGAAACATTAGAGCAACATTTATAGTAGGACTGACAATTCCAACATCTGTTTTACTAACTTTCTCTGCGATGTGGATCTTCGACTACAGCTTTAACCTTTTAACCCTTATTGGACTTGGGTTAGGTATAGGAATGATGGTTGACTCTGCCATTGTAATTTTAGAGTCGATCTATCGTAAAAAAGAACAAGGGTTAGATAAATTTGCAGCAGTGATTGAAGGGACAAAAGAGGTAGCAACTGCAGTTATTGCCTCTATGCTAACTACGATTGTTGTTTTTCTTCCAATAGGATTATTAGGTGGAGAAATGGGAACCTTCATGATTATGCTATCGGCTGTAGTAGCAATTACATTAATTAGCTCAGTAGTTGTATCATTTACGCTAATCCCATCCTTGTCAGAAAACTTTTTAAAGCTTGGAAAGAAAAAGAAGGAAAAGAAAACAGGTCCATTGTTACGTTCATATAGTCGCATTGTTTCTTGGGCTGTTAAGAAAAAGCGTTATAGCTTTGCAGTTATTGGATTATTTTTCTTAATGTTTGCTGGATCACTTGCACTCGTTACGAAAATTCCAATGACGATAATGCCAGATATGTTAAATCGCTATGCAGAGGTTATGGTTACTGTGGAAACAGGATTATCAACTGAAGAAAAAGAAGAATTAATCTCCGAGATGAATGAAACGCTATCTCAGGTTCAGGATGTAGAAACAAACTATGTTATGGATATGGGAACAATGCTTTACACTATCATTAATATGACGAAGGGCGAAGAGATTACCCGAGAGCAAAAAGAAGTGAACGAGGAAATTATGCGTTCTTTACGTGAGTTAAAAGAGAATTTTCCACTTAAAGACGCACAGGCTGCAATGTCAGCTGGAGGAGGTTCTCCAGTTCAAGTGAATATCTCTGGTGATAGCTTTGAAGAACTTCAAGCGATCGCTGATGATTTTATAAGTGAATTAAGTGATATTGAGGGAATCGTAGCGGTTAATAATTCAATCGAACGTACGTCAGTTGAACAAGTGATTGAATTAAAAACAAGTGAAATTGAAAAAGCGGGTCTAACTCAGCCACAAATTAAACAATTTATTGAGCAAAGCTTTCTACAAATGCCTTTAGGTGAAATGACGATTAATGAAGAAAATGTACCAATGATGGTTAAATGGGATGAGAAAGTTGAGAAGCAAACAGAACTATTAGACTTAAAAGTTCCAACACCTAGTGGTGAAAAGTCATTAGCAACATTCATTGAGTTAAAAAGTGTAAATACGCCGAATCAGATTACACACAATGATGGAGAGCGATTTATTTCCATTTCAGCTGATATTGAAGGGAAAGACCTAGGAGCAATCAATCGCGAGGTTTCTAAACTGATTGAAGACTTCAATGCTCCGTCGGGGTACACAGTATCAGTTGCTGGTGACCTAGAGGCGCAGCAAGAATTAATGAAAGAGATGTTATTAGTTTTAGGCCTTGCGATTTTCTTAGTATACTTTGTTATGGCTGTTCAGTTTAATCACTTAATCCATCCAATTGTTGTTATGTCTGTTATTCCAATGACAATTGTCGGTGTCATTTTGGGGTTAGTTATCACAGGTCGTGAGTTAAGTATTATGTCAGGAATGGGTGTAATTATGTTAATTGGTATTGTATTAAACAATGCTATCCTACTGATAGACCGAACAAATCAACTTAGACGTGAAGGATATTCAGTATCAGATGCGCTTGTTGAAGCAGGTGAAAATCGTATTCGTCCAATATTAATGACAACATTAACAACGGTTGGTGGAATGTTACCTTTAGCACTAGCTTCAGGAACTTCTGGTAACTATCAAGCACCAATGGCAACTGTTATCATTTCTGGGTTACTGTTTGCAACCTTGATAACACTAGTGCTAATCCCAGCATCTTATCGTCTATTCGATTCTTTAGGGAAAATCGGTAAAGGTCGTCGTAAAAAAGAAAAGGTTTCAACTGAAGAGGTAGCTGAACAAGCAAGTTAGACGTATCAAAGAATGTTTACCCTCCTTTCAATTTTGAGAGGAGGGTTGTTTATTATCTTTACGATTCGACTTATCTTCCATTGATAACATAAAGATAGAAACAACTAAAACACTGGCTCCAACTGTATTTTGCACCGTTATTTCAATCGGAAAGAAAGGAAACGAAATGACCGCTAAAAGCAAGGGGTTAAATGCTCTTGAGACAATCGTTAAAGAAAGAAAAAATAAATACCACCTTAATCAGTAAAGATGGCAGCAGTGTTTTCGAGTACTACAAAAATTCAAAGCAAAAAGAAAAGCTAAATTAATAAACAATAAATTAGCGCTAAGAATAAAGTTCTTAGCGCTTTGGAATATTATATTCGTTTATGCACTATCCTTCGTTTGAACTCGCAATTTATTTTGCCTCTTAAATAGTGTCCATTTCTTCGTATTCGTTCCTACATACACCCCGGTAAGCACACATACTGCACCAATCCCATGAGCAAAGGTGAAGGATTCCCCTAAAAATACCGTTGCCATAATAACTGCAGATACAGGCATTACATTGATAAAAATAGAAGCCTTTGCTGCACCAACTTCTTTAATTCCTTGATAATACATGATAAAGGAAACAACTGTTACAAATACACTCATATGTGCGATGGCTACCCAGGCATCCCATGTAGCCAACTGAACATCCTGCCAGGTGGTTTCGAATAAGGCAAAGGGTAGTAAGAATAATGTACCAAAAGCAACTGCATAGGTTGTCGATTCAACCGAAGTATATTTTTTCAACACGATTTTTCCAACAACACTATATAATGCCCAACTTACAACTGCGCCTAGTAAAATCCAGTCAATAGGCTCGAAGCCAAGTTGAAAAAGTGTCAATAGGTGGCCATTTGTAATAATGAAGGCTACACCCGTTAACGCAATGATCATTCCAATTATATTATTTTTCGTAATTTTCTCTTTTAAAAATAAACCTGATAGAAGAACAATTAAAACTGGATTAGAAGCGATAAATAAGGAACTTTTTATCACTGGAGCATGCTTGCTTGCCAGAAAGAAACATATATTATAAATGGCAATACCTGTTAGACCCAGGATTGCAAATAGTCCGTAATCCTTAAGTGTGGGTTTCGTGTGGTTCTTTACCATGATCCACATAATAGGAAAGAGTAGAATAGCAGCTCCAAAGAATCGTAAAAAAGCAACCGTTGCTGGTTCAAAGCTTAACACTGCATATTTTCCCGCAATAAAAGCACTTCCCCACGTGGATGTTGCTAAAGCAAGCATCCCATAAATCAGCCAAACCTTTTTGTTCATGACGTTCCCTTCTATCCTTGTAGTTTTGTGTGAATGTATTGTAACATGTTTCGATTAGCGAAACATTATGATTTCACATATTTTTATAGATTTATTTTGGAAATATTGTTCTAAGAAATTGTTGACATGTTAAAATTAGGTAATTTCATGGAAGAGGTGTAAGGATGAATAAAAAGATGTGGGTATCTTGTGGTATCGCAATAATAGCCCTTTTTGCATTTATAAATATAAATCATATCTATATTGCGATCGCTAAACCATGGGTATTTCCTTATCCTCCATCTGAGGCAATAAAAAATGATGATGTTATTTTTTATGAAGAAGTTCCAGAAGTAAATAGCGAATTAGTTCATCAGTTTGTTGAGTCGTTCGAAAACAGTTGGCGAGCTAAAATAACACTTACCTATTATGAGGAAGAACCAGGACTATTTTCAAGGTATTTTATTACAACCCCAATTAAAAGGTATTTCTTAGAATATAGCGAAGAGAATCAAATCACATTAACTGATGTTTCTACTGATATGATCTTTGAAATGAAATTTCAAGATATAGAGGTACTTTATAAAAATGGTTTTATACTATACAGATTAATAAACGAAATGAATGGTGACTACTTTGATGTAGTTACTATTCCATCTTTACAATAAAATTTACTATTTTTTATTTAGAAATTTTTGGTATTATTAAAAATATCAGGGAGTTGTGAGAGGAGAAAAACAATTGAAATGGGTAAAAAACTAGGCTTTGCTATTATTCTATTATTAGCGTTTGTTTTATCAATTTCTGCAGTCGTGCGTTATTTTGTCTTAGATCCAGTTGAAACCAATGCCATTCTTATCCGTGAAGGAATGGAAATGTTTGCAATGAATCATCAACTATGGAACATTGCCTTGTATATTCATATTTTAACAGCTTTTTTACCTTTGATTATTGGTCCTTTTTTATTTGTAAAAAAGTTACGTAACAAGTATTTACAGGGCCATAGGTATGCAGGAAAAGTGTATGTTGTAATGATTATAATAAGCTCTCTAGTCGGGATATATTTAGCATTTTACGCACATGGCGGAATTTTAGCCATACTTGGATTTTTATGCTTAGACATACTCTGGTTTTATACAACATGGAAAGCTTATAAGTATATTCGCAATAAACAACAAAGCCTCCACGAGGAATGGATGTATCGAAGCTATGCAATGACATTTGCTGCTCTAACATTTCGAATGTGGTCAGCAATTGTCGGATATTCATTAGATAATTTTACAGTCGGGTATGTAGCAGCCATATGGCTCAGTTGGGTTGGAAATCTAGTAGCAATAGAGATTTGGATTCGCTTTAAGCTACGTAAAGGAACAAACATATCTGGTAAAGTTACTACAAAAATGGTTTAAAACGAAGCAGTGAAGTCCTACTATGGGATTCACTGCTTTTTCGTGAAAAGGACTAGTTTTCTATCAATGTTAAAAAATATTCCAGTATTGTGAAAAAAGTACTAGATTTCACTATATTAACAGTTATAATAGTATTTGGTGTTTATGAAAGCCTTTTCATAATTAAGGAGGAAAATAAAATGACAATGATTCGCACACTTAATCTAAAAGATTATACTTATGGAAATTCAGATCAACGCAAAATCTTTGCTGAAGAGTTTGTTGCTGGCCTAAAAGAAACTGGATTTATCATTTTAGAAGGACACGGAGTAGATCCTAATCTAATTGAGAAAAACTATGACATGTGGCGTAAGTTTTATGCTTTAGACACAGACACGAAGAAGAAGTATGAAAGTGTTCTTGGAGGAGCTCGTGGTTATACTGGTTTTGGGAAAGAGCATGCGAAAAACCGTACAGTTGGAGATTTAAAAGAATTCTTCCATATTGGACAAGAACTACCTGTTGGTCACCCATTAGCAGGTGAATACCCAGCAAACATCTGGCCAGAAGAAGTAGAAGATTTACGTAAAAATGGCTTAAACTTCTACCGTGAATTAGAGCGTGTTGCTCGTAATATGTTAGAAGCACTTGCGCTTGATATGGATCTTCGTTTAGACTTCTTCTCAGACATGATTAAAGACGGAAACAGTGTACTACGTGCAATTCACTATCCTGCATTAGATGATTCGATGGATCCAAATGCAATCCGTGCTGGTGAGCATGAAGATATTAACTTAATTACTCTTTTAGTAGAGTCAACTGCTTCAGGTCTTCAATTACTAACTCGTGAAGGCGAATGGATGGATGTAAAAGCTGAAAAAGGTCAAATCATCGTTGACGCTGGGGACATGCTTTCAAGAATTACAAATGAAGTAATTCCAGCTACAACACACCGTGTAGTAAATCCAAAAGGCGAGAATACTTCACGTTTCTCAATGCCTTTCTTTGTACATCCTTACAGCAGTTACTTATTAGAAACAATTCCTTCTTGTGTGTCGGCTGAAAACCCTGAGAAATACCCTGCAATTACAGCTGGTGATTTCTTATACCAACGTTTAGTTGAAATTGGATTGATTAAAAAGTAAGTTTTGAAGAGAAAGACCAGCTCCTGTATTGTAGGGGCTGGTCTTTTTTATAGTTTAATAGTGGTCTTCTAATTAGTTTGGAGTATTAGCGTACTCAGAAGCCGTTATTTGGCAGAAAAGTAGTGTTTCTAAAGGCTTTGCGGACTCAGAGGCCTTTAATGAGGGATGATGACCTTTTTTTGGTGTGTTTTATCGCAAATAACGGCTTCTGAGTCCGGAAAGTCTTCAAAAAGGGGCTTTCTTGGGGAAATAACGGCCTGTCAGTCCGCAAAATTGTGTATAATTTTGTTAGAAGATTCAGGTGGAGGAGAAGAAGGAATGGAATCGATTAAAATCAATGAGCTGCCTATAGAAATTACGGAAATGGTAGGAGCGTTATCTGAGATAGCATTTCCTAAACAGGGATATACCTCAGATGTGGGAATAGTGAAAGCGCTGAATAGTGAAAAGTTTGTTATAAAAAGATCAAAGGGAGAGCAGTTTTGTAATTGGTTGAAGCGGGAGGCATTTGTGCTTAAGTGCCTAAAAGATGCAAATTTACCAGTTCCTAGACTCTTAAAGTTTGTTGAGGGAAACGGTGAGTCGTGGATGTTGACTCAATTTATGGAAGGACAAACATTACGAAGCTATTTGTTGAATGAACAGAATGAGATAAAGCGACATGAAGTCATTTATCAATTTGGGAAGGTTTTAAAAGAGATTCACTCGACTCCTTGTCCTTCGGAGTTGAAGGGGGAAGGTTTGTGGCTAGATCAGATGCTAGAAACAGCAGAATATAACTTGCTACATTATGAAACAGATGGAAATGCTAAGCTCTTGCAGAGGTTGAAGGAGAAGAAGCCAGTATCTGTCAAGCAAGCCTTGATCCATGGTGATTTTACGATTGATAATGTTCTAGTCAAGGAGGGTCTAATTTCTGCAGTTATTGATTGGAACGGGGGAGCTTTCGGTGATCCGCGCTATGATGCGGCCTTAGCAATCCGTCCTAAACAAAATGCATTCGAAAATGAGAGTGATAGAGTGGTATTTTTTGAAGGATATGGTGGAAAACGTATAACAGAGTCTGAATTTACGTATTTTGAGGATGGATTATATAATTTCTTCTGAGATGTGAAGATGAAAAATATCCAATAAAAGGGAATACTTAACGATTGAGGTCATTTACTTAACTAAGGCAGAAAAATACTTAAATAAAATCATACAATACTTACCTAAATCATAGATATACTTAACTAAAATGTGAAAATACTTAATTTCTTCCTATTTAGAATAAATACATAAACATGATATGATAGATAAAAAAGGAGCGGAAACCGTGAGATTACATCAGAAACTATTATTACTAGTCGCACTATTAGTCCTCATCCTACCTACGAAATCATTAGCAACCGATTGGGAGTATCCGTTTGTTGTATGGGAAGGATATATCTATGAAGTAACAGATGAGTATGTAACAGATGTAGATATAGAAGTTGGTGAAGTAACAGCTTATTCCGATATGGAACAGCTTTCAGGTAATTTTTCAAATACATATGAAGTTGGGACCAAATATTACACGATAAAAGGTGAAAGTTCGGATGAAGTAATCGCTGTTGAAGAAATTGATGGAAAATATGTGAAAGCTGTTAAAATTGGTGAGTATAGTATTGCGAGTGGTTTTCAAGGGATGTTTAATGGTCAAGTGGGAATTGTACCAATCATAATCATAGGTGGATTTATTGCTTTATTCATTTTCTATGAACGGAAATTGAAGAGAATCAGAGAGTAACAGAGGACCATTCAAAGAGGTCCTTTTCTTTTTGAAAATTTTTTTAAAAGAAGTGAAATTATTAGATAGCTAAACTCGTTATACAGTATGAAACAAACAAAAGCACTCATGATGAGCGCTAAATAAACGAGACATGCGCATGATCGTTTAAGGAGGTCAATATGGAAGAGGAGATTCAATGGATCCAGTCCATTTTAGCTGGAAACAAACAAGCCTACGCACACATTATTAATAAATATAAAAACCAACTTTATGCCACTATCTTACGGATGACAAGAAATCCACATGATGCCCAGGATTTAGTCCAGGAGGCATTTGTGAAAGTATATCACCAACTTGATAAATATGAGGGAAAAGGATCTTTCTCTAGTTGGATATATCGGGTAACGATTAATTACTGTATGGATGAGTTTCGCAAAAAACGCTATAAGATGAAGCAGGTTGATATTGGGGAGGAAACTCTTTTGAATCCGAATCACCCTGAAGTTATTTTTCTAAAAAAAGAAGAGCAACGTCAACTTGAGAAGTTAATTCAAACTCTACCAGAAGATGAGAGACTAATACTTCTATTACGTTATGTGAATGAGCTAAGTTATCACGAAATAAGTGAGCTTGTGGAGATACCTCTCTCCCAGGTGCGTAATAAGCTTCATCGAGCCAAGAAAAAAATGAGAGATTCAGTTAAACAAGAAGGGGGCTATTTTCATGATGAAATGTTGGGCAGCAGATAAGCTTTCACAATATGTAGATCATATGTTAGATAATAAAGAAACAAGTGAAGTAGACTCACACCTTATTACTTGTTCAAAGTGTAAAGAAATCGTAGAGGCATATCAAAACGAAGCAAGTTTTTTAAAAGATACATTACAAACACCAGAACTACCACCGAATTTCACAGATCTTGTTCTTGGTGAATTAGAGCCTTATGAATCGAAGGTGATTCGAACAAATAGGACCCCGTGGAAAAAGCTGACCCTCAGCGCAGCAGGTATTGTATTAGTGTTAGGGTTGAGTTCAACATTCCATTCAGGTTTTGCAGAGTGGCTTGGTGGTCTTTTTACAACACAACAGGTGGATGAAGGACTTAGAAGAGCAGCTGATACTGGTTTTGTCGAGCGTGTTAATCAAGAGGTAAAAGACCAGGGACTTACGCTAAAAGTTGAGGACGTAATAGCCGATTCTTCCCGAATTGCGCTGTCCTATCAAGTGCTTGATGAAAGTGGAAAGGCACAAGATACGTACCTAAATCTAGGGGAAGCTGAAATTTATGCAAAGGACGAACAAGGTAACCGTTTGGATAATGTAGGAATGGGATGGTCACATGGTAATGAATATGGCTTAATTGAATTTTCACTACAAGAAAGGCATCAATTAGAAAAGTTCACACTAACATTAGCAGTTAAAGAGCTAAAAGGTGTGAAAGGCAATTGGAACTTAGAATTTCCTGTTGATTTAACAGCTAGCCTTAAAGCCACTCAAACGATTCCATTAGATCATGCATCACATAGTCTACATGGCGTAGAGATTGAGATGAAGGAAGCAAGGTTTGCACCATCAACAACAGAGATTGTGTATGAAACTTCTTTTTCAAAAGAAGAACTAGCTCAGATTAAAAAAGAAATAAAGGGATTTGAAAAGACATTTGGTAAAGATGTTGTGAAACGTCTAGGAAGACAATATGATACGAGCATCCAATATCGTATTAAAGATTCTACGAATGAGACTATTGCCTCACATAATACATTTGCAGATCATCAAGGACATAAAAGTGATAATGGGATGATACAATTATCGGGACAGAATAAGATGCAACTTGGACATATCTCTTGGGTTGATTCATTTGTTCCACAAAAGGCTGAGTCTGATTTGCAGCTTATTGTTGACGGTGTCATGAAGACCGTTCCATCTGACTTTTCAATCAAAATTAAACCAAAGGATATTGCTAAAAATCCAGTCTCGTTTGAATACGAAGGGAATTATGTAAAGATTCATAAGGCTAGGAAGCAGAACGAATATTCTTTAGAGAAGTCACTGCCTCCAATCTCCAAAGAAACGATGTTTATGATTCAGATGGAGGGAGGAAAAGAACAGCTTGCCTCTGACCCTGGAGTTTGGTTAGCAGTAGATAATAACGGCAAGGTGTATGAAACGTCGATGAGTGGTTCCATATTAGATGAAAAAGATGAGTTCGGACGTTATAAGACAACAATTGAACTAACTATAAATGATATTGAGGAAGTGCCAGAAGAGCTTACACTTCATTTAGTATCTGTGACTCGTTATGTTAAGGTTGACGAGCAATGGGAAGTAAAGCTTAAATAATAGTCACATTAAAAGCCGGCTTGGATAGGTAAATCCAGCCGGTTTTCCTTATACTATACTATTTGAATGTTTTTCTTTTCTGTTCACCCACTAAGAAAAATGCAGTTATCCAAGAAGTAATTGGTATAACCATCGTTACCGCGATTCCAGCACAAAGGATGGTGATCATCTCTGCACTAAATATTTTTGAATTCACAATTTCACCTAGAGAATAACTTAAAATCTTAAACCAGATTAGTAATCCTAAGTACCCACCAAAGAAGGCGAAAAATAATGTGTTGGTACTCGTTCCGAGAATATCCCTTCCAATGCTTAGTCCTGAAGCGAATAAATCTTTTCTGCTAATCAATGGATGATGGTAATGTATCTCACGCATTGGTGATGAAATAGCAATGGCTGTATCCGTAATTGCACCTATTGTGCTCATGATAATAACGGAGGAAGCAATTTTCACAAAATCTATTCCAATATAAAGGGAAAACATACTAAGTTCTGTAATTTCTTCTTCTCCAAATCCTTGAATCATTGCCTTCTCGGTGATAATGACAATGAAAAAAAGTAATATGCTAGTGGTGATAATTGTAGAGATAAAGGCAGTCTTTGTTTTACTGTTAAATCCATTTATATAAAAAAGATTAATACAGCTTATAATTGTGCATGCAACTAAGGTTAAGATAATCAGATTAACATCTGGGTCATTCATGATGAAAATGATAACGATAAGCACAGAAAAATTGAAGAATATTGCTAAAAAGGATCGTACCCCTTTTTTTCCACCAATTAAGGTCATTAAAATAAATAAAATGGCTGATAACAAAATTAAGGTATTCATTCTCTACCCCTCTTTCTTTGCACGAAAAATAGAGTCGTGTATAGACCTATTGGGATCGTTAATACAATACCAATACCACCAGCGAGAGCGCGTGCCAATTCTAATGAAAGAGTCATTGAAAGTGTAAAGCCAAACTGTGAGTCATTTTTTAAATAAAGAAGTATAAGTGGAATTGAGCCACTAATATAGACAAAAAACAAAATATTTGTCATCGTACCCATGATGTCTTTTCCGATTTCCATACCAGACTTTTTTAGTGCTTGTAGGGATATGTTGTTATTCTTTTCATACAACCCAAAAATAGAAGAAGACATGGTAATGGCAACATCCATAACGGCTCCTAAAGATCCTACAAGTAATCCAGCCATAAACAACATGTGGTAAGGACGGGTAGAAAATTGCATCTCTTCATATCGCAGTCCACTCTCAGCTGTAAATAAAATAACCAGATAAGCAATTAACAGTGAACTAAATGTGCCTATCAGAGTTGCCAAAATAGCTGCATAGGTTTTTTCATTAACGCCGTTAACGAGTAATAGTGAAATGACGGTAAACAATATTGCACTTACACTACATATCAATACGAGATTCATTCCAGAGTTATTGATGTATATATCCAATGCATACCACAATAAAACAGCATTTACAGCCAAACTTATAATGGAAAGTAATCCTTGCTTTTTCCCAACGATAATTAAAATAAAGATGAAAATCCATGCAACAAGTAATACATATGTATCGCGTTTAACATCTTCTATAGATCCAGTTAATTCTGTATTTACTTTATCGTTAATTGATACAAACAGTTTGTGCCCAACCTTAAATTCATGGTCATAGGCCTTAGAAGTTGAAAACTGATTTGTTAAATGAATTAGGTTCCCTTTTTCTTCACCATTTTTTAGCACTGCTATTAATGTTTGTGTGAATAGATGATCCTCATTATCGAAATGATCAATGATTTCAGTTGTTTCTATTAGTTCTGTATTAATAATCTCTGCTATTGGTCGGTCGTAGTATGAGTAATTGTGGTTAACAAAAAGAATGGAGCCAATAAATAAAAGTAGTAATACGATGTATAAGAAGAATTGTGTTTTAGTTATCTTATTTAAAATGCTTACAATCATATTCAAAATAAACCCCCAATAAGTAAGACTATTACATAATACCACCAATTGAAATACTTATACTATTTCGTCTCATATCCCTGATTAATCAGGCCAAACTCAACTTTTTCCATCCAAACTACACGATGATAGATCAAAACTAAACATAAATCGGGCTAAATCCGTGAATAATCGGGCTAAACTCGCGATAAATCGGGCCATTCGACCTCTTAGGGTATACCCACCTTTGAATACTAACACTTTTCTAGCAAATTTTGGGTATCAAAAAAAAATACCCCATTCCATCCCGAAAAAAGTATAATTATAGTATTGAACTGAAAGGGGATAGACTGTGAAACATAAGATATTCTCACTTATACTATTAATGATAGTACTTGTTCTAGCGGGGTGCAAAGAGCAACCGATTGTGCAAGCACCAGCAGGGTTTCATATAATAAAAGCTCCAATTGAGAGAACACCATTTACTGTTCCTATTGATTGGATTACCATAGATATCGTAGATGAAATTGTTGAAGAGATTGATAGTGAGCCTATTAAACATGTAGATGAGAAGGTTGTATACCTAACTTTCGATGATGGACCAAGTAAACAAACAGAACAGATTTTACAAATCCTTGCTGACTATGATGCCAAGGCTACATTTTTTTATCTTGTCCCAAATATGATTGAGTTTCCAGACAAAGTGAGAGAAGTAGCAATGAACCATACAATTGGCCATCATGGTGTTAGTCATAACAAAGAAATCATTTATCGTTCAGCTTCTTCAGTTGTCGAGGAAATGATGGAGGGCCAAGATTATCTTTATGAATTAACCGGAATTTCATCCAACTTAATAAGAGCACCTTTTGGTAGTTCCCCATACATGGTGCCAGAGTACAAACAAGCGGTGAGGGATGCAGGATTTATTTTGTGGGATTGGACGATTGATAGCCGTGATTGGCAGTATCGTGATGGAAGATATATTGATGAAGTAATTACGCAATATGAAAAATTATCAAGTGACAAGCCAGTCGTTATTCTCCTTCATGAGCATATAGAAACGGTAGAACATTTACCTACCCTATTAAACTACTTTGCACAAAAAGGTTATACGTTTCGTTCACTGAATGAGTCGTTACCGGCTTATGTGAATCCTTACTAAAAACAAAAGCTACACTCCCTTATGAGAGTGTAGCTTTTTTTCCAAAATTATGTATGTTTAAATTAATTATACCATTATTATATCGGGGGCAAATTCGTATTTTGATACGGATGATTTTAAATAAAAGTAAAGTGGTTTAGATAAAGGAGTTGTTTATTTAATTGCAAAAAAAATTCAGGTGAATACACCTCACCTGAAAAAAGACTTAACATTCAAATAAACACACTCCTAATTTGATTATAAATGATAAAGACCTAGAAATCTAGTATTAGTAAAATTTTACATACGGTGGTATTGTAATAAAAGATTATACCGTATTTTACTAAGGAGATGCATAGATGAATAAAAATGGAGTGCGGCTATTACTAGGATTACTCTTGCTTATAGCTTCTGCAAAGCCTTTAATTGATATGATTAGGGAAGTGATTCTTGAAGAAAAGATAAATGATCGCTATGAATTACAACATTCATATGCAAAAGATGGCTGGCCCTCGATAATAGATACACCTGAGATTACAATAGGTAGTCAACATATAGGATTGGTTGAACAAAATACAGGGAAAAAGGCTCCACTTACACCATGGGACAAGAATGAAAAAGTACCCCCAGGTGATATTGTTACTATACAATTTGTTCTAAATGGAGAAGAAATTTCGACACCATCAGAGATTTGGCTTTCCAATCGTGATCGCGGAAGTCGCTACTTTTCCTGGATTGATATTCTAAAAGTAAAAGACCACCAAACCGGTGAAAATAGTATAGCCATCGTTCAAAGGGTTTCGGATGATGAAGTCCCAATGGAACAACGTGAATGGCGGATCTTTTATATCAATGAAGCAAGTGGTAAGTGGCGTGAGAAGAAAATTCAGTTTCAAAATCGTTCTGAAGATTTACTTGCTGTAAACCTTATTAACTTTTCAGGAACTAATCGATTGGCAATGGGTTATTATTCTGATATTTTGCATGCTTATCCAACGTATTTTTTCCCATTTCTGTATCCAGTGGGTTCTGGATTACTTGGAATGATACTAATACTAACCATCCTAACGAAGAGTTATCTCAAAAAAACGAATTTTTCGAAAAAACTTTTGAATCCGTTAAAATAGTATGTTATATTTTTCTAGAATAGTCTAGTAGAATAATAAATACATAAGGATTAGGTAGGGTGATTCGATGTCAGTAAGAGATGAATTACAATCATTAGTTGAAAAAATGAATACAAATCCGGAACATATCGAAAATGAAAAAGACAGAGTATATCAAGTGAATTTAGAAGAAAGCGGGCCTCTACAAATTGTTCTAACTAGTGGACGTGTTGAAGTAGTAGAAGGAACACCACATGAGGCAGAGGTAACACTTTTTCTAAATGAAAAGAACTTCTCGAAACTTTTAAAGGACGACCTAAATACGACGATGGCCTTTATGACAGGTGGCTTAAAGGTTGAAGGTAAGCTAGGGTTAGCTTTAAAGCTTCAGGAAATCGTAAAGTTATATCAATAAAAAAGACAGTGGCGATATTTCATGATGTGAGATATCGCATTTAATTTGGAGGAATAAGTCTCATTAAAATAAGTTGATGTTGTTCTCTTTTTTACGATATAATGAGATTACATTCAAAGGGGAGTAGCAATCACAATAAAGTCGTCATTTCAGGAAAAACATTCCTCGGCTTTGTTGGCAACATTTTGTTGTAAGCGAGACCTTTGCCAATTGCTTTGGTAAAGGTATGATGTAAAACGCTTTTACCAGGTAGTATGGGTAGAAGCGTTTTTTTTTTTGGCGCAGTTATGAGACAGTGTTTATTAACTAGTAGTGTTGGTTGTAGTGGAAGGACACGAGACTCCTGCGGGAGTAGCGGGACAGGTGAGACCCCACAGGAGCTGTGCTCCGAGGAGGCTCACCGCCCGCCCCGCGGAAAGCGAGTGTCCTGTAACGAAAATCAACACATAGTTTAAAAAAGCTTTGTTTTCATTAGCATATCTACAATGTAAGTAACATAAATGAAACTAATTAAGGTTTAAGAATGGGGGAGTTTTATGTTAAAGAAACTGTTAAAGATGTTTTTAAAACAACAATTACACAAAAACAAGCACCATAAGTACTCTAGCAGCGATTATAAAAAAATGAAGCACTTTGGTCATCCTTCAAAATACGGTAACCATTACTATAAGAAAAAAGGCAAATATAAATTTAGCTCGTTTAGTAGTTAAGAAGTAATATGTTCATTGTTGATTTACTTGAAAGAACCTTACCTAAAGGTACTGTGTTAAAAGAAAGGTATCGAATTGACCGCTTTTTAGGCAAGGGTGGATATGGTCTAGTATATATAGCCCTTGATATGGAAATAGGTCAAGAAGTAATTGTTAAGCAGCTTCGTAAGCGAAAGTATCGAACAGGGTTAGCGACATTTGAAAAAGAGGAAGCCATCCTAGGTTTGTTCCAACATTCATCGATTCCTGTCTGCTATGAACGATTCCAAGAAGGAAAAAGGCATTTTCTTGTTATGGAATGGATAAAGGCGAAAAACTTTGAGCAATTAATATTTGAAGAAGGTAAGACCTTTAATGAACGAGAGTCCTTTGAGGTGCTATTACAGGTCCTTCGAGTTGTAAAAATGATCCATGAAAAAGGAATTGTTCATCGAGATTTACGAATTCCAAACATCCTACTTAGAGAAAATGAGATTGTAATAATTGATTTTGGGTTGGCAGGTTATATACAACATGCATCCGAACAAGCATTTATTGAAGCAGAAGAGGTAAGGTTGTTTCGTGAAATTGCTTTTCGTTCAGATATTTACGGCTTAGGTCATTTTGTGCTATTTTTGCTTTATTCAAGCTATGAAGATAAGGCGAAGGAAAGAAGCTGGATGGAAGAGCTCTCATTAAGACCAAAGAGTCTAAAAATAATAAAGAGAATGCTTCAAATAGATAGTGGTTATCAAGATGTTGATCAACTAATTCAAGATGTAACTAATTTCGTGCAGAGCGTTCCTACTAATAAATGGTAGGGGCGTTTTCTTATTTATCTAAGCCTAAAAGCATTTCGCTATTCGAAGTATATTTATGCTTCAACAAAGTATACTAACAAAAAAAGGATGGTGAAATATGTCGATTGATTTTACTGTTATTTTAGCCATCTGGGTTATATTTCCATTAATCTTATACTTTGCTGTTCCACGTGACCGAGTAAGAGAAATGATTGCCGTCTTTTTGTTTTTTCAAATGTTAACGTGGTTGTTTAGTATCGTTATGACGAAGTTTGGTGTGTTATCTGCTCCGATTCGTGAATTTCCAGAGGCAACTAAAATTAATTTTTCTTCTGAATATATCGTTTTTCCAACAGCTGCAGTTTTGTTTCAACGATGGTATCCAGAAAATGGAGGGAAGATTAGGCAGGCACTTCATTATCTTTATACTGTAGGCGGAATTATTTTATTCTTATTTATTATAGGGAGAACAACTGATTTAATGGAGGCAAAACCCCAGACAAGTGCAATCAATTTTCTATTTGAACTTATGCTTTGTAGAAAATATATTATGTGGATGTTAAAAGGAGAGCCATTTACTAAATCGTTAAAAAGGCATGATGTTATATGAGTATAGAGTCGTTTATTGAACACTATGTTTGGATGATAACAGCCATTTCCGTGTTTTTTATTCCTAAGTATTATTATCGTAAAGCAAGTATATCCTTTTTATTTATGATTTTCGTATCATGGTTTTTAGGGATTCTTGTTGTTGAATACGATTTAATTGAGTATCCAAAAAGGTTCTTAGCTTCAGTTAACGAAACGAGTTTTACGTTTGAATTCTTTGTTTTTCCCGTGATTGGTATCTTTTATAATCTGTACTATCCTGCATCTTCAACTAAATGGAAACAGTTTTTTTATACTGCCGCTTTAACGACAGGAATAGTAATTCCAGAAATTATTGTAGAGAAATATACAGACCTAATTGAATATATAAACTGGACATGGTATATCTCATGGGGTAGTATTTTTGCTACATTAGCTCTATTACGATTCTTTTATAAGTGGTATTTTAAGAGTCAGTCATAAATGCTTTTTATATAAAAGTAATTGCTGTATTAAAAGCAGTAGAATAAAATTAGTAATAGCCCTACCAAATATGGCAGGGCTACTTTCTAGTTGCTAATGATTCACGATCTGTAACTGTTGGAGGCTGCTCCAACCAACCATTTTTTATAAGTAGATTTGCTCCATCTTCAGCATACTGTCCAATTTCAGCCATCAGTCTCAAAAAATGAGCTGATAAGTCTCTCCTTTGACACACTGAAACTGCAGCTCCATAGTAACCTAACGCAACAGATATAAGAGAAACAACGTGAAAAAGCATTAGTTTATCTGAAAAGGGCGGAGTTGTGGAGTTTGTTACTTCAGATGCCAAACTCCCTGGTTCTGGTAAGTGCTCGCTGGCCAATATCGACCCTAATACTTCGTTCTGCTTCTCACAAACTTTCATACCTCGTAAGAAGTAATCACGCAACTCCGCACTAGTTGCGACCTGGCTAAACCCTATTTCTAGTAAGATCTTGACGTGATTTTTTTGCATGTTATAAAAAATCCCGCTTAACTCAATGGCATTAATAGGTCTTTTATCTCCAAACCAACCATTTAAAAAGCTTTGTTTTTTTACAAAGTCAACTTCTTCAGGTGGGTTAAGAGATGGAGGTCGAACATAGACTCCTTTTTTTAACATGATGTCTATTGTCATACTGTATAAGTCCATCGTACCTTGATTCACTTCAATATAAAAGTTTCTAATATCCTCTCGTACTGATGTGCCAACACTTAGTGCGTAACCAGTTAGACCATGTAGAGTCATCGTTTGCATATAGATGAGCATGGATGAATCTGAAAAAAGGGGAGGAGCGTTAAGGTTAACATCAGCTTTTGTAAAACCGTGTGGTACTGGGTACTTCTCGGCGTTAAAAAAGCCTTTTAGTTTCTTAAGATGTTTCTCAGACATAGAAACTGCTTTTTCTAATACATTCTTTATGTCTTGATCTTGACAATTTTTTATAGCATGAGATAGGAAATGATATGCCATACTATCATTCATGTATTGTGTCCATAAGTTTGCAAGTTCTGCTGCTGTTAATCGAACAGGTGGTTTCGAATCGATTGTAATCACCCCAAATAGTGTTAATACAGGTAAACATGCCCCTATTATTCTCCTGTTATTTTGGGTAGATATAGAAAATATATGTATGTAGTTAGAAATTAAAGTGATAAAATAAAGAGAAATGAAAAAAATGCGAATCTAAGTACATAAAAGAGTTCATAAAATAGACATAAAATATTTCATAAAAAATACTTGCATAAACAAGTATCGCGTTATACTATTAGAAATGAGGTTAAAAATGGAAGATTATAAATATTGCTTAGACCATTCACTTGGTTACAAGCTTTTTCATGCTTCACGTCTGATGATGAATCGTCTGAACCAAAACTTTAAGGAGCAGGGTTATCCTGTTACTTATGAGCAATGGCAGATATTAAGCAGGTTATACGATGAGGATGGGCAAACACAGAACCAATTAGCCATTCTTAACGAACGGGACCAGGCAAGTGTATCGAGGTTAATTGATAACATGATCAAGCGAAACCTCGTAAAAAGGGTACCTCATTCAGAAGATAAAAGAATAAATCTAATTTTTTTAACGGAAGAAAGTAAAAAGATTCAAGGGGATCTTGAAGGCTTAGCTAAGAAAACGATTGCAGAAGCTTCAAATGGAATGGCAGAGGAAGACTTAAATAACTGTTTGGAAATTCTCGATAAGATAAGAAAAAATTTAAAATAGTTCTTTTTTTGCATAAGTACTTGTTTAAACAAGTATTTATATAAAAAAAGAAATTTTTTTCACGACATATGATAATGATAATCAGTATTACCAAAATGGGAAATGGCTTAATCTGCCATCTTTTTTTAAAAACTCAATTGATAATGATTATCTTTATCTAAATACAGCTCTAGAAAGGTTTGGCAGATTCTATGAAACTACGATACTTACTTATTGCGTTATTCATCCTTTCTATAGCCTCACTATTTATCGGGGTAAAGGATGTTTCACCACTTGATCTCTTTTCATTAACTGAAGATCAAGTACAAATTCTTTTAGTCAGTCGTTTTCCACGATTGATTAGTATTATCATAGCTGGACTAAGTATGAGTATTGTAGGTTTAATCATGCAGCAGCTTACAAGAAACAAATTTGTTTCACCAACAACGGCTGGAACGATGGACTCTGCCAGATTAGGAATATTAGTTGCCTTAATGTTGTTTACATCAGCGAGCCCGATTGAGAAGATGCTTGTTGCCTTTGTGTTCGCCTTACTAGGAACCTTTATATTTATCAAAATATTAGATAAGGTCAAATTCAAAGATGCTATATTTATACCGTTAGTAGGCTTAATGTTTGGTAATATTATTAGTTCAATTACAACCTTTTTTGCTTATAAAAATGACTTGATTCAAAACATGTCATCATGGTTGCAAGGGAATTTTTCAATGAGCATTCAGGGCAGATATGAACTGCTTTACATAAGTATCCCACTAGTTATCATTGCTTATCTTTATGCAAACAAGTTTACAATAGCTGGTATGGGTGAAGAGTTTGCAATTAACTTAGGTTTAAATCACAAACAGGTGGTAAACATTGGTCTGGTCATATCAGCACTTGTTACTACAGTTGTTCTCCTAACGGTTGGGATGATTCCATTCTTAGGATTAATCATTCCAAACATTGTAACGATTTATCAAGGAGATCATTTAAAGAAAAGTCTTTCTCACACCGCAGTACTAGGTGCCGTTTTCGTTTTAGCCTGTGACATTTTGGGGCGTATTATTATCTACCCATACGAAATTCCAATCGGAGTAACTGTCGGTGTCATCGGAAGCGGAATATTTCTTTACTTACTTTTGAGGAGAAAGACACATGAGTAATAATCTGAAGCTAATTGTATTGTCCGTGATTTCAATTATATTAATTGCCATATTTATGTTTATCGATGCAGGTGGAAACTGGGATTATGTTTTACCAAGAAGAGGCAAGAAGATTCTTGCGATTGCTGTAACAGGTGGAGTTATCGCATTTTCAACCATTATTTTTCAAACCATCACAAATAACCGAATACTAACACCAAGTATTATCGGTCTTGATTCACTTTACTTGTTAATTCAGACTTTTATCATCTTTGTTTTTGGCTCAATGAGTTTAACTGCAACAGATAAAAATTTTAATTTTATAGTATCTGTTGGCCTAATGGTCCTTTTTGCTGGGTTGTTATATAAGTTTCTTTTTAAAAGAGAAGGGCAGAACATTTATTTCTTACTTCTGGTAGGGATTATCCTTGGAACTTTCTTTGGAAGTATCTCCGATTTTATGCAAGTCCTAATTGATCCAAATGAATTCATGATTGTTCAAGACAGAATGTTTGCAAGCTTTAATAACGTAAACACAGATGTGCTTTTAATCTCTTGTATTCTCGTCGTTTTAACAGTGGTGTACTTCCTAAGATTTACAAAATACCTTGATGTAATTTCACTAGGAAAGGAGCATGCAATCAACCTTGGTGTGGATTATGACGCGGTAGTTAAAAGATTACTTGTCGTTGTTGCTATCCTTATTTCAGTTGCAACGGCACTTGTTGGTCCAATTACCTTCTTAGGACTGTTAGTGGCAAACGTTGCACATGAATTTTTCAAAACCTATAAACATCAATATTTAATCTTTGGTTCTGTTTTAATAAGTATTATCGCTTTAGTTGGTGGACAGCTCATTGTAGAACGAGTGTTTACATTTTCGACAACTTTAAGTGTCATCATAAACTTTGTAGGTGGAGTGTACTTTATCTATCTTCTGTTAAAGGGGAATAAATCATGGTAAATGTAAAAAGTGTTTTTAAGAAATATGGTAATAAAAACGTAGTTGAAGATGTTTCCGTCAATATTCAAAAAGGAAAGATTACCTCGTTTATTGGTCCAAATGGTGCTGGTAAAAGTACACTACTTTCAATGATTAGCCGGCTTATCCCAGTTGATAGTGGAGAGGTATTTATTGATGATAAAGACCTTACAAAATCAAAAAGCAATGAGCTAGCAAAGAAAATCTCCATTCTAAAACAATCGAACAATGTTAATCTACGTTTAACAGTTAGAGAGTTGGTGAGTTTTGGGCGCTTTCCTTACTCACAAGGTAGGTTAACAAGAGAAGATTGGAAGTTTGTTGATGAGGCAATCGATTATATGGAATTAGCGGATATGCAGGATAAATTCCTAGACCAATTGAGTGGTGGTCAGAAGCAAAGAGCGTTCATTGCAATGGTTATTGCCCAAGACACTGAGTATATTTTGTTAGATGAACCACTAAATAATCTTGATATGAAGCACTCAGTTCAGATCATGAAGGTTCTTCGTAGATTAGTAGATGAACTCGGCAAGACAGTTGTAATTGTTATACACGATATTAACTTTGCTTCTTGTTATTCCGATTATATTGTTGCTCTTAAGGATGGTAAGGTTGTTAAAGAAGGAAAGACAGACGAAATTATTAACCGTGCTGTTCTAAAGGATATATATGACATGGATATTGAAATCCAATGCATCAATGAAAATAAGATTTGTGTTTATTTTTCTTAACCGCTTGGTTTAACTTATTTTGATGTCAGACCGTAGAAATGCTCAAAAAAAGACCCACTAATCTGAAATCTGCCAATTTCAAAGAGATTAGAAGGCCCTTACAAATCTAACTTTACAAGAAAAGGCTGTTGCTAGCAACTATAGAGTGAGAATTTTCAAAGTGATTGACATCAAAGTAATTTTAAATATAAAAATATATTTATTTAGGAGTGTTTTTACATGAAAAAAATAGCGTTACTTATGCTAGTATTATTTTTTGCAATATTCACAGCAGCTTGCGGTGGAGCAGAGGAAACATCAACTTCAAATGAAGAAACACAAACAGGTTCAACAACTGATTCAACAAAAGAAGAAGTAAAAGAAGAGCCAAAAGAATTAACACTTACTCACCAATTAGGTGAAACTGTTGTTTCGACAAATCCAGCTAAGGTTGTTGTATTTGATTTCGGTGTGTTAGATTCACTAGATAAATTAGGTGTAGAAGTAACAGGAGTACCACAAGCAAATATTCCGGCTTACTTAGAGAAATTTAAAGATGCGAAGTATGAAAACGTTGGTAGTTTAAAAGAGCCAGATTTCGAAAAGATTGCTTCACTTAATCCAGATCTAATTATCATTTCTGGAAGACAACAAGAAGCGTATGCAGAGTTATCCAAGATTGGTCCAACAATCTTCATGGGACTTGATACATCAAGATACATGGATTCTTTTACCGAAAACATGACTAGATTAGGTGAGATTTTTGGCAAGGAAGAAGAAGTGAAGGCAGAGCTTTCTACAATTGAAGCAGATATTAAAACACTAAATGATAAAGCAACAGCTGCAGGTAAGGGACTAATTATTTTAGCGAATGAAGGAAATATCAGTGCATATGGTGCTGGTTCTCGTTTTGGAATTCTTCACGATGTATTTGGTTTTGCTGCTGCAGATGAGAATATCGAAGTATCAACACATGGTCAAAACGTATCCTTTGAATATATCGTTGAAAAAGATCCAGATTTCTTATTTGTTATTGATCGTGGAGCAGCGGTAAATGGTCAATCTTCTGCAAAAGCATTAATCGAAAATAGCTTAGTTGAAAATACAAAAGCATTTAAAGAAGGTAACATTGTCTACTTAGATCCAAACTTCTGGTATTTATCTGGCGGAGGATTAATCTCTGTATCTGAAATGATTAAGGAAATTAGTGCAAGCTTAGAATAGTAGAAATACAAGAAGGAGGTACTTTGTGCATGTTTGTTCAAATGAGAAAAACAGTTGTAACAGAAGGCCATTCTGACAAAGTTGTTGAGCGCTTTAGTGGCGAAGGGATTATTGAAAAACAACCAGGGTTTGTTGATTTGTCAGTTATGGTTAAAAAGATTCGCCGTGGTGATGAAGAAGTCGTTGTAATGATCCGTTGGGAGTCTGAAGATCATTGGAAACAATGGGAAAAAAGCGATGCTCATATAGCGGGTCATAAAGCAAAGTTAGGTCAACCAAAGCCAGACTACATTGTTAGCTCAGAAGGAGATAAGTATGAAGTAGTGGCAGTAAAAGGACCAACCGGGAAGTAATAGATTGTAAGGGTATTAAGCTTAGGTGCTTAATGCCCTTTTGTTTTATGGTAGATTTTAGTAGAATGGTAGTAAGTACATTGTCAAATTGCGACCTGAGAGGAATTCTTATAGAATGAAAAAAATGTGGGGAAAGATTCTTGTATTAGTTTTGGTGATTGGACTTGGTTATGTGATATCTGTACATATGCTAATTGCTTCTATTGGAAAAGAGCAGCCGCCAGATGGAGTTGATTACATGATTGTACTTGGTGCTAGATTGCATGGGGAGGATATGTCACTAGCGCTATATCATCGCGTGCAGGTCGCCTTAGAGTATTTAAAAAGCAACCCAAATACAAATGTAGTTGTTTCTGGTGGACAGGGACCAGGGGAAGATATAACAGAAGCAGAAGCGATGGCACGATTTTTTAAAGAAAATGGAATCGAGGATGAGCGAATCATAATGGAAGACCGATCAACCTCGACATTTGAAAACTTAAAATTCTCGAAAGAGGTACTTGGCTCAGAGGTCGATGAAGTGGTTATTGTAAGTAATGATTTTCATCTGTTTCGAGCAAAAATTATTGCAAACAGACAGGGATTTGAGCCATATATGCTGGCCGCGGAAACTCCAAGGATTGTTCGGGAGAAGTTATGGCTCAGAGAGTATGTTGCGGTGTTGAAAACGGCTTTGTTGGATTGGTAGATGGTGTTGTAATTTCCAGTAGAATGGTAATACTTAATTAATTGCGAAGAATACTTAACTTTGTTGTTAAATTACTTTCTTAAATTGCCATAATACTTAACAGACCTAGTAATTTACTTTCCTAATTGAGTAGAATACTTAATTTTGACCGAAAAACAGGTGGAACTATTGTCCGCCTGTTTTTCAACTTAGTCAGATGTTCTTGAAAATAGAAAAAATGAATAGCATTAAGTCATTTGGTGTACCTTAAAAATGAACCATTATAGACTTCATGTGAGGTGAAAATGATGAGTTGGTTTTTAAAGGCAATTAAGAACTATGCAGTGTTTCGTGGAAGAGCACGAAGGACGGAATACTGGATGTTTGTATTAGTCAGCGCAATCTTTGCATTCGTTATTGCATTTATAGAACCATTTTTAGGAATAGAACCGATTCTTTCAGGTATTTATTCTCTATTTCTGCTTTTACCTTCCTTATCTGTAACTGTAAGAAGATTACATGATACAGGGAGAAGTGGTTGGTGGATACTAATCAGTTTAATTCCTCTAATTGGAGCAATCGTCCTTTTTGTCTTTACTGTATTAGATAGTGAGCCCGGGGAAAATAAATACGGTCCAAGTCCGAAATAAAAAACACGTTCGTTAGGGGCTATGTGCCTGACGAACGTGTTAAATTATGTTCAATTTTGTGTTTTTTTGATTCCTGAACAATCATTACAGCTAAGATAACCAAGAAAATCCCTATATACTGCCAAAAGAGGAGTTGTTCTTGGTAAATAATGAAACTTAATAATGCAGCTACAACAGGTTCAACAGTGGCAAGTATGGAAGCTCGACTTGTTTCTACATAATGTAACCCTTTTGTATACAAGATATAGGCTAGCATCGTTGACAAAAAGCCAAGACCAATGATATTTAACCATACCTCTACACTTACAAATAGTGGTAAAATAGACCAGAGTCCACTAAAAGGTGTAATCGCAATTGACGCAAAAATAAAGGTATATACAGAAACGGTTAATGAGTCATATTTCTGTAGGGCAAATTTACCAAAAATACTATAAAGAGCATAGAAAAAACCAGACCCAAGTCCAAGGATCAGCCCATATGACGAGATGGTGCCACTGTTAGTTGGAAGTACTCCGATGACAAGTGCACATCCTATTAGTGTGGTAAATAAAGCTATAATCTTTTTGGTCGTAAAATATTCCTTAAAGATCACTCTTGATAAAACTGTTACAAATGCTGGAGCCGTATACAATAGAATGGCTGCAATTGAAATTGAAGTTTCTTGAATAGCACTAAACAAACACCAGTTAAAAAATACAATACTAACAATTCCTGTCCCTATAAAATATTTAGTATCATAGATATGTATTTTAAGAAGTTGTCGATTTTTTAAAAGAGTATAAAGAACTAGAAAAAGGGCTGCCGTAATCGCACGTATTGTCACGACCTGAGTTGGTGAAAACCCAAGTTCGTATAAGGTTGTTACAAATATGCCAATTATTCCCCAGAGAGCCGCTCCGATAATAATAAATAGATATGCACTATTTTTCTCCAATTTCCCACCTCGCAGATTCAATATATTTTATAATTGTAAATGGATAGGATAAAAATGTATATCATTTTGAATTAAACGGATTAAAGAAATAGTCCTATTTCGATTGTAATAAGACTTAAGGAAAAACTACCAATTTCTTGTAAGTATTTGTCGAAGGGGCATAAAAATGTTAAATTACTATAGTACCTAATTAATAATGATAGAAAAAAAACATAACATAGTAGAATCATAGATTAAAAATCCTAGAGACCTTATGTGTCCAGTAGTAAGGGAGCGGTAATGAGTGTATTGTCATGAATGTGGTTCAAAAATAGTCGAAGGCTCACGCTTTTGTGCAAACTGTGGCACAAAGCTGGATCAAGAAAACGACCTAAATAATGTAGTAGATCTAGAAGTTGAGATAGATTCTAGAGAAGGCAGACGAAATCAATCTACCAAAAAACTTGTTATGCTGCTAATTCCAACGATTAGTTTGTTTCTTGTTGGTGGAGGTGTGTATGGTTATTACACCCATGAAAGCACCCTGAATGAAAATGTTATGTCGCTTAAAGCATCTGCAGAAAGGTATGCAATTGATGGAGATTACGAAAAAGCGATAAAAGAGCTAGACAAGGCAATTGAACTTCGCCCTTCGTATGTAATTTTAAAAGATACCAAGGCTGTGGTGGTAAAGGCAGATGAATTCTCGGAAAGATTGAATGAAGTTTCTATACTAATTAAAAGGAAAAAGTGGAATGAGGCTTCCCAAAAGATTGCTTTATTAGCTAATGATGTAGATAAGGAGCAAGGTCCATTATTCGAAGTGATTAGCAAGAAAGTGAAAGAGAAAGATGTAATAGCAACTGTAGGTAAAATTAAGCTTGAAATTGATCAATTAGACACAGTTGAGGAACTAATTAGCAAACTATCCGTCTTAACATCACTTACTTCAGAGGAAGCAAAAGCAACCCAACAACAAATTGTAAAGAAAATCGTTCAGTTAACGATTAAAGACGCAGAAGGACAGCTAGCAAATAAGGAATTTTCAAAAGCAATTGCTACAATTGATAAGGCTTTACATTATTCCAAGGACCATAATGAATTGGTTGCCTTTAAAGAAAGAATAGAGAGAGAACGATTTAAATTTGAGGAAGCGGAACAACTTAGACTGGAAAAGGCCATGGAGGCAGCAGAGAAAGAAGACTTAGTTAACCGAACTGCTGCAGTTGAAGTTCTTAAGTTGGAATCTGTTGTTGATGAATTTGGTGATTTGTATATAAGCGGTGAAGTAAAAAACTTAGCTACAACGAGTATTTATGGAATCACGATCTTTTACAAAATCTATGATGGTATGGGGAATTTGTATGATGAAGGAAGTCGTACCGTCTATCCTTACACATTAAGCCCTGGAGAAAATGGATATTTCGAAGATATTCATTATGGCATCAATAAAGATGTATATGTAGAAGTAGAAAATATTAGTTGGTACTTGGAGTAGTAAAAAATAGCCTCGGATAATAGAAGAAGGTGAGTAGAGTGAAGGGGAAATGGATTGTAAGTATAGTCACTTCAGTGATCATTTGGGGAGCTGGGATTTTTGCTTTTTTAACGATACAAGACTCTATCCCCCAAAAGCTTACAGCGTCTTCTCAACTTATTGTCAATGAAGGTAGTAAGAAGAAGGAAGATAGCGGTAAGCGAGAGTTGAAAGAGATAATTTATGATTCTCAAAAACTCGTTGTAAAAGTAGAACTTGATGACGGCTCGATTGGTTCAGGGTTTTTATACAATAATAAGGGTGATGTGATCACAAATGCCCACGTGGCAGCAAATGCAACCAATGTTCGGATTACAACAGCAGATTCAAAAGGATATGAGGGTACGGTTATTGGTATTAGCGGAGAAACAGACATCGCGTTGATTCGTGTACCAGGTCTTGCAGGAATTGAGCCACTTCCAATTGCAAAAGAGCGTAAAGCTGAAATTGGTGATGAAGTGTTAGCTCTTGGAACCCCACTAGGATTTCAAAATACGGTTACTACTGGAATTATTAGTGGTGTAAATCGAGACTTAGATATTGAACCGTTCCATTATGAGGATGTTTACCAGATCTCAGCTCCAATCGCTCGTGGAAACAGTGGTGGCCCTTTGATTGACCGTAAAACAGGTGAAGTGATAGGAATTAACTCTGCAGGAATTATTGAGGGTGTGATTGGATTTAGTATTCCTATCTCATCGATTATAGCAATGATTGAAGAGTGGTCAGAGAGTCCGATGGTTGAATTACCTTCCATTGATTTAGGGATTGAAGGTATGGCGATTGAGGAAATTTCTGATGAAGACATTGCTGGCTATGTTGTGACCTATTTTTATGAAAGCATCAATTACGGAGATTATCTTACGGCTTATGCAGCGTTAGGGAGCAATTGGCAAACAGAAACGTCCTATGAGGATTTTCGAACAGGTTACATCAATACATTAGCCGTTCAAATTGATGAACTAACAGCAACACAAACAGGTAAAAATATGACCGTGACGGTATTGATTACTGCGGATGAAAGAGTAAATGGAGAAATTGTTCAACAATCGTACCGTGTTGATTATGAGGTTGGTTATGAAAATGATCAATTGAAAATTTTATCTGGTCAGGGTGAGAAGTTAGCGGATGATGAGCAGGAAGACTAATATGTAAGCTAGAGGGTACTTCTGTTGCCCTCTGGCTTTTTGTTTTTAATGAAGTTAATCCTGTCTAAAGTGAACCGTGTGTTTGGACTTGGATTCTTTTAAAAAGGAGTTACATGTCCGAAACAATTTAGTGTTTCTTATCATATACTGACAGAAAGTATGGGAATAGGAGTTGATATAGTGCCTTCAATAGTGGTCGGTCCAATTGTTTTTAATAGCAATGAAGGTCAGGTTGTAACTGGCGATGCATTTTATATATCCCCGAAATCAACAAGTAAAGTAGTAGCTGGATCAGGCGGGTTTAACACTGGCCAATGGATTGTAACAAATAATGGAGTAAGTACTTCTTCTGGTATAGATCCAGATGCGGTTGATTCGAATGTTTCGGGAGCATAACACTTTCTATAAAGAGTGCGTAACGACACCGCTTGTTTGTGCGGTGTTTTTATTTTGGTTTTGAATAAGGGTTCTATTGGAAATAATGAAAAGAGATGTAAAAAAAGGATAGGTGTTTTTTCATGACTCATTATTTGCAGACAGCAACTGAATTAGCAATCGGGCTGGTACTTCTATATATACTTACAAAGTTATTAGGTAAAACACAGTTTTCTCAGCTAACACCCTTTGATTTTATTTCTGCCTTAGTTTTGGGGGAATTAGTTGGAAATGCTGTATATGACCATGAAACAAAATTCTATGAAATTATCTTTGCGACACTCGTTTGGGGGATTTTAATTTATGGAATTGAAATGGCTACACAAAAGTTTAAACGAACAAGAAAGTTTTTAGAAGGAGAGCCAAATATAGTTGTACAAAAGGGGAAAATCAAATTTGATGCTTTAAAAAAGGCAAAATTGGATTTAAATCAAATGTTAAGTTTAATCCGACAACAAGGGTATTTTTCCATTCAAGAAGTAGAATACGCCATTTTAGAATCGAATGGGATTATGAGTGTGATGGCGAAACCACAGTATGATAAGCCTAAAAACAGCGATTTGAATTTGCCGATTAAACCAGCTTATCTGCCATACACCTTTATTCTTGATGGAGAAGTAGTCCATAAGAACTTAAAGGAAGCTGGTAAGGACGAACATTGGCTAAAAAGTCAATTGGCGCAGCAACATGTTAGGGATTATAAAGAAATTCTCTACGCGGAATGGAAGGAAGAACAACCTATTTATATGTTGAAGTATGAGAATAAGTCGAGTTAGAGTGACAGGTGAGGGTATCTATTGCTTTTTTTGTTTGGGTGGTTGATATCTTTTCCTAAATTTTAACAATACTTAATTGTTTTTTTAAAATACTTAATCAAATTTAGAAAATACTTAAGTAAAACGGGCAAATACTTAACGAATTTTATCAAATACTTAACAAATTAAGTGAAATACTTAATTGAGAACACATTTAATCTTAATAGTATACAAAAAACTAATTTAATTAATTAAACAAGGCCTACTGATTATTAAGTCAGTAGGCCTTTATAAAGCTTAGTTTAATTTATAATTTATAAACCTCACTATATTTCTCTTCTAAATACTTTACTAAATAATCAGCATTCAGTTCTTCTCCAGTAACTCTTACGATTAGCTCGCCCGGAGTATAAAACTTACCGTATTGGTGGATTTTTTCTTTCATCCAGTCCTTAATTTTAGGAATTTCACCATTTTCAATGACTGAATCAAACTCAGGCATTTCTTCTTTTATTTTATAGAACAATTGAGCTGCATAAAGATTTCCTAATGAGTAAGAAGGGAAGTACCCTAGGCCACCAAATGACCAGTGAACATCCTGTAGTACACCAAGTGTATCTGTTGGAGGTGTAATTCCTAAGTACTCTTCCATTTTTTCATTCCAAACCTTAGGAAGGTCTTTCACTTCAATTTCACCAGCCATTAATGCTTTTTCAATTTCGAAGCGAAGCATAATGTGTAGGTTATATGTAAGTTCATCTGCTTCAACACGGATGTAAGAAGGCTCAACCGCATTAATTGCACGGTAAAACTCATCTAACTCCACATCAGCAAGTTCTGCAGGGAAATGTTCTTTTAAATCACCATAGAAGTGATTCCAGAATTCTCTACTACGACCAACTGTGTTTTCGAAGAAGCGTGATTGTGATTCATGAATACCGAAAGAAGTACCACCGACAATTCCTGTTCCGTTGAAATCAGGATTTACGTTTTGCTCATACATACCATGGCCAGCCTCGTGGATTGTTCCAAAGATGGCGGAACGTACGTTATCTTTAAGGTAACGAGTTGTAATTCGAACATCACCTGTGTTTACATTTTGAGCGAATGGATGAACCGTCTCATCTAGACGACCACCGTCCATGTCAAAACCTAGTTTAGGTAAAAGGAAACGATTGAACGCTTTTTGTTTTTCAACATCAAACTCTCTTGAGAAAATATCTTTTCTCGGTTGGTGTGGTGAAGCCTGAATACGATTTAATAACTCAATGCTTTTTTCACGAAGTTGAGCGAATAATGGTGTAAGTGTATCCACTGTTAACCCTGGCTCAAAATCATCAAGTAAAGCATTATAAGGGTGGCCTTCATAGCCAACAATCTCAGCAAATTGTTTTCTCATAGCTACAATTTTCTCTAAGAATGGTTGGTAAATTGAAAAGTCATTCTTTTCACGTGCTTCTGCCCAAGCAACACCAGCATTGTTTGTTAAGACAACAAACTCATTGTAAAGCTCAGCTGGAATACTCTTTGATTTATCATAGTCACGTTTACGCTCACGAACGATTGCTTTTGTTACTTCATCAAGTGTTGCATTTACGTCTGGTTTTGATAATTCTTCAAGAAGAGAACCCATTTCTTCTGAGACTGTTAACTTGAAGTTTTCTGTTGAAAGAGTACCAATTGCATTGGCAAAAATGGAACGTCCTTTTTTTGGTGCCATTACATCTTTATCCCAGCTAAGTAAGCCAAGAATACTGTTAATGTGAGAAATCTTTTGATCTAATTCTCTAAATTGCTTTACTAACGCCTCTACGCTTTGTGTTTCAACTGTATTTGACATCCCTTTTATCTCCTCTCTTTAGACGGTTTTTAATAACAAACCGACTAGTCTATTTTATTAGACCATAAAGAATCTAAAATTTCAATCATCTTTATCATACAGTTTTTGACAAAGTATACCTTCCTGAGCAAACCTCGATTCTCGTGTTAAGTGAAGGGGTTGTAAGATCACATTGAAACGGTTTGACAGGCCCATCTTTTTGGTGGAATTTTAACAGCACATCACCAATTGGGAGTGATTGATCTTGAAAGTTCACTTCAGCTTCGGTAAATATGTCAGCGAATTTTTTTAAAGTAGCACTTGGATCAGGTGTTTGCAGATGAACCGTAGAGAACATTGTTGTTCCAGCTGGATGCTTCGCCCATTCAGCCATGTTTGTTAGGCGAGCATCATTAGTTTCTCCCCACTGAATGAAAAAGGGAAACCTTAATTCCTCATCTTCTATAAAAAGCATGGACCAAGTTAGGGTCGTCCCATCACTACCTTTTCTACTTCCTGGGACAGGGCCAATAACAGTAAATTGTTTGCTTTTCAGCTCTTTAACAAGTTCATCCATGTTATCGGTACGAAAGGCCAATTGAGAAAATCCTTCACCAATACTTGTAAAGTCAGCATAAATTTGTTGAATTAATAGATTATCAGATTTCTTGGCAACTTCGATGTCTTTGATTCCTATCCATTCAATGTATTGTAAGTCCTGAAAGTAACATAAACAGTTATGAGTTCCCCAGTTAGGGTGATTGCCTCCTGTAAAAGCTTGAAAGCCTGCATGTTTAAAAGTTTCCATCGCCTTTTCTGGAGATTGAGTGAAATGAACAATATGATCAAAAGTTATATTCAATTTAGACCCTCCTTTTTGTTTATTTTAGCGGAGTTATGTTCGGAATGAAACTTTAAGAAGTGTAGCACCGACTATTGTAGTAAAGGGGGGATTAAGATGAAGAAGTTTCTTTTCTTTCTATGGATTGTTTTACTGGGAATCGTCTTATTCGGCTGTGGTTTAAGCTCTGGATCAGGGGATTCAAAAATAGATCATGATCCACCGGGAATGGAAGGCTATGTAATTAATGTTGAAGGCGACCGAATTCTAGTCGTTGAGTCTAAAGCTCAGGACTTTAGTTCAACTGGAGGACAAGAGGAGTTTTATAGTGCTATTTGGTTTTCAAAGGCTCCTGAGAATATGAAAATTGGTCAAAAGGTTCAGGTGTGGTTTGATATTGTTGCTGAGTCGTACCCAGGTCAATCTGAAGCGAAAAAGGTCGTTGTTTTACCAAGTGAACGACCTGAAAATGCAGATTTAAATGAAGCAGAAGCGATTCGAAAAGCTATTGAGGCACATGACTCGGAGTATATGGGTGTTACTGCGGTTAAGGAAGTGAGTTACGAGGCTGGTAAAGATGCTTGGGAGGTTGTGTTAAAGCAAGAGGCAGAAGAGTATGAGATTGTTGTGAAGGATGAATAAAAGAAAAACGTTACTTCGTGGGGAGTAACGTTTTTCTTCGTTATGCTTTACTATTTTTACCTGTAAAAGAAGTGATGCTAAAGCAAGCGATAAACGCAACCGTGGTAACAATTAACGCAAAAAATAAGCCAAGAGCAGCCATGAACACGTCATCTCCAGGGAATGCTGGTTTTAAGTTGGCATAGCGATATAAAATAATGAGAGAGAGGAAGCCATAAAAACTACTTCCGACAAGCCCTAATTTATAACGGTCAAATCGAGTTCCTTCCCAATAGCGACTAATCAATATCCATACGAAAAGGCTGAATAGCATTGCAGCTAACATAATGACAAGATGAATAAATGGGATAAACAGTAAGGAAACAAGATATAAGAGAAGTGCCGTTGTTACAAAAAGAAATGCATTTACTAAGAATAGAAAAGTCCCTGTTTTCCATGGACTTTTAAACCAATTCTTTTTGCTTAATCGCTCCATTACTTTTGAATCAAACATTTTAAATCTAGCAATCTTTCTACTAAAGAGAATAATAAATAGGACAAGGATAAGGCTTATGAATAATATTGATGTTAGTGAGAGCATGTAATTGGTCCTTTCTGTTGTTGAACAAACTGATTAATTAGATTATAGTCATAGAGTTTCTATTCAGTAAAGAAGGAAAAACTTTTATCTTACAGGTAGATATTTTATACTTAGCAAGATAGGAACAGTCAAATTTACTAGGGAGGCATACATAATGGAAAAATCTACACCTGAACAATTGGCTCAGAGACAATTAGATGCATACAACGGAAAGAAAATTGATGAGTTTTGTGAAGTCTATACAGAAAATGTTGTTGTAATGGAATTTGGAACAAACAAAATCATGTTAGAAGGAAAAGAAGCCTTTAAAGTACGTTATAACAACTTGTTTGAAGCAAATCCAAACTTAAATGCAAGACTAGTCAATCGAGTGGTCATGGGCAATCATGTTATCGATCACGAACATATTACCGGCAGAGCAGACGGAAACGAATCTGAAGCCGTTGCGATCTACGAAGTAAACGAATACCAAATCGAAAAAGTCTGGTTTATCAAATAAATTTCTTGGGGCCTGACCCCCGCCGCGTTAACGCACTAACGTAGCGGGGGTCAGGCCCCCGGTGCTTTAAAGTGCTAAAAATACTTGTTGTTATTTTGGTCAGGGTTGAGTAAAATAAGGGTTATCATTTCGTGATGCGAAATAATTTACATACTATATTACAAGGACGCTGACTGTTATGAAAGATGAGACGCTTACAACCAAGACATTGTTGCTTTTCTTTATTCCCTTAGGGTTATCTGCAAGCCTGGTAACACTTTCTCACATTATAATAAATAGTACATTAGCACGCGCAGTAGATTCAGAGGTGATCATTGCAACTTATGCGATTGCGATGAGTGTTTTTGGAATCACTGAACGCCTTGCAGTTATTCTAAGACAAACAACTTCGACTTTGGTCAGAGATCGTGAGTCTTTTAGACGAATGACACATTTCTCCTATTATACGATTGGAGCAATCATGTTTGTTTCAGCAATCATCGCTTACACTCAAGTTGGAGATTTTGTTTTTTCTCAAATATTCGGGGTACAAGATCAAGACATGGTTGACCAGATTCAAACAATTTATCAAATATTAATTTATGTAACGATTTTTTCTGGCTTACGGTGCTTGAATCAAGGGATTATCATTTATAATCGTCAGACTAAGTGGCTAACCATTGGGATGATTATTCGTCTTGCTGCCATGTATTTATTGTCGCTGTACTTTATCAAAACTGGAAATATTTCAGGTGTTACAGGTGCTTATATCTTTCTTGTTGGAATGATGATTGAGTGTACAATAAGCATGGTAGAAGCAAGGACGCTTGTACGTAAGATGCCAGAAAATAACCTTGAGCTTGAAAAGATAAATTCAAAGTCTCAAATTTTTAAGTTTTATAGTCCTTTAATGATGTCATCCTTTATTACCGTATTAATTGGCCCGATTATTAATGTGTTTTTAGGAAAAACGACGGATATCACACTAGCGATTGCAAGCTACACCATCGCACTAAGTATTACGCACTTATTTATTAGTTTCTTTTCATATACTCACCAGATTGTTATAAATTTTTATAAAGATCATGAAGACCAAGTTAAAAAGTTCACAATGATGATTAGCTTTTTACCGTTTATATTAATTGCAGGATTTTGTTATTCCGGTGTTGGCGAATATGCAATGGAGCATTTAATGGGTGTGAATGGACGACTATTAGAGGCGAGCTTACAGTCTCTTCAAGTATTCATGATCATGGCTTTAGTCTATCCGTTTATTGATTTTTTCAATGGTCTTCTATTAATTAGAAAACAAACGAAAGTAACAATTATTTCTCAGTCAACAAACTTAATTTTAACTGTTATTTTTCTTATTATAGGCGTCTCATTTGCATCTGAATGGAATGGTGTCATCGGGGCGCTTGCCCAATCACTTGGATTTGTTGCCGAACTAATTATTGTAATGGGTATTATTAAACATACAGACAAAATTAAGAGCCAACAAACAAGGGGCCTGACCCCCGGTGGAGTAACGCATTAACGCAGTGGGGGTCAGGCCCCACAATCAGGCCTCACAAGCAATTGCATACTATGTTTAAGGATTGGAAAGTATAAGAGTGGTGTTATGTTTAACACCCAAACAAAAAACAATGTGGAGGGATATGTATTGGATATTCTTAGACGCTTTTTCCCTAATTTATATTTAGCAATGGCAAGAGTTTCAATATTAATTCGTCGTTTAAATATAAGGCTAGGTTGGATGTTACATCCTGTAAGCGTGTAGGGATATTTGCATAACAGCAATCGCACATTGTCAAAGCAAAAAGGTTAGCACTTTATGGTGCTAGCCTTTTTACATAGAGCACACGGTTTAGCGCTTTAACGTGGTGGGGGTCAGGCCCCGGTAGACATATTTATAAAAAGTGTTTGACTTTGACGTTGCGTTAAGGTGTAGAGTTAATGTGTCAGGAGGTGCTTTAGGTGGAATATACGGTGCAGAAATTGGCGAGTTTAGCGGGAGTGAGTACACGAACGTTACGATATTATGATGAAATTGGGATTCTTAAGCCGGCAAGAATCAATTCATCTGGGTACCGAATATACAGCCAAGCAGAACTAGAGCAATTACAACAGATTCTTTTTTATCGGGAGCTAGACTTAAGTTTAGATCGCATAAAGGAAATTGTTACGTCACCCTCATTCGATGGTTCTAGGGCCCTTAAGGAACATCGTGAAAAGCTTCTTGACAAGAGAAAGCAATTAGATGTACTCATTGCAAATGTTGAAAAGTCCATTGCAATGAAAGAAGGGAGAATAATAATGTCAGATAAAGAAAAATTTGAAGGCTTTAAACAAAAATTGATTGACGACAATGAGAAGAACTACGGAAAAGAAATCCGTGACAAATATAGTGGTGAAACCATAAATAAATCTAATGAAAAAGTAAAAAACATGTCACAGGCTGAGCATGAGGAAGTCAATCGTCTGCAGAAAGAGCTCTCAGAAACTTTGGCTGCTGCATTTAAAACGGGAAATCCAGCGGGTGAGCTTGCTCAGAAGGCAGCGGAAATGCACAAAAATTGGCTAACTTTTTATTGGGCAGAATATAGCAAAGAAGCTCATGCTGGACTAGCGCAAATGTACGTAGATGATGAACGATTTACAGCCTTCTACGATAAAGAACAACCTGGCACTGCTGCATTTTTACGCGATGCTATTCACATCTATACTGGTTTTAAAAACTAAAAAGCTTTACCTGGCACCATAAATAATAGGTGCTAGGTAAAGCTTTTATTCTTGATCTACTTCTTGAAGTAACTTGCTAGCCCATAGGGTAGCTTTGGAGTAAAGTGTAAATAGTTCAAAGTTATCAATGGACGATGATAACGGCTTTGTAGAGTTTGAATTGGGTGGATTCTTCTCAATGCTTATGGTCAGATCAAGAATATCTTTTAAGTGGTTTTTCTCACCTGATAAGGCTGCTTTAATATCGTTAGCAAGAGGTAGTTCGAGTAGAATTTTCTCTAATGGCACTTTTAAAATAGAATCAATCAATGAGAACATCCCTAAAAGGAAATAAGTTGAGCTTGTTCCTTGTTCGCCTAATGCCCTTCCAATAAGCTCACCAAACTTTGCTCTCGTTAAACTCAAGTGAATAATTTCCTGAGCGGTTAAATCATTTTTATCTTTGTTTTCCCCTTTGATAGCTAGTACATAGATCCATTTTTTTATTTCAATTAATCCTAATAGAACGACCGCCTGTTTAATGGAACTCACTTCGTATTTTGGACGGATGGTAGGGGAATTAATTAATTTTAATAGTTTATAAGAAATAGATAAATCCTTTTCTATGACCTTGGTGATATGGTCAATGTCTGGCACAGGCATGTCCAATTCTTCTAAAACGAGTAAATATGAATAGTAATAAGAAGGTATATCGTGTGATTGTAAAATCACCGGCTTGCTGAAAAAATAGCCTTGGAAATAAGTATAGCCATCTTCTACAGCTGTTTCATATTCCTCACGCGTTTCAACTTTCTCAGCTAAAAATTTCAATTTATATGGTTTTAAATACTCCATAAGTTGATTCCTAGCACCCCTGGTGGTAGAACGGAAATCAATTTTTACAATATCTACATAGTGTAGCAATTCTAGAACTTTTTCATCACCATGTAAAAGGAAGAAGTCATCCAAAGCAATAGTATAACCGTTTGATTTAAGTTCTTTACATATCAGAATGATTTCATCCGTTGCTTTCACATTTTCAAGGATTTCAACGACAACTGAGAGAGGTGTGAAGTAGTTCGGTACTTTTAGCTTAAGTAGGTTCTCAGTGAAATTGATAAAGCAGGGTTTCCCGTTTGATAAGTCACCAAAGCCTATGTTTAAAAAACTATTAACAATCACTTCAGTAGTAGCTTGGTCACCATCAACATGCGAATAGGCATTATGTGAGCTATTTCTATAAAGTAATTCATAAGCAATTAGTTCTTCTTTTTCATTAAAAATAGGCTGTTTAGCCACAAAAACTTCCATAGAATCCCGCCTTATAAGTGAAAAGTGGTAAGGCTATTATACTATTGATTTCAAAATAAAGGAATATAATTTGGAGGTTAAAACTATTTGTGTAGTATAAAAGAACTATATATTATGACAAGTGGGGCCTGACCCCCGGCGCGGTAAAGCTTTAAAGCGCCGGGGGTCAGGCCCCAATATTCACATATTTTATAAGAATAATAATCCTAAAGAGATAACAATACCACTTATGAATAGTACGATTGTACAGAAGCCCATAATATCTTTTGCTTTTAGTCCAGCAATTGCAAGTGCTGGTAATGCCCAGAATGGTTGAATTAAATTCGTCCACGCATCACCCCATGCTACAGCCATGGCAGTTTTTGCAATAGAAAGGTCCATGGTTTGTGCTGCTTCTAGCATTATTGGTGCTTGAACAGCCCACTGTCCACCACCTGAAGGGACAAAGAAGTTAACGATACCTGCACTAATAAATGCAAAGAAATAGAAGGTGAAATCATTGGATATTCCAACGAAAGCCTCAGACATGACTGCTGCTAACCCAGAAGCCGTCATCATTCCCATAATACCAGCGTAGAAAGGGAACTGAATAATAATCCCACTTGCACCTTTAACAGCATTCATAACAGACTCTAGGAATCTTCTAGGAGTGCCATGGAACAGAATACCTAGGAATAGGAATAAGAAGTTAACAATGTTTAGGTTTAATGCAAACCCGTTATTTGTAAAGTAATAAACTAAGAAAGCAATTCCTAGTAATCCAGTAACTATTGATACAATTACACTGTTTTCAAGTCGATCTGCAGGAGTAAGTGCTTCTTTTTCAACAGTAGCTGCTTGAAGATTTGCCCCATCTTCTAGTAATGCTTTATCTACTGTAACTGTTTCCTCATTATTAGGCATCATTAAACGATTGAGAATTGGTAAAACGATAAATAGTGCAATAACGATGGCAACGTTAAATGTCGCAAATATAGTTTCGCTAGTCGGGATTAATCCGATTAAATTTTGAGAGAAATGACCTTCCGTTGCTATGGTTAACGGGATTGAACCTGAAAAACCACCATGCCATACAATGAATCCACTGTAAGCGCTTGCTATAAGCAGGCGATAATCTACACCTTCAACCTTTTTAGCTAATTCTTTTGCAAAAAGTGCACCGATAACAAGACCGAAACCCCAGTTAATCCAGCTTGCAATAATAGAAATAATAGTAACAATAATAATAGCTTGACCAGGTGTTTTAGCTGTACTCGCTAAGGCACCTAAACCTTTCTTGAAAACGGGACTACTTGCAAGAACATAGCCTGTCACTAATACGAGCACCATTTGCATCGAAAATGCTAATAAGCTCCAAAAACCGTCTCCCCAGTACTGGACCATGTTAATAACAGTACTATCTGTAAAAATAAGACCTAAAACAAGTACAAGGAAACTCAGGATAACAACGAATAAAAATGGATCTGGTAAGTATCGTTGCATTAACCTGTTAAAAAAGCCAATCGTTGATTTCATTGATATCTCTCCTTTCAAAAATATAGTAACTGTTTCTATTACCTAGTACTATTTTGACAAAATTCAAAATATTCCTCTTTAGATAAAAAATTTGGGGCCTAAATTTGGGGCCTGACCCCCGGCGCAGTAAAGCTTTAACGCGCTGGGGGTCAGGCCCCGTCGGACATATTTTAGTCGAACCAGCCTTTCTTTTTGAACCAGAAGAACATGCCTAAGCCGATGGTTAGCATGAGGGAGAGGGTAGCGAAGTAGCCGTAGCGCCATGTTAGTTCTGGCATGTACTCAAAGTTCATACCGTAAATACCCGCAATGAAAGTTAGTGGCATGAAGATAGTGGTAATGACTGTAAGAACCTTCATAACCCTATTTGTTTGGTGGGAGTTAATGGATAAATAGCTGTCCCTAATATCGTTTGTGACTTCTCGATTCGAATCAATCATTTCGGATAGTTTTAAAAGATGATCATGAATGTCTGAAAAGTATTCTCTTCTTTCTAGTAATTGTCCTAACCTTTCTGAATTCAATAATCTGTATAATAGGTCTCTCATTGGAATCACAGTATGTCTTAAGTGTAGGAATGAATGTCGAATGTCAAAGAGTTGGTCAAGCAATTTGTCCATTGATTCTTTTTTTTCATTATTTTCTAAGTCATTAAGATTGTCTTCCAACCTATATATAATCGGAAAGTAATTATCTACAATTTTGTCTAGGACATTATAGAAAATTAAATATTGGTTCCAATTATCTAAATGCTTTGAGGAAATTAGTTTGTCCCAAACCTCTGTAACTTCCATTGATTCATGATGATGAAAGGAAACAAAATAATTAGCACCAACAAAAAAATTGATTTCTTCTTTTTCTTCATCTGCCGAATGTAGGCTATGTACGACAAAGAAAGTAAAATCCTCATAATAATCTAGTTTAGGTCGCTGAAGTTTATGTATACAGTCTTCAATGGCTAGGGGATGAAAATGAAAAGTCTTTTCTAACTCTAAAATTTCTTTATCTGTAGGTTGGTCAAAATCTACCCAGAACCACCGAATGTTTGGAGAGGACAACTGCCGAAGAGGAAGCTCTTTAATTATCCGATTCTCAGTTGTAACGGCAATCACGTTGATCATGGTTTGCACTCCTCTTTTTTAAAATTTACTAAGTAATCATACTTATCTTCTTTTCTACCCAATTTTTCTTTGAATAGACCTATCATAGTTCCAAAAAATGATTTAAGAATATTTAGACTTATATGTAAATATGATATATTTATTTCGATAGTCAAAATAAGTAGGGGGAATACAATGTCTGCTCAATTTTCAATTGAAAAGGTTAGAAGTCAATTTCCAGCACTTAAGCGAACTTATAAGGGAAAACAAGTTGTTTACTTTGATGGACCTGGTGGTTCACAGGTACTGCAAACTGTAATTGATGCAATAAGTAGTTATATGGCTAGAGGAGGAGGGAATCTGCACGGACAATTTCCATCTAGTGTTGAAACAGAAGAACACCTTTCAAATGCACGTCAAGCTGTTGCTGACCTATTGGGTGCAAGTTCTGATGAGGTTGCATTTGGACAAAACTCTACGAGTCTTGCTTTTTCAATTGCTCGTTCACTTAGTAAGACATGGGGGAGCGAAGATAATATCGTAGTAACGGAAATGGATCACCGCTGTAATGTTGATAGCTGGGTGAGTGCTGCAAATGATAAAGGAGTAGATGTGAGGTTTATCCCTGTAGATGAAGGGAAATTAACTTTAGATCTATCAGACTTAGGTACAATTATTACCTCTAACACAAAGCTAGTAGCCGTTACCTTGGCTTCAAACGCAGTGGGGACAATAACGGATATGAGAAAAATTAAAGAAAGAGCTGAAGAGGTTGGTGCAATCGTTGTGATTGATGCAGTTCATGCAGTTCCTCATATTGCTATTAATCGTGATGAACTTGGAGCCGATATATTGCTTTGTTCAGCATACAAGTTTTTCGGACCACATGTAGGTATAGCGGTAGTAAAAAAGGATTTGTTTGAAAAGCTACAAGTTTACAAATTAAACCCAGCACCTACGTACATACCCGACAAGCTTGAGACAGGTACACAAAACCATGAGGCGTTAGCAGCCATTCCAGCTGTTGTTGAATTTATTGCTAGTTTTGGCAATGGTTCGACAGTACGCGAAAGGATTGTAAGCGGCTTTGATGCGATTGGGGAGCATGAGGATAAGCTGGCAACAAAGCTTAGAGATGGACTAAGTAAGCATCCTACAGTGACCCTATATCAGGCTGATAAAGAAACTCGCAAAACACCAACGATTGCTTTCACAATTAATGGGTTTCATGCAACAGATGTGTGCAAATGGTTGGCAGAGGAACATTCTATCTTCACGGCAGATGGACACTTCTATGCTACGACTCTAGCTGAAAAATTAGGAATAAATCAAATGGGTGGCTGGATACGTGTGGGGTTAGCACCATACAATAGCGAGGAAGAAGTAAACAGATTCCTAGAGGCCATTGACTCCTTAGTCTCTAGCAAACTATCTGTTTAGGGACTTTCTGTATAGGGGCCTGACCCCCGGCGGTTTAAAGCGTTAACGTAGTGGGGGTCTGACCCCCGCTGCTTTAAAGTGGTAACGCGTCGGGACAGGTCTTTTATTTTGTTTTTCGTTTGAGAGCTTCGTAGTTTAGTATTTGGATTTCTCGTTGCCCATTCATGGTGATGATGTTTTCGTTTACGAAGGCAACCAGTTTACGGCTAATGGTTTCTGGGGTAGTGCCAATGAGTGTTGCAAGTACTTTCTTAGAAATTGGAAGAGTGAATGTTCCACCCGTGATGTTCATTTTTTCGCTAAATAGCAGTAGCACACTTGCTAAGCGTTGTTCAACATCCAGCAGGCTCAAGAGGCTTACCCATTCGTCGGCCTGATGTAACCGTTCATTCAAGGCAAGGATATAGCGAAACGAAATATCTGGATTTCGCCTGATTGCCATTAGAAAATCCTGTTTGTGGATGGTGCATAGCTCTGATTGATCCAATGTTATTGCGTTTGCATAATGATTTTCTGTTTTTAATAAAGCAGATTGACCGAAAAAATCTCCCGGGAAAAGCAATCGGACGATTTGTTCTTTTCCATCCTCAGAAATTTTGGTAATCTTCACCAATCCCTGACCCACAATATACAGAGTTTCAGAGGAATCACCTTCTCTAAACACAAATTCCCCTTTGTTAAACTTTCGTATATGGCAAACTTTTTCGAGTACTTCTATTTCTTCAATGCTCATCCCTTGAAAGATCGGAACAAGACGTATGCAGTTTAATTGATGGTGATAGGACATTTCCTATTCCTCCCATGTCCAATAAGGGACACCCGATATTTTCATATTATATATTATTTTGGAAAACTTGATTTGCGTCAATGTTTTAACTATTCATCTTTTATACGATAAAAGTAACCTAAGATTTAAAGGTTACAAATGAGGGTATAGAAATTACAAGGTATCATCCTGTAACTCACATTCAGGATGTAAGTTGAATGTAATAATTATATACCAATCCTTTTAGTTTAGGTCAGTAGTTGACCTTTAGAAAAATTGGAGGCATGAAACGATGAATCGTTTTAACAAGAATAGTAAATGGGATGAGTTTTATGGTCCGAATATGGGCTATTTATATGATGTATATGAACAATATCAAGAAGATCCTGAGTCAGTTGATGAATCCATGAAAAAATTATTTGAGGAACTAGGTGCTCCTCCGTTTCGGGAACCAAGCGAACAGCCTACTGCTACCAACGTAGATGATATTCAAAAAATCATCTCAACAATGAAGCTTTTTCAATCAATACGGGTAAGTGGACATTTGGCAGCGAGCATTTATCCGGTTGAAAATAAATCTGGGGACAGCTACAAATTGCTTGATCCAGCTCATTTTAACTTAACAAAAGAAGACTTAGTTCAAATTCCAGCAGAATATGTGTGGGAGGATAAACCTTACTTTTTAAAAAATTCATGGGAAGCCTATCTACATTTGAAAAATGTTTATACAAAGTCGATTGCTTATGAATTTGGCCATATTCATGCTGAAGAAGAAAAGAAATGGTTAGATCAGTACGTTGAGCAAAATCGATTGTCGACTGCGATTTCCAATTCCGAAAAAATCGCACTGTTAGAGCGATTATTTCAGGTGGATAATTTTGAAAAGTTTTTACACAAAACGTTTGTCGGGCAGAAGCGATTTTCTATTGAAGGAATTGATATGTTAGTACCAATGTTAGATAAATTGATTCAAGCGGGAATTGAGGATGGTACGGAAAATATCATGATTGGTATGGCGCATCGAGGTCGGTTAAATGTATTGGCTCATGTTCTAGAAAAGCCATATGAGCTTATCTTTTCTGAATTCCATCACTCTCCTAATAAAGAGTTAATCCCATCTGAGGGTTCACGTGGGATTAACTATGGATGGTCTGGAGATGTAAAGTACCACTTGGGGGCTAATCGAAAGGTCAAGGGTGAAAAAAATAATACCATTCACGTAAGTCTGGCAAATAATCCGAGTCATTTGGAATTTGTGAATCCAGTCGTTCAAGGTGTGACTCGTGCATCTCAGGATAACAGAAAAACAACTGGATTTCCTGACCATAATAAGGAAGCTTCTTTTAGTGTGTTAATCCACGGAGATGCTGCATTTCCTGGCGAAGGGGTCGTTGCTGAGACTCTTAATTTAAGTAGATTAAAGGGGTATGAAACAGGCGGAACGATTCATATTATTGCCAATAACTTACTTGGGTTTACGACGAATTATACCGACTCGCGTTCCACAAAGTATGCAAGCGATTTAGCAAAAGGATTTGAGATTCCGATTATCCATGTGAATGCAGATGACCCTGAGAGTTGTCTCGCTGTCATGATTTTTGCAAACAGATATCGAAAGAAATTTAAAAAGGATATCTTAATCGATTTAATTGGCTATCGTCGCTATGGACACAATGAAATGGATGACCCTAATGTAACACAACCGAAATTATATGAAATCATCAATAAGCACCCTAGGATCGCTAAAAAATATGCAAGTCAGTTAATTTCTGAAAATGTAATATCTGAGAATGTGGCTAAGGAGAAAGAAGAAGCTCACATGAAGCAGCTACAAAAGATTTTTGATGATTTAAAAGTAAAAGATGAAACCGATTTTAAAAAGTCAGCTGTACCTAAAGCTGTTGCTGAAGGTATACCTAAGGTCGATACGACAGTTTCTGAAAGACTACTAAAATCAATGAATACCAATCTTTTAAAATGGCCAGAAACTTTAAATGTATATCCAAAGTTAGAGAAGATTTTAAAAAAGAGAGAAAATGCGTTTGATGAGGGAAGTAAGGTTGATTGGGCGTTAGCGGAAACACTTTCCTTTGGCTCAATCCTATCGGATGGTGTGCCAATACGATTAACGGGTCAAGACAGTGAACGAGGTACTTTTGCGCATCGTCATCTTGTGTTAAACGACCAGGATACGAATGAAAAGTATATCCCTCTACACCATCTTCCCGAGGCGAATGCATCTTTTGCCATCCACAATAGTCCGTTATCAGAGGTTGCAGTACTCGGTTATGAATATGGGTACAGTGTGCAAGCGCCCGATGCCCTTGTCATGTGGGAGGCTCAATTTGGAGACTTTGTCAATGTGGCTCAAGTTATCATTGACCAGTTCATTTCTTCAGGTAGAGCAAAGTGGGGGCAGAAATCAAGTCTTGTCATGCTTTTACCACACGGGTATGAGGGGCAAGGCCCTGAGCATTCGAGTGCAAGGATGGAGCGATTTTTACAAGCAGCAGCTGAAAACAATTGGACAGTTGCAAACGTAACGAGTGCAGCTCAATATTTTCACATATTACGAAGGCAGGCAATGACTTCCAGAATGGAGGAAGCAAGACCACTAATTATTATGACGCCAAAGAGTCTTCTGCGTCATCCGAAGTCAGGATCAGTTGGTTCAGAGTTTAGTAGTGGCGGGTTCAAGTCACTATTGGAGCAGGAGGGAACTGGTTCTACTCCTGAAAAAGTGAAGCGACTAGTACTGTGCAGCGGAAAAGTTGCGGTAGATCTTGCTACAAAAGTTGATGAAATGTCTTCTGTAGAATTGGAATCTGTGCATATTGCACGAATTGAGCAGCTTTATCCGTTTCCAAGGGTTGAGCTAGAAAAATTGATTAAGAGATTTCCTAATTTAGACGAAGTTGTATGGGTTCAAGAAGAGCCGAAGAATATGGGTTCATGGTTGTTTGTTCAGTCAATTTTATCTGAAGTATTGCCTGAGGATTTAACGATAGATTATATTGGTCGACCGGATCGATCAAGTCCAGCAACGGGCGATCCACAGGTTCATAAACAGGAGCAAGCGTGGATTGTTGAAAAAGCATTAACTGTTCATAAAGGTGGGGAAAATAGATGATTGAAATTAAAGTACCGGAATTAGCTGAATCTCTGACAGAAGGAACGATCGGTGAATGGTTAAAAAAAGAAGGTGACTCCATTGAGAAAGGGGAAGCCATTCTTGAACTTGAGACAGATAAAGTAAATATAGAGGTAACTAGTGAGCATAGCGGGGTTATAAAGGAACTACTTTTCCAAACGGGAGATACGGTGGAAGTAGGTCAAGTGATTGCTAGGTTAGCAGAAGGTGGGTCTGGCGAGGTTACTGAAGAAGCAGATGATGCTGAAAAAGTAGAATCTGTAGAAGAATCACAATCGGAAGAAAAGTCAGCAGCACAAGAGGATACAAAACGAAATCAACCAGTTGCATCACCTGCAGCTAGAAAAAGAGCAAGAGAATTAGGAATTGATTTAAATGAAGTTTCCGGGCGAGATCCTTTAGGGCGCCTAAGAGTTGAGGATGTGGATGCTCATCAGCAGACTGAAGAAAAGGGAAGCGGTATGAAGGAGAAGACGACGTCGGGGAATGGAAAGTCTGCGGAAAAAGGAACGAAATCTCATGTTGATGAAAAAGACGATAACATCGAGAGAATTAAAATGTCTAGAAGACGACAAACCATTGCTAAAAGGTTAGTTGAGGCGCAGCAGAGAGCGGCAATGTTAACGACATTTAATGAAGTTGATATGACAGCAGTCATGGATTTACGTAGCAGACGGAAGGATTCCTTCTATAACAAGCACGGTGTAAAACTTGGGTTCATGTCATTTTTCACAAAAGCAGTTATTGGAGCTCTTAAGGAGTTTCCATTATTGAATGCAGAAATTCAAGGAGATGAGATTCTTCTTAAGAAGTTTTATGATATTGGAATAGCTGTGTCAGCGGAAGAGGGATTAGTTGTTCCAGTTGTTAGAGATGCAGATAAATTAAGTTTTGCGGGGATTGAAAAGGAGATTGGGAATCTTTCGGAAAAAGCAAAAACAAATAAGTTAGGATTACAGGACCTTCAAGGGGGAACCTTTACAATCACAAATGGTGGCATATTTGGATCACTCTTCTCAACACCGATTTTAAATACGCCACAGGTTGGAATACTAGGGATGCACTCAATTCAAAAACGTCCGATTGTTGTGGATGATAACGACACAGTCGAGGTTAGACCAATGATGTATATCGCACTATCCTACGACCACCGCATCGTCGATGGAAAAGACGCAGTCCAGTTCCTCGTTCGAATCAAACAACTACTCGAAGACCCGGAAGACTTACTGTTGGAAGGATAACAAGTGTTATTATGTGTCATTAGGGGCCTGACCCCCGGCGGTTTAAAGCATTAACGTAGCGGGGGCCTGACCCCCGGTGCTTTAAAGTGGTAACGCACCGGGGGTCAGGCCCCATTTTTGTCATTTATTATATTTTTTCAGGTTTAAGATGTGTGTTGTTTTTATAGGTTTGTTTTTGCCATAGAAGGGTGATTGAGAATGTAATTGCCAGAAGCACCAAGCCTAAGACAAAAGGATACGTAATTTTTATATCATAGAGCATCCCAGCAAGGGTTGGTCCTAACACGTTTCCGATACTCATATATGCATTGTTCATTCCCATTGCAAAGCCTTGTTGATCACCTGCTAATTTCGAAATAAGGGTGTTCAACACTGGGCGAAGAATGGATGTTGCTAGGAAGATAATTAGAGAAATTACAAAGAACATTCCGTAGCTATTAGCAAATAAAGATAGGAAGAAACCAAAAGCAGCAACTGCAATAAACATATTAAGTACCTTTACTTCTCCAAAAGAACGAACGATGCGGTCAACGACAAATAGTTGGACGATTACACTTACGATACCAGTCGATGTAACCATGAAGGCAATATCTTGTGGAGTTGCTCCAAATTGATTGTCTACAAATAATCCTAGGACAGATTCATATGCCATTAGCCCGAAACTCATAACCAAGGTGATAATGAGAGGAATAAAAAATGGCATTTTTACTGATTGAATTAGTTTTTTAAACATTGGTTCATCTGCATGTGGCATAGCAAAGGCTTGAGCATTTTGTGTTCTTTCTGTTTCTTTTAAAACCAACATAGAGAATACCACTGATACAAGTGAAACAATCGCAGAGATTAGGAAAGGAAATTTTAATCCGAAATCTGCTAAAAAGCCACCGATACCTGGTCCTACTACTATCCCTAGTGACATGGAAGCGGAAACCCAGCTATTACCTTTGGCACGTTGTTCAAGAGTAGTGATATCTGCTACATATGCAAAAATTGCAGGGATGAGTAACGCCGCTCCTATTCCACCGATTACGCGAGAAGCATACAACAACCAAATAGAATCAACCGCGTAGAATACGAACATGGAAAGGGTTAACCCGGCTAATCCGTAAATGATCATTTTTCGACGGCCATACTGATCGGCCCATTTACCAGCTATAGGTGAAAAGATAAACTGTGCTCCAGCAAAAATGGCAATCATTAAGCCCGCCGCTGTTCCACCTTGGTTAATAGAAACTAAGTATGCAGGTAAAATTGGAATAATGATCCCGAAACTACCAATCGCTATAAACATATTGATCATAAGAATGATCATCTTTTTTCGTTGATCTGCTGTCATCTTGGCAGCCTCTCTTTCTATATAAATTGTAACAATAATTCAATTAAGAACTAATAAACATTATTATATGGTCATAAAAATGTCAATGAAAATGAACTTACAAAATTTTACACAGTTGAATGTTGTACGCTTTGAAATAGTAAAGCATTAGTGCGTTGGGGGTCAGTCCCCCGTTGCTTTAAAGGAGTGGGGGACTGACCCCCAACCCTTTAAAGTAGGAAAGTGTGATCACCATAGGTCATTAAATGCATTTCGAGGGTGAAAATGTGTTATAATATTCTGAAAAAAAGGAGGGGATGTTTTGGGAGAATTAGAAGTTGTTAAAGCAATACAGGATGATTATCCTGAGGAATTTGCATGGTGTTACGGCTGTGGACGAATGAATGAAGATGGTCACAAGTTTCGTACAGGGTGGCTTGATGAGAGAACAGTAACCGTTTACAAACCAAAACCGGAACATATGGCCATTCCAGGATTTGTTTACGGGGGACTGCTTGCTTCCTTGATTGATTGCCACGGTACAGGTTCAGCAGCACTTGCCTTACATAGGAAAAATGGACATGAAGTCGGTGATGGGGCAGAACCACCACGCTTTGTCACAGGTTCACTGCACGTCGACTTTCTAAAACCAACTCCAGAAGGTATACCCTTAAAAGCAGTGGGAACGATTCATGAAATTCACCCGAAAAAGTGGAGAGTTGAAACAGAAGTGTTTGCTGGGGACACTCTTTGTGCAAAAGGAGAAGTAATTGCAGTTGTAATGCCAAGCACATTTGCAGTTAAATAAAGAAGTGGACCTGGCCTCCCAGTACTAGTACTTTATCACTTTAACGTACTGGGGGTCAGGCCCCATAAGACATATTTTATTTTCGAATCACACCGTGAGGTAAAATAGCATGTACACCTTTAACTCCATTAACGACTTGAGTGACTCTTAAATCCACAGCAACACTAGATAGAGCAGTAGCTTCTACTTTTGTAATACCATAAAACTCACTCATAAGTTTTACCATTTCATCTAGAGCAACTGCTGTTGCTTCATTTAAATCCTCGTTAAACCCAAAAGTAACCCAGCCAGACGGGGTATTGGCTCTAGGCATTTCAAGTTTCATATCCTCATGGACGATTAAAGTAAGATCAACAAAATCCATTGCACACTCAATGGCAGTACCTGAACTTTCGCCATCTCCTTGTAAGGCATGCCCATCCCCGAAGGAAAATAAAGCACCTTCAACTGAAATAGGTAAAAATAGGCTACTTCCTCGTACTAATTCCTTGCAGTCGATATTCCCTCCACAATAACGTGGTGGTGGAGTTGGAAGAGTTCCTGACTCTGCTGGTGCTACACCTAATAAGCCCATAAATGGAGAGAGTCCTACATGAAATTTTGTGTCTCCGATTCGGCAGCTACCAGACATGGTTGTTGTATCAAGCTCCCAATCCACTTCTAGCTTTTCTTCATTGGTGATTCCTAACTTTTCGTTTTGCCAATTTTTAATTCCGCCTGCCCAGTTACGACCATACCACCCTGGAACGATTTCATTTAAGCGAACTTCTAGGACCATACCAGGTTTAGCACCTTTTACAAAAACAGGTCCAACCATTGGGTGGCCAGGTTTTTCTTCGTTCACCCCTGAACGATAGATTTCTCTTTCCACCGTCTTAGAAGGTGAGTAACCCCACTGGATATCAGGTGTGGTTGCTTGGATCGTATCGCCAGAATCAACCGTTAGTATCGGTTGATACTCATTATTAAACGTTCCATGTAAATTCCTAGATTCAAGATTAATCTTATGTATCATACTACTTCACTCCCCAAGAAATATATTACTAGTATATACCAAGAATGTGTCGGGTGGGGCCTGACCCCCGGCGCGTTAATGTGATAAAGTGAGGGGATATTTAAAAAGACCGCTAATTTTAGCGGCCTCGGTTTAATTATTTTTTATTTTTTTGTGGAAGGCGTTTGCTAGGGTTACCATTTCCTTGGCGCCTTCTGTTTGCATCGTCTTTTTGTTTATTTTCACGTAGTCTTTCGACGTATTCTGATGTAGATTCCATTTCCATAAGAATATTCCTCCTTTTAAACGTACGTACTATTAATTTATCCAATATTGAATCTTGGCATACTTAGAGGGATAAATTTTAATTCAATTTCTACAAAGCTAATTCGAAATTGATATGATGGACATAGGAAATAGTCAGTTAGGATGCTTATGGGGAAATTACCATTTTGTATGTTCCAAAAAATAATATAGCCGGTTCTCAGTAGCAGGAAGGTGAAGTAATAATGAAAATAGTTATAGCTCCAGATTCGTTTAAAGGAAGTCTGTCAGCAATAGAGGTTTGCCAGTTTATGAAGGAGGGTGTTCTTCAAGCAATCCCACATGCAAATGTGACAGAGATGCCTATGGCTGATGGTGGAGAAGGAACACTTGAATGTTTAATTAATGGCACAAATGGAACCTTCTTCGAAGAGGTTGTGAAGGGGCCGTTGGGTCAGCCAGTTCAGGCAAAATGGGGGATATTAGGTGGTGGCTCTAAGACTGCTGTAATTGAAATGGCACAGGCATCCGGGCTAACCTTGATTTCGAAAAAAGAGCGTAATCCTAGGCGCACCAATACATATGGAACTGGTCAATTAATCAAATGTGCTTTAGACAAGGGCTGCACTCGAATTATTATAGGTCTAGGTGGGAGTGCAACGAATGATGGTGGCATGGGAATGGCCGCTGCACTCGGGGTTAGATTTTATAATAAAAATGGTGAGAGTCTACCATTAGGTGGGATTACCCTTGCGGAATTAGATGTGGTAGATGTAGATGAATTAGATCCAAGGGTGAAAAATTTAGAGTTCATCATTGCCTCAGATGTAACAAATCCACTCTGTGGGCCAACTGGAGCTTCCACTATCTTTGGGCCTCAGAAAGGTGCTTCTTCAAAGGATGCAAAGGAACTTGACGATGCACTAAGAAATTTTGCAGAAAAGGTTCACGAAAGCGTAGGTAAGGATATTTTACACATTCCTGGAAGCGGTGCTGCAGGTGGACTAGGTGGCGGCTTAATAGCTTTTTTAAATGCTAAAGTCTCATCTGGCATTGAAATTATTATGAATACATTAGGATTCGAAGAGTATATAAAGGATGCGGACCTTGTCTTGACAGGAGAAGGTAGGACAGATGAACAAACGATTTATGGAAAGGTGCCTGTAGGTGTGGCCCGGGTTGCTAAGAAGTACAATGTGCCAGCAATTTGCATATCTGGTAGCTTAGGCGAAGGGACCGATCAATTATATGAACAGGGAATTACTGCTGTTTTTAGTATTATTGATGCACCGAATTCGTTAGAGGAGATTTTTTCAAAAACGGGAAGTTTGTTAAAAAGTGCCACAAGCAATGTAATTAGATTGGTAGGGCTGAACGAACGAGACAGGTAATCCTGTCTTTTTAGTTTGACAGTGTTTTGTATTTCGTGATATATTTATCTCGAATTAAAGATATTTTAAATAAAGGTAATTATCAACCCAATAAACTGGGCATGAATAGATGTAAAATAAATCTAACTGGAGGAATTTCTATGAACGGATTAAAAGGAATACACCATGTAACTGCGATAACAAGTAGTGCTGAGAAGAACTATGAATTTTTCACCTATGTATTAGGTATGAGGTTAGTTAAAAAAACAGTGAATCAAGACGACATTCAAACCTATCATTTATTTTTTGCAGATGATAAAGGAAACCCTGGTACTGATATGACTTTCTTTGATTTTCCTGGGATTCAAAAAGGGTCACATGGAACGAATGAGATTTCAAAGACTTCTTTCCGTGTACCGAGTGATGCAGCAATCTATTACTGGGAAAAGCGTTTTGACCGTCTTGAGGTTAAACATACTGGTGTGGAAGAGCAGTTTGGTAAAAAGACGATCACATTTGTTGATTTTGATGACCAGCAATATCAATTGATTTCGGATGAAAATGATAACGGAGTTGAATCTGGAACACCGTGGGAAAAGGGGCCGATCCCTCTAGAATATGCGATTACTGGACTTGGGCCACTATTTATTCGAATTGCAAACTTTGACTATTTTAAAGAAATGATGGAAAAGGTGTTGCAGTTTAAGGAGATTGGTCAAGAAGGTGACTTTCATTTGTTTGAGGTAGGCGAAGGTGGAAATGGCGCACAGGTTGTTGTGGAGGAAAACTCAACACTTCCTCAAAGCTACCAAGGCTTTGGTACCGTTCACCATGCAGCATTCCGAGTAGAAGATCGTTCTGTGATAGACGAGTGGGATCAACGCTTGCGTAGCTTTGGTTTTCAAACATCAGGTTTCGTAGACCGTTATTTCTTCGGGTCATTGTACGCGCGAGTAGCTCCGCAAATACTATTTGAATTTGCAACAGATGGGCCAGGGTTCATGGGGGATGAGCCATATGAAACGCTTGGAGAAAAGCTTTCGCTACCTCCATTCCTAGAGCCGAAACGTGAGCAAATTGAAAAGCTCGTGCGTCCGATTGATACAGTGCGAAGTACGATAGAATTTACAAAAGAATAATTATGTCTTTTGGGGCCTGACCCCCGGTGCGCTAATGCTTTAAAGCGCCGGGGGTCAGGCCCCCAATTTTATAGTTCTGTTGTTGAGAGGATGAGGTCTGTGTGGATGTGTTTGGATTTTAGTGCTTTTTGTAGTGTTTCTAGTGATAGGTAATCGATTTTAAGTAATTGTCCATCTTTATTAAACAGATAGACATAAAAGTTTGTATCAAGCTTGTTTAAGAATAGGTGTAAATTCGTTCCTGCTTTTTGAAGGTAGATGCTATCAAATTCGATGATACCAAGGAGATGTTTGCTATTTTTTATGGTATGCTCCATTCCCTCAAGAACTAATGCTTCATAGCCTTCTACGTCAATTTTAAAGAGAATTCGTTCTTTCTTCAGATTTGCTTCTTTTAAGAGGGAGTCCACAGTGATGGTTGGAACCACCTTTTTTTCAACTTTTTCAAAATTAAATGCATTACCTGATGATGTGCCGGACCAGTTTTTATCAATGTAAAAGGGGTGTGTTTGTTGTTCACGGTTGGTAGCAAATGCGTGTATGATGTTAAATTGTGACTTATTTGGATGATTCTCTAATGACTTGTCTATATAGTTTAACAGTTGTTCATTCGCTTCAATTCCATATATTTTTGTTGATTTTGGATATTTCACTGTAAACAGATATTCGCCGTAATTGACGCCAACATCAAGAACGATGGTGGGAGAAAAAGAATGGACAGAACTTACCCAAAACCTGGCCAAGCCCTCCTGAATCAGTCCATTACGAATGAGAAGCGCTCTTCCTCGGTTTTCTTCAGGGTTGATATGCAAATCAAAGGATGAAGGTAGCTTAATAGAAGAAGGTAACTTTTCAAAATGGATCGTTTTATATTTTATGAAGAGGCCTACATTTACGAGATGTTTCCATATTTTTGGGTACTTCGACCATACTTTAGTAACAATAGGCATTTCAACTAAGTTTCTATATAAATTACTCATATCCAAACCTCCTTATCCAAGTGTCTACCTCTATCATAATGGGTGAATATGAATTCTACGTTAAGCTAATTTAAATTTTCAAACGTGTAAAACAATGCAGTTACGCGCACTAAATGTTTATTGTTAATTTTCACTTAAACTCCTTTACTCTTCTCAAAAGAACTTTTACATAAGCTTCATACTCACATCACAAATGCTCGTTACAATAAAGGTAACTAAACGATAAGGAGTTACTAGAATGATAACGAAATGGGTCAATCATTTGCATCAATGGGAATGTGGTTTGTTTCTTACATTAAACAGTCGTTTTGATCGTCAACATCTTAATTTATTTTTTCGCCAAATCACTCATCTAGGTGGTGCTAGATTTACGATTATTATCACGATAGCCATTATTCTCATTTCATTTATGCCTTTGAAAATGTGGGCAATTGAAAGTGCCATCGCTCTTGCCACAAGCCATATGTTAGTGAGTATCATTAAGAAACTATATCCGAGGTCTCGTCCTTATCTATCTGTTTCACATGCTAAAGTGGTGGATAACCCTTTAAAAGATCACTCTTTTCCATCAGGACATACGACAGCCATTTTTTCACTAATTACTCCTTATGTCATTCATTTCCCAATCTTAGCAATCTTTCTATGTCCACTTGCCTTACTTGTGGGGGCTTCCCGTGTGTTCTTAGGACTACATTATCCCTCAGATGTATTGGTAGGCTCAATAATAGGAACCGTATTTGGTATTTTAGTAGTCTTTCTTTTATAAAAATTGCTAAAAAATCATAGGAGGGAATTTGATGAAAATTGCTATTTTTACTGATACTTTTACTCCTCAAGTGAATGGTGTAGCCCGTACCTTTCAGCGGTTTGTTGACTACCTGGATCAAAATAAAATTGAGTACCGCTTGTTCGTTCCAGAAGCTGAAGAAGAGGATCTCTATTCAAATCAAATCTTCAGGTTTAGTAGTCTTCCTTTTTTCCTATACCCAGAATGTAGATTGGCCCTCCCAAATGTTTTTCATATAAAAAAAGAATTAGAGCAATTTCAACCCGATCTTATTCACATTGCCACACCATTTAATATGGGATTAACTGGATTGTTTTTAGGGAAAAAGCTAAACATTCCGATTGTAGGCTCCTACCATACTCATTTTGATCGTTACTTAAAATACTATGATTTACAATTTCTTTCTAAATGGCTTTGGAGGTATATGAATTGGTTTCATCGTTCTTTTCAAAAAACATTTGTGCCTTCATTTGAAACGAAGGCTGATGTTGAGCTGAATGGTTTTTCAACCGTACATATTTGGAGTAGGGGTGTTGATTGTGAAAAGTTTAATCCTTCCTACTCATGTCTTGGTGTTCGAGAAAAGTATGAGATAAAAGCTCCCTACATCGTTAGTTACGTTGGTCGATTAGCACCCGAAAAAGACATAGATGTATTAATGAATGCTGCAGAGCATTTACCGTTAGTGGCACAAAATAAAATCCATTGGCTCATAGCTGGAGACGGCCCATTGTATGAAGAGTTACAAAAATCAAAACCACCTAATATGACTTTCACGGGCTATTTAAAGGGAGATGAGTTGGCTGAAGTTTATTCAGTCTCAGATTTATTTGTGTTCCCATCAAGCACAGAAACGTTTGGAAATGTGGTGTTAGAAGCACATGCAAGTGGAACGGCAGTTGTTGGGGCAAGGGCAGGTGGTGTTCAAGAAATTATTCAACATAACAAGACCGGTTTATTATGTGAGCCAGGCAATGTTGAGGAATTCTCCATTGCTATTAGTAAGCTAATTATGGACCCCACTCGAATGAAAGAGATGGGACTAAACGCAAGAAAGTATGCTAAAACACAGTCATGGGATTCAATTTTCACAAATTTGTTATTTCACTATGAGGAAGTTATCAACCCAAAACACGAGGTAACGAAGAGCAGAGTTATTAATCTGTGAGTGGAGGTGAGAGAGCATATGAGAAAAATTGCGATCGTTGGAACAGGCTACGTGGGCTTAGTAACCGGAGTGTGTTTAGCCGAGATAGGGCATCAGGTTACATGTATTGATAATAATGTTGATAAAATTGCAACATTACTAGATGGAAAATCACCGATTTATGAACCAGGTTTAGAAAAATTGATTCATAGAAATATGGCTGAAAAACGTTTGGAGTTTACAACGAATCACCGTGAGGCATTTTTTAAGGTGGAAGTAATTTACCTTGCAGTTGGAACTCCACAAAATAGAGACGGATCCGCCAATTTGGATTGCATTTTTCAAGCTGCCCGGGAAATAAGTGAACATGTCTCGGGTGAAATCGTTGTAGTTGTAAAAAGTACGGTACCAGTTGGAACGAATGATAAAATTAAACAAAGTATTGAGGAAAATGCACTGAGTCCATTGAAGGTGGATGTCGTGTCAAACCCTGAATTTTTAAGGGAAGGTCATGCAATCTATGATACATTTCACGGAGATAGAATAGTAATCGGTTCATCAAGTAAGAGAGCTGCTGCAATCATCGCAGAAATCAATGAACCTTTTAACATACCAATCATTCATACTGATGTGAGAAGTGCGGAAATGATTAAATATGCATCGAATGCTTTTCTCGCCACAAAAATTAGTTTTATTAATGAGATTTCAACCATTTGTGAAAAAGTTGGGGCAAATATCGAGGATGTAGCTTATGGAATGGGGCAGGACTCTAGGATAGGCTCACAATTTTTAAAAGCGGGAATAGGCTACGGTGGATCTTGTTTTCCAAAGGACACAAAGGCGCTGGTCCAAATTGCAGGAAATGTAAAGCATACATTTGATCTATTAGAGTCTGTCATTCGAATCAACAACCACCAACAGTTAAAGCTTGTTGAAAAAGCATTACTCCGATTTGGAAGTTTAAAAGGGATGAGGGTGGCAATACTTGGTTTAGCTTTTAAACCAAACACGGATGATGTGCGTGAGGCGGCATCAATTGTTTTGGTGGAACGCCTTCTTGAAGAGGGGGGACGGATTACAGTTTATGATCCTGTTGCGATGGATAATGCTAGAAAAATATTGATGAATGAAGTGAATTATGCAGATAGTTTAAGAGAGGCTTTGTATCAAGCAGATATGGCATTGATTGTGACCGAGTGGGATGAAATTAAGGAGTTCCCTCTTGAAGAGTTTGAAAAGTTAATGGCTACTCCCATTATTTTTGATGGTCGTAATTGTTATCGTCTTGAAGATATCGAACAATACGCAATTGAATATCATTCAATTGGTCGTGCAATGATAAAGGCCACGCAACTAACATCGTAAAGTGTTAGCTGCGAGGCCTTTTTAAATACTTCTATTTAACATCAGTGGATTTAATAAGTTTGATGGAAGCCGCTAATTCCCTTGCATCTTCCATATCATTTACCATGTTTCCATTTTTAATATCCATTTTAGACTTATTATTATTTTCTTTTTCACGGTTCTTTTTCGCTAATGGTGACTCTAGTTTTTTCTTATCAAGGTAATCATCGATCTGACCAGAGCCCAATCCCTCATTAATCATCTCATCAATTTGTTTTTTCTTCTCTGTCATGATCCTATCACTCTCCTTACTATAATAGATACCCGAATTACCGAAAGCTAAACATAATTTTGTATTTTGTGTCTTTTGGGGCCAGACCCCCGGCGCGTTAAAGCTTTAAAGTGACGGGGGTCAGGCCCCCGGTGCGTTAATGCGTTACTATGGTGGGGGTCAGGCCCCATGTTTTTGTGATAGAATAATAGGTAGAGTTTTGTTAATGGATGGTGTACGTATGCAGGAGAAGAGGAAGTTAAAAGAGGTAGATTTATATAAGCCGGTACAGCAGTACTTTTCGAAGGAAGGGTATGATGTGTATGGTGAGGTGAAGGATTGTGATATCGTTGCTGAAAAAGGGGAGGACTTGGTCGTTATCGAGTTGAAGCTAACCCTTAGTGTTGATCTACTTGTACAGGCTGCGAAACGTCAGAAGTTAACGGACCAAGTGTATATCGCGATTCCAAAGCCGAAGTACCGAATTCCAAGTAAGCGTTGGACAGATTTGTGTCATTTAATCCGAAGATTGGAATTGGGCTTAATCGTCGTATCTTTTACTGGAAATCGTAAGAAGACAGAGATTATTATACATCCAACTCCATTTGACCGTCCAAAGAGCATGAGGCAGAATAGGAAAAAAAGAGAATCAATCGTTAAAGAAATCAGTGGGAGAAGTGCTGATTATAATATAGGTGGCAGTACAAAAACAAAAATCATGACAGCATATAAAGAAAACTGCATTCAAATCGCAAGTTATCTTGACCACTTTGGCCAATTAGCCCCAAAAGATTTGGTCAAAATGGGAACTGGAGATAAGACCTCGTCTATTTTAACGAAAAATTATTATGGGTGGTTTGACCGAATAAAAAGAGGGATATATCAAATTAGTGATAAAGGAAAGCTAGAGCTAAAGGAATTTCCTGACCTTGTTACGTACTATCTTGAAAAATTGGACAAGGAAAAATAAAGGAAAAATCGAGTTCCTTCCCGAATTAAATGGTATTAATTTAAAGGGGAAGTTGTAATGAACAAAAGACACGAGATTTTATTCAACCAATTAGAAACTTACCGGAGCTATGTAGTAGGGGTAGCAGGAACTGTAACTGCCGAACAAGCAGAGATAATCCCTAACGGCTTCAAAAACAATGTAAGATGGAACCTTGGTCACATTTATCTTGATCAATTTTTATGGATTCAAGCAGTGACAAAAGAAAAAGCTCCTGTTCCGGAACTGTTTAATGGCTGGTTTGGATATGGAACATCTCCAGATAATTTTACAGACGAAACACCTTCATTCGAAGAATTACTAGAGTTGTTGAAAGGTCAGCCTACTCAAATAAAACAATTATATGGTGAAAAACTCGAAGAAGAATTCGCTCCAACGGAAATGGGAATGCACACGATAGAACAAGTGTTAACCCGTACAATCTTCCATGAAGGGATGCATTTACAGACCATCCTTGACCTGAAAAAACTATTGTAATGATTGGGGCCTGACCCTCAGTGTGTTAACGCTTTAACGCACCGGGGGTCAGGCCCCATTTATTTTAGAAGAGAGTATACATTGGTATCGTGTGGCATTCCATTTTGATACATATAGTTTCGGAGAATGCCTTCTTTTTCAAAGCCAAGCTTTAGTAATAGTTCATTTGAAGCTTTATTGTCAATGAAAACGATAGCACCGATACGAGTCAATTCTAATTCAGTAAAACCGTATGAGATTACTTTTGAAACCACCTCAGTAGCGTAGCCTTTACGCCAGTGGTCAGGATGCAGTTCGTAGCCAATTTCTGCTCGTTTGTGCTTTGAAGACCAAGCGTTAAAGCCGATGGTTCCTATGAGTGTACTTGTTCCTTTTATTTGTATTCCCCATCGAATTCCACGATTCTCTTTGTAGTTCTTATCGAAAAATTCAACGAACTGGTGCGCTTGTTCTTTAGTAGTTAATGGTTCTTGCCCATAATACCGCGTAACTTCTTCATTAGAAAAGCAGTCAAAGATATTTTCGGCATCTTCCTGTTTTATCTCTCTTAGTTCTAGTCTCTCCGTTTCTAAAATAGGAAACATTTTGACACTCCCTTTAATCGCTTGATAGTACTATTGTTCAAGAAATGTAGATTAAATTCCTTTTTATTATTGGGAGAAAAATACATGAACTAAATAAAATAAAGTGTTATTGTAGTTAATAGTGAGGTCGGGAAGGAGGAACTAAAGTAAATGGATATCATCTTCATCATTTTATTTTTACTGGGAAGTTATTACTTATTACACTATCGTTTAAATTTAAGAAAAGCAGCGGAAACTTCAAAGAATGCACTGTATCCCATAACGGAGGATGAGTTTAGTAGCATCCTTTTGCCGAATGAGTATAAGGAAATGGAACCTTTGACGAAAGGAACAAAATCATATCAATATGTAAAGTGGGGGACATGGGTAGCCCTTTTCCTATTGGTAGTTTTATTATGGCTAGTCTTAACAACAGACTGGTTTGAATCATCTGCATTTACTGTTGTGTATTTATTTATAGCTATTATTACAGCAATCAGGCATAGGGGGAATCTATTTATCCTTCCAAAAGGCTTGATCTTAAATGGAAAATACTACTCTACGAATCAAATAAAGTACTTTGAAACAGAGCAAATTATTAAATGGCATGAGCTATATGGGCTCCATTCAAGAATTAACAACGCCTATAAACTATCATTTAAAGTAAGGAATAACTTTTTTCAGCCTGGTTTCGTCGTTATTGAGGATAAGATTCACCTCGAACGTATAGCCACATTACTTAAAGAGCTTGATATTCCTGAAAAAACAAACATACAAAAAGGGCCTGACACCTCTTTGCGTTAACACTTTAACGGACTGGGGGTCAGGCCCCACAAGACATATTTACATCATATTTTCAACTTGACCGTTTTGTTTATTGACGATGTACCAGCCGATGGTTGCTGTGTGGCTTTCTTTTTCGGTTGTGACGATATCATATACATGTATCACGTAATTACCTTCTTGATCATGATGGTCAAACTCTACAATTGTTGATGAGTCGGTACTTATATCGAGTTGTTGTCTGACTATTGATACGGCAATCTCTTTTGTTATAGCCTCTTGATTTTTCTCGTTTTCATGATCAAGGTGTTCAATATCAATTGAATCGACGATCCACTTTTTCTCAGTAAAAGATAGGTTGAAAATCATATTTACATAACCTAGGAGTTCATTGTTTCTTTCTTGAATGAGTCTATAATTCCTTTCATCTACATTAACAAGGGAATATTCTTTGTCTTGAACAAACCAGGTTGGTGAATCCATTGCTTTTAAAATAATCTTACCATTCTCTTCTCTAAAGTAAGTCTCCGCATACCACTCTGCTAATTCTTTAGACATGGTTGACTGAAAGTGGACCATTACCTCGTCTATTGAAGAGAAGTTTAATAACCTACCTTTTTTATCCCTTTTTTCAACAAGTTTCATAAAAGACTCTTTATAATTGCTCATAATTTGTTCTGCGTCTGGATTAGGAACTGTATTATTTGTTTCCTCATCTTGAATTTCTTGGATATCTCTTTCTTCTTCTATATTATTATCCTGCTTAGATGTTGCGCTTTCCTCACTATTGGAACAGGAAGTAAGCAAGATAGAAGTGAGAACAAGTACAATTGGTTTACGCATAATGTAGCTCCTTTCCTGATGGGCTATTACTACATTACCACTTTTTAATGATTGTAAACTAAAATGATTGTCTGCATCTGTGTTAGATATTGAACTATAAACAAAAAGCTAGAACTCATTGATTCATTGAGTTCTAGCTTTTTAGTTTTAATTGAGTTTCAAGTTTTGAAAAAATAAAATGTGTCACAGTTGATGCATAAGGTGCAACTGTATTGATAAATTCCTCAGCCTTTGAAAAATTTTCGAATTGAAGTTTAACCATATAACAGGCATTGCCCGCGATACGGTAACAGAACTCTACGTTAGGAAGCTTCTCAATTAGCTTTTTAAAAGATTGATAGTCACCATTTTTCACTGTAGCCTCTACAATGCATTCAATGGGATAACCTACCTTTTCATAGTCAATTTCAAGTGTGTATCTTTTTATGATACCAAATGACTCCATTTGTCTAACTCTTTCAGTAACAGAAGGGGAGGATAGATTAATTCTTCTACCAAGCTCACTCATCGACAATCGGCTATTTTCTTTTAATTCATCAATTATTTTACGATCAATTTCATCTATTTTCATTTTTAAAGTAAATCTCCTTATTGGATTAAATTTTACTATTATTATTTAGTAAAATGTTATGTATTTAATGTGAAATGTAATTGGAAATCTTTATCCTTAATATACAAGGAGGAGATATTTATGGCAATTATTTCTGAATCAAAAATAGGAGAAACTCCATTTCAAAAACTAATAGGGCATAACAAACATCTAATGGAAGCATGGGCAGGGTTAGGGAGTGTGCTAGAAAAAGAGGGTCTCTTAACAGCAAAGTTAAAAGAGCAAGTGAGAAGAACACTTGCACAGAAAAATGGATGTGAATATTGTAAAGCAAAAGGTAAACCTAAAGCTGAAACGTTTGATGAAAAAACCTCTATTGCAGTGGGATTTTCAGAAGTCTTTTTATCTTATCCAAATGGGAATATACCGGACTATGCTTTCAATATTTTAAAAGAGCAATTTTCTGAACCTGAAATTAGTGAATTATGTGCATTTATCTGTTTCACTATCGCCCAACAATACTTTGGGGCAATGATGAAACTACTACCAGAATGAAAAGCTTTTACACTTTAAACGAGTGGGGGCCTGACCCCCGGTGCGTTAACGCTTTACCGTGATCGGGGTCAGGCCCCAATCTCAGTTAGAAAAGATTTCATGAATATTACCATCGGGATCAGCAAAGAAGGCAGTCGTTTGGCCCCATGGCATGGCACTTGGAGCTTTCACAGGTGTAGCTCCTTTTGAAACAATTTCTTCAAATGTCTTTTGAACATCTGCTGGAGAGTCACAAGGGAAAGCAAGTTCAAATGCTTGTCCATTTTTCTCGTCCTGATAAGATGGATGGCCACCTGTTACTTGAGTCATAATCTCTCTATTGCATATAGCAAACCGAGCACCCTCAGACTCAAATTCAACATAATTATCCATATCACTTTTTATCTCAAAACCAAGAACATCTTTGTAGAAGTTTTTCATCGTAGGTACATCTTTTGTTAAGATTGTGATTAATGCAATTTGAGCTTTCATTACTATCACTCCAAATCGATTATTTAAATGATTTACATTTACATAATAACCTAAAATTTCCACTAGCTTCAATTTAAATTTTGGGGCCTGACCCCCGGTGCGTTAAAGCTTTAACGCGGTGGGGGTCAGGTCCCGTTCGTCATATTTGCAGGATTTGGGATGTTTTAGGAGAATAAGAGAAGAGTGTTATTTTTAGGAGTTAGGTGGTTTTATGGGAAATACGATTGATCAAGAGGTAGCAGTTGCAAAGGCAATTGAATATATGAAAGAGAATTTAGATAAGGACATCACTTCAGAAGAGTTGGCGAGACGGGTGGGGTATAGCCCCTTTCATTTTTCAAGGATATTTAAGGAGATTACAGGTGTGTCCCCACGACATTTTTTGTCGGCATTGCGGATTGAATCAGGGAAGAGAGTCCTGGTAAATTCATCTTCATCATCTGTCTTAAAAGCACTCCTAACAGTGGGTTTTAAGAGTTTGGGAACATTTAGTAGTAAGTTTAAACATTTTGTAGGTTTGTCCCCAAAGCAATTTCAATTGAGCACAGAGGAGTTAACTGATTTTATTAATCACTTTGGTAAGTCACAGACTGCTTCGCATCTAGAAGTAGGTAAGCCTCCAATGTTGACTTGCAAACTCGAGGTGCCGGTAAATTTTAAGGGTGTCATTTTTGTCGGACTTTTTCCAAGACCCATTCCTGACCAAAAGCCCATTGTAGGGACTGCTTTTACCCAGCAACAAACGAGCTGTACATTTTCAGAGATTCCGCCTGGAAGTTATTTTTTGTTAGTAACAGCTATAAAAATAAGCTTGAACCCTAGAGATTATTTTTTACTTGATACGGCACTCAGAGGAAAGTATGACAAGATGATTGAGGTCAGGGAAGATACTCGGTTGGAATTAAAGCTTACATTACGAGAACCGGTGCCTTCAGATCCGCCAATATTAATTAATCTGCCGAAGTTATTACTTGAAAAAGAAAGAAATAAAGCAAACTAGAAGAATTTTTAGGATTCAATGATTGATAAACTAAAGCTATGAAAAAAGGAGATGAATATATGATAAACAGTGTGTGTGTATTAACCATTAAAGTCGACAATATTCAGGCAGCCATCGATTTTTATACAAATGTATTGGATTTCAACGTTTCAAAGTATTATGGGGAGAAGATTGTTAGTTTACAACATGAAGCGGTTCCGATTGTTTTAGAGGAGACCGAGCACCAACTTTTAGGAAATAGACAGGGTGTGTTACTTGGCCTACTTTCACAAGATATTGAACAAGATTTTTCACAGTTAAAGGCAAAAGGAGTTAAGGTTCTTTTTGATGAGCCGAAACCGTGTCCACCGGGGCGATATTTTGTCATTGAGGATCCTTCGAGGAACGAAATCGAACTAGTACAATTTTTATAAGGGTGAATTAATATGATATATGAAATGACTGTTCAAGTCCGTGTTTCATCGATGGTTGAGGGGCAAAAGTGGTATCAAACTCTGTTAAATAGAGAGCCTGATTTTGTTCCACATGATGGGTTTGCAGAATGGGAGCTTATCCCGGGTTGCTGGTTACAGGTTGCAGAGGGGACTCCTTTAGAGGGAAGTGGACCTATACGGCTAGGTGTAAATAGCATAGAATCCGAGCGCGATAGATTAGTGAAAGAGCTTGAATTAGAGAAGTTTCAAATTCATGGTCGAGAAGAAGTTCCAGTAAGATGGGCCACTTTTACAGATCCATGGGGGAACCGGATTGGATTCTTTGAATATGTTGACCTTGTGGAAATGGAAGAAAGAGTGAGTCGGATTGAAAATGTAATGAAATAAGCGTGGTGCTTCAATGGGAGGCTATATCTCCTTATATTCATAGCTAAGTATCCGTAGGTGTTTGGTAAGGTAGGAGCATTTTCACCAATCATTGCTTTTGCAAAAAATGACTACATGGACTTTTTAAAAAATATATCAAGAACGAGGATCGTATACTAAACGGTCCTCGTTCTTATATTTGTTTACAAAGAAAAAATAGATTGCCAATTACGAAATAGCATGTTATTGTATCAAATGTAACTATTCAAATCGTAAGTATTACGGTTTACGAATTGTGAAATTACATAGTCATTACGAGTATTTCTAGATTTATTTTAGTTTTTAAATCGTAATAATTTCGTTTTAAGAGGAGTTTTTATATTATGAAAAAAGTACCTGTAACAGTGTTGAGTGGATATTTAGGGTCTGGCAAAACGACTTTGCTAAATCATATTTTACAAAACAGAGAAGACAAAAAAGTAGCCGTTATCGTGAATGATATGAGTGAAATTAATATTGATGCATCACTCGTGAAGCAAGGTGGATTTTCACGTACGGAAGAAAAACTTGTTGAAATGCAGAATGGATGTATTTGTTGTACGTTAAGAGAAGACTTAATTAAAGAGGTAGAAAAGCTTGCAAAATTAGGTGATATTGATTATATCGTCATTGAATCTACAGGTATTAGTGAGCCTGTTCCAGTAGCTCAAACGTTTACGTATGTTGATGAAAATCTTGGGATTGATTTGTCAGAGTTTTGTCGTCTAGATACGATGGTAACCGTTGTGGATGCGAATCGTTTTTGGCATGATTTTGCCTCAGGAGAAACTTTGTTAGACAGAAAGGAAGCAACCGATGAAACGGATACTAGAGAAGTCGTTGACCTCTTAATTGATCAGATTGAGTTTGCCAATGTGATTTTGTTAAATAAAATCGATTTAGTTGCAGTCGAGGATGTTGCTGAATTAAAGGCTGTTATTCAAAAGCTTAACCCGGATGCTAAAATCATTGAAACTGATCACTCTCGATTGGCTCTAGGGGAAGTTCTAGATACAAAGATGTTTGATTTTGATAGAGCTAGCCAAAGTGCGGGATGGATTAAGGAGTTAAACCATGAACATATTCCAGAAACAGAGGAGTATGGAATTTCGTCGTTTGTTTACCGGAGAAGGAAGCCATTTCATCCTGAGCGCCTAATGAATTGGCTGGAGAATTGGCCTGTTGATGTTGTAAGGGCGAAGGGGTTTATGTGGGTTGCAACCAGAAATAATATTGCGGGACTACTATCACAGGCAGGACCTTCCATTATGCTACAAGGAGCAGGTGAATGGGTGGCTGCCTACCCAGAGCATGAAATACAGCAAATCTTAGCAGATGAGCCTGAATTGAAAGAAAAATGGGACGATGTTTATGGAGACCGGATGAACGAGTTGGTCATGATAGGCATTGACATGAACCAAGAAGAAATTGAAAAATCCTTAGATACCTGTCTTCTAACTACAGAGGAACTTAAGTTAGATTGGCAATCCTTTCACGATCCTCTACCGTCTTATAATGTGACAGAATAATGTCTTTTGGGGCCTGACCCCCGGCGCGTTAAAGCTTTAACGCAGCGGGGGTCAGGCCCCTTTTTTTATTTACATTTATTTATTTAAACTCTACTTACTAGATTCAAATTAACATGATATATTTGTTAAATGAGTTAAATTTTGGGAGGTATTTATGAAAAAGGTTCTGCTTCTATTATTTGTGGTTTTATTTATTCTACCAAGTAACAAATCTTTGGCTGCGGAGGTTTCAAACGAAAAGCTTAAAGAGCTTGACCGGTTCATAGAAGAACAAAGAAAGGAAAATGGTCTAGCTGGTGTAGCTTATGCGATTGTAAGTCAGGAGGAAGTTATATATAGTAGAGCATTTGGATCTGCAAATCTAACAGAAAGCATGGAAACGACGACACCAGTTATCATAGGGTCAACAAGTAAGGCCTTTACCGCTTTGTCTGTTATTCAGCTAGTTGAGAATGGAGCAATTAGTCTCGATGAATCGATTGCTACATACTTGCCAGCCTTTGCTGGTACTGAAAAAGAGAAGATCACAATTAGAAACCTGCTGCATCATACTAGCGGTCTTCCGACAATGGCTGGTTTAGTATTGGTAGCAAATAGTAAAGATAAATTTCTATATGATACGATTGAACTTGTGAAGGATGTGGAACTTGCTCATGAGGTTGGTGAGGAATTCGAATATAGTAATATAAATTATATTCTTCTTTCAGCAATTGTAGAGTATACAAGTGGAATACCATACGCAGAGTATGTTAGTCGTAATATCTTATCTCCTTTACAATTAGAGAATACCTATGTTCATCTAAAAGATGCTAAAAATGTATCACCAGGACATGCACCCTGGTTTGGCTTTTCATTACCTACAAAGGTTCCATATTATGAAAATGCAATCGCGAGTGGGTATATGATTTCATCTGCTGAAGATATGGCTCTATTTTTAAAAGCACACATGATGGAAAATAGTATTATTTCTGGTGATATGATTAAACACTTACATGCTGGGGTAGCACCTATCGGTTTTATGGAAAATGCAAGCTATGGAATGGGCTGGTTTGAGAGAGATCTTTTTGGACAAAAGCTTATTGGGCATGGTGGAGATATCCCATCTACAGGCTCATCCGACATGTATTATTTACCTGAACAAAACGTTGGCGTTGTTGTGGTTTCTAATACACATAATGGCCAGTTTGTTCCTGGGAATGTACATGAGATAACGGAGGGAATCATTGCGCATCTTCTTAATGAAACACCTATTAAAGAAGAGGGAATGAGCTTTTCAAAGTATTATACATTTTTTAATATTATTGTAGGATTAGTACTTGTCCTAACTTTAGGTTCTTTTTATTTCTTAATAAAAAGAAAGATTTCCACCAACAAGATTTTATTATCACTTTCGATTTTAATACAGATTATTATCCCAATTTCCTTTTACCTATCCGTACCTTTACTATTAAAAGCACCTTGGGAAGCTGCTTTTATCTTACAACCTGATTTAATAACGTGCTTGTTTATCTTTTTCACATTACTTTTCATAAGAGGGATTTGGTTATCGGTTCTCGTTTTTGTACAGAAAAAGAGTGAAAGCGTACTAAAAATTTGATGGTAACCATTTTGAACCACATGACAATAGTGACTGTCATGTGGTTTTTTTAGAATGAAAATTCAGTTGTAATTTTAAGATAACCGATAGGTAATAATGTAAAGGTTATATTAAGATTTTTATTTAAGCCTTGAGAGTCATTCGTAAGGAATGCTACACTTTCAATATCGGTTTTCAATATCATTTACCGATATTGGTAAAAATGATTGGGGGTGCTTGTTTGGAAGAAAAGGTATTACGAAAACTCTTTCTTGGGTTTATCCATATTCATATTTTACATCATGCGAAGGAACATCCTGTTTTCGGAGCATGGATGGTTGAAGAGCTTAGGGAGCATGGATATAACATCAGTTCAGGCACCCTTTATCCGATCCTTCATTCGATGGAAGCAGATGGACTATTGCATCGGGAAGATCGAAATGTTGAAGGGAAAATACGAAAGTATTACACGACCACGGAAAAAGGGAATAGTGTCTTAGTTGAAGCCAGAAAAAAAGCGTATGAACTGTTCAAAGAAATTAAAGGCTGAAAAAGAAAGGTGAGACGATGAAACACGAAAAGAAGAGTGGTTTACAAGTGCTGATAGAGATTTTACTCGTATCAACAAGGCTTGGATTTACCTCATTTGGAGGACCAGTTGCTCATTTAGGTTATTTTCATAATGAATATATCCGAAGAAGAAATTGGATGGATGAAAAAAGCTATGCAGATTTGGTGGCATTGTGTCAGTTCCTTCCAGGACCTGCTAGTAGTCAGGTTGGAATTGGAATTGGTGTCATGCGGGCAGGAGTACTAGGAGGAATTGTCTCATTTATTGGGTTCACCTTACCTTCTGTTATAGCGTTAATTATATTTGCCATGATTCTACAAGGATTTGATGTTGGGGAAGCTGGATGGATTCATGGGTTAAAGCTTGTAGCAGTAGCAGTTGTTGCTCATGCGATTTTAGGGATGGCGGAAAAATTAACACCAGATTTAAAACGAAAAGCTATTGCACTGTTTGCGTTAGTAGGAACACTATTATGGCAAACTGCATTTACACAAGTTGGCGTCATCTTAATTGCAGGATTTGTAGGTTATCTACTATATAAAGGCCAGACAGATAAGGATGAAAGTAGAGTTCAATTTCCGATTTCTCGTACGTTTGGTGCTGTGTGTTTAGCTCTATTTTTTGGATTATTAATTTTACTTCCTATTTTACGAGAAATGACTAGTTTGAATTGGGTAGCTATGTTTGATAGTTTTTATCGCTCAGGTTCACTTGTGTTTGGTGGAGGGCATGTTGTGTTACCGTTACTAGAGCGTGAATTTGTCCCGACCGGATGGATGAGCGAAGAAGCATTCTTGGCTGGATATGGTGCGACTCAAGCAGTTCCAGGTCCATTGTTTACATTTGCTGCCTATCTCGGAACAGTTATTAGTGGTTGGCAAGGGGGATTACTAGCAACTGTAGCGATTTTCCTACCAGCATTTTTATTAGTACTGGGGACTCTACCTTTTTGGGATACATTACGTCGCAATGAGAAAATAAGGGGAGCCTTGATGGGAGTGAACGCCGCAGTTGTAGGGATACTAATTTCTGCGTTTTACCTACCTATCTGGACTAGTTCAATCCTAGCTCCAATCGACTTCGCCTTTGCAGCTGTATTATTTAGCATGCTCGTCTTCTGGAAATTACCACCATGGATCATTGTAGTAATAGGAGCACTGGGTGGGCTCGTACTAGGATTGCTATTTTAATTTGTGTCTTGAGGGGCCTGACCCCCAATGCGTTAAAGCTTTAATGCGGCGGGGGTCAGGCCCCTCATTTTATTTATTCCATTCTTCTCTTAAGACTGCATAGTAATACTCATCCCACCATCCATCTCCAGCAGGTATGCACTTCTTGAAATAGCCTTCTTTACGCATTCCGATTTTCTCCATAATTCTATATGACGCAATGTTTTCTGGTTGGCAAGTTGCCACGATACGGTGTAGGTGTAACTCTTCAAATGCATAGCCTAAAACAGCTTTTGCAGCTTCAGAAGCATACCCCTTACCATAGTAGTTAGAGTTAAATACCCAACCGATTTCATATGTATGATCACCAAAATATTTATGAAAGACGATATGCCCGATAAGTTTATCTGTTTTGGTTAAGATAACTGGAAAGTACTTTGCATGCTCACCTTGATTCTCCTTAACAAACTTCTTGGCTTGCTCCTCGGAAAAGACACCCTCTGGTATATACGTCATAATAGTAGGGTCTGACGTATACTCGTATACTGCTTCCCAATCCTTCTCTTCAAATTCACGTACAACTAAACGCTCTGTTGTAAAATACATACGAACTATCCCCTTACCAAAAATTTCTCACTACTTTTTGTTCGACAACAAGGTAAGATTTTCCTCCTAAATATGTCTTGAGGGGCCTGACCCCCAGTGCGTTAAAGCTTTAACGTACTGGGGGTCAGGCCCCACATTAGAGTTACCACCGTTTTTTGAGTGAGAGTAGTTCTTCTATATAGCCAGCTAGGCTGGCTGGTGCTTGGAGAAGTGGATAGGTTAATAGGAATAGGATTCCCCATGCAAATTGTCTATAAATCGGGATATTGAGTAACTTAAAGATAGTTCGTTGACGATGATACATCAGCCCTGATAGTAATAGACTGAAGGGAAGTACCAGAAGAGTTAGAAGGCCCACAATCAAATAGAATTGGAAGAATAGGGCAAGTATGATTCCTGGAACGAAAACGAAGATAATTGCGAGATCGATTAGTGGAAAAAAGAGATTAAGAAATATATTGAATTTAGACAATCCTTTGTATTTCACTAGAATCATAGGATGCGCTCGAAAGGCCTCAAATAACCCACGAGCCCAGCGTTTACGTTGGTTAAAGAATTTTTTGAATTTAGTTGGAACATACGTAAAGCCAATGGCAGTAGGAACATAGTCTACTATATAGTTGTTTTCTAGAATACCCCAGGTTAGAACAATATCTTCACCTACAACCGATTTCCATCCACCGGCCTTTATAATAGCTTCCTTGTGATAAAGGCTAAATGCTCCTTGCGCAACGAGAGTTCCTTTATACAGACTTTGTTGGCTTTTAACAGCTGCAATGCTTAATAGATAGTCCCAAACTTGAAGCTTAGTTATCCAACTCTGTTTAGGATTATTGACCATAATTGATCCTGCAACTGCTCCTATTTTTTGACTGCTATTTTGTAAGGGCTTGACGATTTTCGAAAAAGCTTTCTGGTGTAACCAAGTGTCCGCATCAACCGTTACGATATAATCGTATGATGCATAGCACAAACCACGGTTTAAAGCAGCTGATTTACCTTGGTTCTCTTTTTGAAGGATTACTTTTAATTTAGGGTATTTCAATTCTAAATCGGCTAAAATTTCCCCTGTTCGGTCGGTTGACCCATCATTGATAACAATTAATTCAATCTTACCGTTGTAATGACAGGACAATATTTTCTGTATAGTTGTTTCAATATATTTCTCTTCGTTATAGGCTGCGATAAGGACAGATAAATTGGGTGACGGGCCAGTTTTTGTATTAGGACGTCTTGGATCTAATAGAAGTGAAACCATTAAGAATACAAAAATGAAGCCAGGTATAATAGCTAGTCCAAATACGGCAGCAAGTGCTAGGGGGTAAGGGATGTAGTGACTAATTTCGCGAATCCAGGGCAAATCAAAGAAAAATGAAAAGAGCATCCATTCTGTTGCGAGTAGTAGTGATACTGAAAATATAAAAATTGGTTTTGTTCTACTAAACAAGAATATAAACTCCTTTCTATCAAAGTAAGTAGTTTATACATTTGCTTTTTAGGAATAGGTAATTGGACAACTATCCTATCTATATGAGATCAAACGAAAAAATAGACTATTTCAGGAGGAATGTCGGAGGGACGTTAATGAAGATAAGTAGGTGTTGTACGTGCAAGCCATTAGTCGTAAAAAAAAATTAAAAGGTGTGAAGGCTTAGTAGAATGGAGTTCAGACTGGCAAATCTTGTATCGTAATAAATCCTGCCTATTGCTTTTAAGTTTTTTCTGTGTTACTCTAAGAAAGAATTATTTTTGTTCGGTTCTATAGGGTATGAATAAGTTTCTACTTTTCGACTTCGATATCTAATTGAGCAATTATAGTAATAAACAGTGGAAAAGATCCACGTTCAGGAGGAAACAAACATGCAACAAGGTACAGTAAAATGGTTTAACGCAGAAAAAGGTTTCGGATTTATCGAAGTTCAAGGTGGAGAAGACGTATTCGTACATTTCTCAGCTATCCAAGGCGACGGTTTCAAATCTTTAGACGAAGGTCAAAAAGTATCGTTTGAAGTTGAGCAAGGTCAACGTGGCCCTCAAGCTACTAACGTTAACAAAATCTAATTTTAAACCAATAATAAAAAGAACTCAGCTAGCTGAGTTCTTTTTTTATGTACTTTAAAAAAGCAAAACAAAAAAGACGACTAAGGTAACAGATTCTCCATTACAATGGATTCTCCGAATACATTAGTTCGCCTTTAGGCCAAACATGTTAGAAAAAGATAAAAAATGGTTACATAGAGCATACCACACCAGTGTCGAATTACCAATCTTTATTTTCGAAAAATGTATAAATCTGTCGTTTGAGTAATTGCCCTAAATTTTATGAAACAAGTTTCAGTCCGATTGCGGCACTTAAAACCATTCCAATAAAGAAAAGCCTTTTCCAATCTTTTGATTCTCCGTATAAGACCATCCCAAGTATTGCCCCGCCGGCAGCACCAATTCCAGTCCAAATGGCATAGGCAGTTCCCATAGGTAGAGTTTCCATTGCAAATGACAGAAAGAGAAAGCTTGCACCAAAACCGAGAATTAATAAACTAAGGGTTTGCCAATTCTGTTTTTTATGAAATGTGTTAATCATTGCCACCCCAACCATTTCAAAAATTCCTGCTAGTATTAAAGAAAACCAGGCCATTACATTTCATCTCCTTGAGGAGAAGGTTCAATTGTGACTACTTTTAACCCGATTACTCCAACTAAAAGTACAACGATTAAGAGGACTTTTTCTATTTTAAATGGCTCGCCAAATAAAAGTATTTCAGATAAAACTGTTCCTGCTGTTCCGAGCCCTACAAACACAGCGTAGACGGTTCCAACGGGAAGGTTACGCCCAGCCATGATCATTAAATAAAAGCTGATACCAATGGCAATGAACGTACCAGTCCATGTCAAAAAGTCGTCCGAGTGCTTTAAACCTATCACCCAACATACCTCGAAAAGAGCGGCAACAAACACCTTTGCCCAATTTGCATTCATATTAGATTACCTCCAGCTGTTAGTCTTACCCCAAAAAAATTCAAGACGATTCTCACGAGCATTAATCTCTCTCTTACACACATAACGTTAAGCCTAAAATTCTTTTGAAAAGTATTTTAAGTCTTCTTCATGATGAGGAAGAGCAAGATTCCGTTCATAGGTCATCCCTAGTTTTTTTAGAAGTGTCGAAGATGTAGTGTTATTAATAGTAGTAATAGCAACGATACGTTTCAGTCCTAGTTGTTGGCTTCCGTAGAGCAATGTTGCAGCCGCGGCTTCATAGGCATAGCCATTTGATTGAAATTCTGTAAGTAGTGCAAAACCAATATCTATATCTTCTAGGGTAATTCTTTTTATTAACCCACACATACCAATGGGTGTACTGTTATCTTTTAGTTCAACTATGTATAGCCCAAATCCTAACTTTTCATACATTTCGATTGGACCTGTAAGTATATAATGTTCAGCGTCTTCTAGTGTTTTAACTCCCTTATCACCTATAAAACGCAACCAGGACTCGTCATTCAACAGTTTAAGAATAAATGGAGCATCACTTTTCGTCATCAGACGTAAAATTAACCTGTCTGTTTCGATTACTTTCAATTTAAGTTCACCTCACCAGATTTACCAACAAATCAAAACCTAAAACCATCATAACACAAGGACAGTATATTGTTTTTAATCTTAACTTCATAAATGGTAGAATGATTTTACGAAAAGAAATGGAGTGAGGCTTTTGAAAAAACTAAGATTAGGTAATAGCTCGATAGAGGTAGGCGAAATTGCTTTAGGGTGTATGCGTATGGCAAGTCTTTCAGCAAAAGAAGCAGCAAATGTAATTGAACATGCCTGCGAAAGTGGAGTGGATTTATTTGATCATGCTGATATATATGGTGGCGGAAAATCAGAGGAAGTATTTGCAGAAGCATTAGAATTGATATCAAGAAAAAGAGACCAGATGATCATTCAAACAAAATGCGGAATACGTAAAGGTTTTTTTGACTTCTCAAAAGAACATATTTTATCTTCAGTTGAGGGAAGTCTTGATCGATTAAAAATGGATTATATCGATATTTTATTACTGCATCGTCCGGATGCCCTAATGGAACCGGAAGAAGTTGCTGAAGCATTTACGATATTGAAGGAAAGTGGAAAGGTTCGTTATTTTGGGGTTAGCAATCAAAACCCTATGCAGATTGAACTATTAAAATCATACCTAAAAGATGATTTGATTGTGAATCAACTGCAAATGAGTCTAATGCACACACCCATGATTGATGCGGGATTAAATGTGAATATGCAACATGACCCCGCAGTAGTGCGTGACAGTGGCGTTCTAGAGTATTGTCGTCTACACAATATGACCATTCAAGCCTGGTCACCTTTTCAATACGGGATGATCGAGGGAACCTTTATTGGAAACGACAATTATCCTGAAATCAATACAAAGCTACAAGAGCTGGCAGAGAAAAAAGGGGTTACAAACTCAGCCATTGCAATAGCATGGATTCTTCGCCATCCAGCTCGGATACAACCAGTTATCGGCTCAATGAATCCACAACGAATCAAGGACATTGCAGCAGCTTCTACGATTGAATTAACTAGACAAGAATGGTATGAACTCTATCGCTCAGCAGGAAACAAATTACCATAAATCATTTTGGGGCCTGACCCTTCACCGCGCTAAAGCGGTGGGGGTCAGGCCCCATTTGTCATAAATTTGGAAATTAGTTTACATTTATTTTGAAAGTAATGGGAATGCTCGAAATAGGTAATTAAATTAATTTGGAGATGGTAGTATTGGATGTTGCAATTATGGGTGCTGGCCTGTCCGGTTTGGCTTGTGCAATAACGCTTGAAAAGCATGGGATTACTCCAACTATTTTTGAGAAAAGAAGTAGGGTAGGAGACCGTTTTGTTTGTGGAGAGTCTCTGCTATCTATTTTCTTACGTCCAATAAATGACTGTATTGAAACACTATCCGAGGAGTATGGGATATATCTTCAGCCGTCTGCACCTATTCAAAAGATGGAGATTTTCTCGAAACACAACAAAGCAATAATTGAGGGGCATCTTGGTTTTAGTAATGTTCGGGGGAGAGAGCACGATTCTTTTGAATCCCAACTTCAATGCCAGACAAAATCCGAGATACGTTTTAATTCTACAAAAACCTATGAAGAATTACAGCAAACTTATACCCATGTTGTTATGGCGACAGGAGACGGAGACTATACAAAAAAGATGAAAAATTTTCGGGAGGATTTATCGGTTTCAGTTAAAGGTGTAACAGTTGAGGGGAACTTTGATCGCTATGCTGTTATGACTTGGCTTAATTATGATTTTGCACCATACGGCTACTGTTATCTAATTCCATTTTCAGAAAAAGAAGCAGGCATTTCAATTGCAATCCCTCATTTACCAGAAAATCGGGACATCGATATTAATAAATTATGGGATGTATTTTTCACACATGTCCAATCCCAGCTTTTACAAGACCTTAAGGTAACAGACGAATTTAATGTTACTGACTACCCGATTGGAATTAGTGATAAAGGGAGAGTTGGTAATACGTTTTTTGTAGGCAATTGTTTTGGGAGTATGATGCCGTTTTTAGGTTTTGGTCAATTTACATCAATTGTCAGTGGAGTGTTTGCAGCCTATGATATTTGTGGAATTGGAAAGTACGAGAAACTAATGAAATCACACCGCCAAAGCTACAAAAACTCGCTAGTATTAAGGAGGGCAATGGAGCAAGTATCTAACGAAGGTTTAGATCGAATAGTCAAGGGATTACAAGGGTACTGGGGAGAGAAGTTATTTCACACTACGACGATTAATCCCTTAGGGGTAGCGAGTTACCTACTTCGTCCTTATATAAAATTGAAAAGAGGAGTGACCTCGTAATGAGTATTAAGGAAACAATTTCTCTTACAGCATCTGAACTTGGGTATCTATGGACAGGTTATTCGATTAATGAAATGTCAATGTGGTATTTAACAGCATTTAGGGACCAAGTAAAAGATGAGGAGATTAAGGAATTATATACATTTGCGTTAGAGGGTACCAAGAAGATCTTAGATGGCCGTAAAACGTTACTTAGTAATGAAAGCTATGCAATCCCTATTGGTTTTTCAGAAAAAGATATACATACTCATGCTGGACAACTCTATTCAGACAGGTTTCTATTATATTATTTACATGTTGGAGCTCAAGTTGGTCTTGAATTTCATGCAAGGGCAGTGGCAATGGCAACTAGAGAAGATGTTCGAAACTATTTCAAGGATTGCTTGGAATCGTCAACTCGGTTAAGTGATAAGGTAACTACTCTCTCGTTAAATAAAGGATTATATTGGAGAACACCCACATTACCAGCACCTACCTCGCCAGAGCACATCCAAAAAGCAAGCTATTTAAATGGATGGTTTGGTGATGTCCGCCCTTTAAACAGCATGGAACTTGCTAATTTATATGAAATTATCGGTCTTTTAATAATGATTGAAACACTATGTATAGGGTTTGCACAAACAACTGATTGTGAAGAAGTTTCCCGAATTTGTAGGAAGGCAGCAGATATTTCTAAGAAGCTTTTCGAGGATTTAGTCGGTTTTATAAAGGAAGATAATCTGCCAACACCTCCTAGTTATTCTGCAGAAATGACCGACACGAAGGATAGAGTATTTTCTGATCAAATAATGATTGCTCATGTTGCAGGTCTGTTTGGCTCTCTTTTATCTCAGTACGGTTTCTCACTAGGCTCTATCATGAAGCATGATTTACTAACAGCTTATACCACACACATTTCAAGGGCTGGTGCATTCACTGAAAAAGTCTCACGCTTTATGATTGACAAAGAATGGCTTGAAAAAGTTCCGGGAGTTATAAATCGAAAGTGAAATTGGGGCCTGACCCCCGGTGCGTTAATGCGTTAACGCACCGGGGGTCAGGCCCCATTCGACATATATTTATCGTTTGTAGCGATGTGTATTGTTTTGAATTCCAAAGCGTGCGTTGATTTGTCCTTGTCTCATTTCTTCACGAGCCGCGCGCTCTGCGTCTTGTTTTTCTCGTTTCATCTCTTGACGAATCTCATAGGTTTGGACGCCATCTTCTATTAAGTTAGCAATCTTCATTAATGTTTCGATATCGTTAAATGAGTATTTTCTGTTTTTGCCTTTGGACCGCTCAGGAAAGATTAATTGACGCTCTTCGTAATAACGGATTTGTCGCTCTGAAAGACCGGTTAACTCACATACTGTTCCGATTGTAATGACCTTTTTGTCTTTATAGGAGGAATCCCCAGTCATCGTTCTCACCTCACAAAAAGTAGAGTAGAAATCTGATTTTCTATTATTTTACAAGATATATGCTGAAAAGGTAACACTTAATGTTAAGAAAACTCACAAATTATTTAATATTCAAATTTATATGTTAGATAATCTTACAAACTCATAGATGTCAGATTTTACTACAGATATAATCAAAACTACATTAAAACAAACAGATGAGGGAGAGGATTACAAAATGGAGACCCAAGTATTAATGGATAATTTGTGGGTTATGCTTGGCACGATTTTAGTATTTTTTATGTTAGGTGGATTTATCTTACTTGAGGCTGGATCAACTCGGATGAAAAATGCGGGACATATTGCTGGTAAAACAATTTTCACCGCTGGTATTGGAGCATTGGTCTTCTGGGCTGTTGGATATGGATTTATTTATGGAGAGGGTAACGCGTTTATTGGTTTATCCAATTTCTTTTACGGGGATGCTTCAACTGTTGAGGAAGGCTTAACACCTGCAGTTGATTTTATGTTTCAAATGATGTTTGCACTTGTTTCATTAACAATCGCATTTGGAGGGTTTGCTGAACGTGCAAAGCTATCGGCTTATGTGATCTTTGCCGTATTATTCTCGGCACTTATCTATCCAGTTGTTGCTCACTGGATCTGGGGTGGCGGCTGGTTAGGTGAACATGGTAAACAAGATTTCGCAGGTTCAACCGTTGTTCATTTAACCGGTGCAATGGCAGCTTTAGCGGCAACAGTCATCTTAAAACCACGTATTGGAAAATATAACAAAAACGGTTCTTCAAATGAGATTGCTGGTCATAACCAAGTATATACAGCATTAGGAGTCTTAATTTTATGGGTAGGATGGTTCGGATTTAACGCAGGTAGTACATTCGGAGTAGCAGATGGATTCTTTGGTTTCGTTGGACTAAACACACAATTAGCTGCAGCAGCAGGTGCTATTGCTGCAATGTTTATCGCCTGGGTTGTAAGTGGGAAAGCAGATGTGCCAACTACTTTAAATGGAGCGTTAGCCGGTCTAGTTGCCATCACTGCATCCTGTGGGTTTGTTGAGCCGTGGGCAGCGGTAGTTATTGGTTTAGTTGGAGGCCTTATCGTTTTTTATAGTATGAAGTTCTTTGATAAAGCGAAGATTGATGACCCGATTTTTGCCTTATCAGTTCACGGAACAGTTGGGATTTGGGGAACTCTTTCTAACGGACTTTTCGCGGTTCCTTCTTTATCAACAGACATTGGCTGGGGGCAAGCAGGATTATTTTACGGCGGAGGCTTCACTCAATTGGGAGTTCAAATCTTAGGGGTAGCTGCTTCAGGAGTCTATGCATTCGTCATATCCTTCATTATTTTAAAGGTAATGGATAAAGCACTGGGTGGAATTCGAGTAACAGAAGAGGAAGAAATCATTGGTCTTGATTTAAGTGAACATGGAAGCTACGGATATCCAGAAAGCCTTTCAGCCCCAAATGAAAAAGCAGGTGCTTAGAAAATGGTCTTTGTTAAATATACTGAGAATAGTGAGCTTGAAGAAGAGATGAATCCTTATCTAAAAATAAGACAGTTGCGAGAGAAGGGTATTTATAAGTTTTCACATGGTCACCGTACTCTTAACCACTTCCATGATCAACTTATGAAAAAAACAGTTCAGGTTGCAATCGAAAAGGTGGAAAGCGAGTTTGGGCCAGTCCCAGCTCTCTTTGCCTTTTTTACAATGGGAAGTGCTGCAAGGTCAGAACAATCTATTTGGAGTGATCAAGACCATGGTCTGATTTTTGCAGGAAACGAACAGGAAAAACCTTATTTTTTACAACTAGGAACTGAGATTTCTAAAGGGTTACATGAGGTTGGTTATGAATACTGTGATGGCAATGTCATGGCTTCGAACATGAAATGGTGTCATTCAATTGGTGGTTGGGAGAAGCAACTAACTGAATGGCTTGATGAAGCTAGCTGGGAATCCCTTCGTTATTTTACTACCTTCTTTGACTCTCGTGTTTTGTTGGGAGAAGAAGGCTATTTGCGTAGTTTAAAAGAAACATCAATTAGTAGACTGAATGAAGAGTCCTTTTTATACTCTCGATTACTCGAAAATATCAGTCATGTTAAAAAGGGAATTGGTGTACTAGGGCAGTTTTTGCCAGACATCTATGGGAAGAAACCGGGTCACCTTAATAGTAAGGATACTATCTTCTTTCCTTATGTAAATTCAATTCGTCTGCTCGCATTGAAGGAGGCCATCTTAGATCCTTCAACAATAAACCGGTTTGAAAAATTACCTCTTCATTTATCACACATAAAAAGCTATCAATCTCATTTTGAAAGACTGCTAGAATTGCGACTTTTATTAAAAAGGAATGCAACTAACTATGAGGATGTTCATTATGTGAAAATTGATTCATTATCGAAATTCGAAAAGCAAGAGCTTAAACAAATTATGAAAAAAGGTTATAAGTTGTTTAATGAGACCAAAGAGATCATCCTTAAAGGGTGTCGATCATGAGGAATCAGGTAGTTCAGTTTATGAAACAGTTATCTGGAATGCTGCACCCAAGCCTTTTCGCTTCTGTTTCTAATCAAAATAATGCAGCAAACATTGCATTTCTTAGACAACTCCAGCGTGAATTGAAGGCAGAAGATGTGCTTCAGGTTCCTTTTTCAGATTTAAAGGTTGTAGTGTTTGATTTAGAAACAACAGGTTTTTACCCACAAAAGGGTGACCGAATACTATCAATAGGTGCTGTAAAAGTAGTTGGTGATCAACTCAAGGACAGTGACGTGTTTTACTCGTTAGTGAACAATATAAATCCACTACCTGATACCATAAAAGAGTTGACCGGAATCTGTGAGGATGATCTTGAACATGCACCGGAATTAGGCACCGTCCTACGAGAATTCTATCAGTTCACACAAACCGTCCCACTCATTGCACACCACGCAACTCATGAGAAGAACTTCATGCACCATGCTAGTTGGTCAACTTTAAAAATGAATTTTCAGCATAGAGTAATTGACACATCGTTTTTAACAAAGATTGTTGAGCCTGCGAAAAGCTTGGTTAGTCTGGATGAATGCTGCAACCATTTTGGAATACAGATTACTAAAAGACATCACGCACTTCATGATGCCATTGCAACTGCAAAGCTCTGGACAAAAAGCATCCAACTAATTCAAGAACACGGCTTTCACACTCTATCAGATGTATACACCCACCTAGCAAACCGTTAAAGCTTGGGGCCTGACCCCCAGTGCGTTAAAGCTTTAACGCACCGGGGGTCAGGCCCCCTCTGTCACAAATTAGGTAACATTTTTTTGAACGTATTAAAGGAAATTTCTTAAGTAATGTCTAAATATACTATCATAGGATGAAAAACATAACGATTTGGAGGAGACTCGAATGTTAAAAAATTACGATGTGAAAAAGCAGGTAACTGTAGATTCCACAGTATTACTGCAAGGGATTGTAAAAGCGATTTTTAAAGATAATATTCATGTTCAAATCGGGGGAAAGGTTATTTCTTTACCTATAACAGAAGTTAACATTGCTAAATAATAGATGAAGGAGCATGTCAATCTAGTAAAGGTATACTGGAGAGGGATGCTCTTTTTGTACTCGATTCGATTTTTCAAAACTTGAAGTAGTAAAAACCTCCTTAATTTTCCTCTCTAAACTAGTTTAAGTACCCTTCCCTTATTAGTAAAAAGCTCATATGAATAAATAAGAATAGAAGGGAGGTTTTTTATATGTTTCCACCAAGACAAGTTCCCCTTCGTAGAGGAGCAGTCGGTAACCCTTTAAATAGACATCCTTTTCTGGGGCAGGCTGTACCTAGACCCAGACCACAGAGGGTTCCTTTTGCAGCTCCTTTAGGAAGACCGCCTAGACAAATTGGGCCATCAACTGGACAACGCAGGGATTTATTATCGTATTTTCGGAAAGAAGATGGGACTTATGACTTTCAAAAAATGACTGCAACAGCAGGACAAATAAAAGGTGTATACAATCAAGTAGCAGGATTTGCCCCAATGATTACAAAATTACTTGGTAGATAGATGTTATAAGGTGATTAGTCATAGAATGATTGTTGAGGCCTTTTCCATTCTTAAGGTCTGACAAGAACGAAGTTGCATTTTTTCCATTCTTAGTCAGGCCCCTTTTTATATTTGTAGTCATAAAGTAATAAAAAAGCCAATATAATTTTTTTACTATACCTGTTGAAGGGAGTAATTGATATGTTAAAAGAACAGGAATTAAAAAAGGAAGTAACGATAAACTCAACCGTCCTTTTAAAGGGAATCGTAAAAGCTATCTTTAAAGACAATATACATGTTCAAATTGGAGGGAAGGTCATATCCTTGCCTATATCAGAAGTGAACGTGGTAAAATAGAGGTTGTAACTGCAAAACTTCCAATTTTCTAATCTTGTTTTTTTGTTATATAAATGTTGCAATTGTAACTGAATCGTAATATATTATTAATGTACTTACAACCTTTAGTAATTTAGCTAAAGGATAATCTGTTAATATAGCAGCAGTAGTAGCCTGCTATAGACAACAAAGGACCATTATGTTTGACCCCTATCTAAACATATATAGGTTTTACAATTGAATGAAACAAAAAAGAGTTGGTGAACCAAAATTAAAAGTACAGGTCACCAACTTTTGTTATTTATGGGGCCTGACCCCCGTTGCGTTATTGCTTTAATGCGATGGGGGTCAGGCCCCTGATTTTATGTGCTGTTTTTTCAGCAGAGTGTAGAAGTGACAGATAAGGAATGATGATATACTAGATGTAAAGGCAGGAGATCTGCCCCTTTTACTAATAATAGGTTGTGATTAGTTTAATAAACATTTTAAAAAATTTAGGGGGACAAGATGAAATTATATCGTGTGATTATACCAGTTTCTAATATAGAACTAGCAACAGAGTTTTATCAGAAGATTTTAAGTATGGAAGGGAATAGAGTATCTGATGGAAGGCATTATTTCGATTGTGGAGGAACCATCTTAGCCTGTTTTGATCCAAAAGCAGATGGCGACGAGTTTGATGCTAGACAGAATCCAGATCATATCTATTTATCTACCGCAAACCTTGATGAGATACTTACCAATATCAAAAATTGGGATGCTAGTCTAATAGTTGACCCAATCAACACGCAACCATGGGGTGAAAAGACACTATACGCAAAAGATCCCTTCGGCAATCCACTCTGCTTTGTAGACGAAAAAACTGTATTCAAGGGATAAAATTGAGGCCTGACCCCCGCTGCGTTAATGCGTTAACGCGCCGGGGGTCAGGCCCCTTCTGTCACAATTTCCTTGTCGTGGACTCTCCATATGCAGGCTAGAGCAAGAACTAGACTTCCAGCTGCGGCCCAAAATAAAATTCCAAAGCCAAAGAAATCAATGAAGAGACCTAAGGTGGGTGGGGAGATGATGGCTGCTAAGGATGAGACTAGATAATAAAGTCCCGTTCGTGTTCCATAACTTGTTGTGCTTCCGGTAGAAACGATAAAAGGATATGCATTGATATTTACGCATGCCCAAAACAATCCCCCAAGAAAAAGGACAATCCTCAAATAGACTACTGACTCAATCCAATTTAATAACAAAAACGAAAAAATCAATCCAATAACGCCAACTACGATAACCTTTTTCTTACCAAACTTTGCTCCAAGTAATCCGCTTGGTATTGCCGACAACACAAAGCTTAAAGAGAAAAAGGTCAAAGAAAAAGCGGAGGCACTTTTGCTCAAACCTAGTTCATTTACCCCATAAAGGGTAAACAAAGCTTCCATGCCCTGAATGGAGATAAACCAAAAAAAGATAGCTGCCAGTAAGTACAAGGTTGGTGGATTTAATTCGTCTTTATAATTAATTTTTGGAACGAGTGTTTCTGTATATGTAATCGAGTCTTGGTTTTCTTTTATATTCGTAAAAACGACCAAAAGGACGAGTAAGAATATAGCAGATACAGCTAAAAAGGGGAGATATTCCTTGATGCTAAACAAATAGGAACCAACGCTAAAGGCAAGGATTGCTCCACAGCCTCCCATAAAGTTTATAATTCCGTTGGCCTTTGTACGGTTCACTTCAGGTGTGATATCTGGCATTAATGCAATCGTTGGAGATCTAAAAATGGCCATAGAAAGATTCATACAAATCATGAAGAATATTAACATAACTAAACTAGTATGAAAGGGAAGCAAAGCATAAAATAATGCCGCAAGAGGTATCCCAACTAGTAGGTAGGGCATGCGACGGCCAACTTTTGTTTGAGTCCGATCACTGAGCTGTCCGATATAGGGCTGCAAAAAGAGGGCAATATAATTATCTACTGTCATTAAAAAACCTATCAATGCAGTACTCGTAATAAAATTATCAAGAAAAAACGGAACAAACCCATTATACAAAGACCACCCAATACTAATCCCAAAGAAACCAAATCCCAACAGCCACGTTTTTCTCATGGCATCTCTCCTCAACCTCAATCTCACACAAAAAATCGCGCTACTAATAGTATGCGGACCAAAGCACTATATTGCTTGTTCCAATCTAATTATGTCTTAAGGGGCCTGACCCCCAGTGCGTTAAAGCTTTAACGCGCCGGGGGTCAGGCCCCACTTTTTTAAAAATTTTTCGTTTTTATTTGTAAAAATTGTATTTTGGTGGAAACTAATCCTTGAAAAAGAACGTTACATAGTGAGAAAGTTGATATAAATATTGATGGAGGGGTTTAAGGGTTATGTGCGGTTTTATTGGTATTTTAAGAAATGATAATGTCCAGGCCATTGATTTAGATCGGTGGAATGAGGCATTGCAATCAATCCATCACAGAGGGCCAGACGATACTGGTAATTATCGTGACGAGCGAGTGGAGTTCGGCTTTAAACGATTAAGCATCATAGATTTAGAACATGGTGAACAGCCACTTAGCTATCAAGAGCGTTATCATATTATTTTTAATGGAGAGATTTACAACTATGTTGAACTTAGAGAGCAACTAATTGAGCAAGGTGTAACCTTTCAAACAATGTCAGATACTGAAGTAATTGTTGCGTTGTATGCTCATAAAGGGAAAGATTGTGTGCAGGATTTAAGAGGGATGTTTGCATTTGCAATTTGGGATATTGTTGAAGAGACATTATTCGCTGCCCGCGACACCTTTGGAATTAAACCTTTCTATTATTATGAAACAAAGGATAGGCTGATTTTTTCATCGGAGCAAAAAAGTATTAAACTCTTAACAGGACAGCATGAGTTACACCAAGAAAATATTCAACACTATTTAACCTATCAATATGTCCCTGAGCCTCGTTGCTTGTCAAAGGATATTTTTAAATTGCTTCCAGGGCAATATTTAGAAAAAAAGCCGAACCAAAAGGCAATTATCACTTGTTTTAACAAAAAGAGCTTTTTACCGGAGGAAAAGCAGTTCTCTGAGTTTACTAAAGAAACGAGACAAGTGCTGGAAGATTCTGTAGCGAAGCATATGCGCAGTGATGTACCGGTAGGAGCATTTTTATCAAGCGGGATTGACTCTACAACCATTGTGGCTTTAGCAAAACAACATAATCCAGCCTTAAAAACATTTACTGTAGGATTTGAAACAGAAGGGTACAGTGAAATCGATATAGCTAAAGATACGGCTGAAAAACTCGGAGTCGAAAATATTCATAAAGTTATTACACCACAAGAGTTTGTTACTGAGTTGGAAAAAATTATTTGGCATATGGATGACCCTGTCGCTGACCCAGCTGCTGTACCACTTTATTTTGTAGCAAAAGAAGCCAGTAAGCATGTAAAAGTAGTCCTGTCAGGCGAGGGGGCAGATGAACTTTTCGGGGGGTATACGATTTACCGTGAACCTTTATCGTTAAAATGGATCAATCGACTCCCTAAGTCTATACAAGTTCTAATGAATAAGTCGGCAAAATTATTACCGCAGGGGATAAAAGGAAAAAGCTATATTTTAAGAGGTACAACCCCGATGGAAGATAGGTATATTGGGAATGCCTTTATCTTTTCTGAAGCAGAAAAGAAAATGTTACTCAAAAACTATCAACGCAACCAACCATTTACTGAAATTACGAAATCAATGTATGAGGATGCGAAGCTTTATACTGACTCAAGTAAGATGCAATACATTGACCTGAATACTTGGCTTCCTGGAGATATTCTCGTAAAAGCAGATCGAATGACAATGGCTCATTCTCTTGAGCTTCGAGTACCATTTTTAGATAAAGACGTATTCAATCTTGCTAAGCAAATTCCAGATCATATGAAAATAGCCAATGGTACAACGAAATATGTGTTACGAGAAGCAGTAAAAGGTCTAGTCCCAGACTCTGTACAATATCGTAGAAAGCTGGGTTTCCCAGTACCTATTCGTCACTGGCTGCGAAATGAACTATATGACTGGGCAAGAGACTTGTTAAAATATAGTCCGGCAGCTGATCAAATCTTTAATCGGGAAGAACTATTGTTGTTATTAGAAGATCATGCAATTGAAAAAGTGGATAATAGTCGAAAACTCTGGACCATCCTATCATTTATGATTTGGTACTCGCTTTATGAACAAGCGGATACAACCCAATCGCTTAAACTGGTCAAAGAAAAAACGCTCGCTTACAAAACCGTCTATACAAACGCTCCGGCCTATTCGGAATAATGTTTTAGGGGCCTGACCCCCAGTGCGTTAAAGCTTTAACGCGCCGGGGGTCAGGCCCTTTTAGACATATTTAGTTAGGTGTTGAAGTAATAATACTAATCGCTTACGATTATAGTTAAATAAAGTACTAGTTAATCAAGATTGACCGGACGAAACGTTGAGGAAGAGGGATGATTTTTTTGAAAGAGGAGATAGTTTATCAGACTGATGAATGGTATAGATTGGCTGAACAAAAGGCTGCTTCATACTTTAACGTACTTTTTGAGCAGCTAACGGATAAATCCTATGTCCCTGTCCTAACGAAAGACATACATACATGGAAGCAGAACCATATTCATCACTGGTCTATATTTTCTTTATTTTCACGTAAAAATAGAGAACCAAGTTCGAAGGAGTTTCACACCTATATTCAATGGCTCAATTACACTGGTAAACTAGAAGGTTATTTGGACCGGAGTATTTCATATCTTTTTATGAGGGATTTAGGTAAGGCACTTGATTCGGTAGAGACACAAGCTAAGATTGAACAGGTAGTAGGTAATTTGAAAAAATCACTCCTTGATTCAACTTCATCAAGCGCCACAGACTCGTTTAGCCTAGCCGGTGTTTACAGGTGGGCACAGAAAGAAGGTGTTGAATCAACTTTTGTCTGGTTGATTACCAAACTAAAGAATGTAGCCTCAAATATTCCACAGGGAATGGAGGCAGAGCATGCCCAGAGAAAATTGATAAAAATTATTGCAGGTGTACTTATGCACGAAATAGAGGAGATGGGGGGAAATGTATCTACAGAAGAACGGAAGAGAAGGCTTGAGAAAGCAATTCGGCTCGGCTATTCATATGGACTAACGTATCCTTTCATTGATGACCTCCTTGATGCTAACATTTTATCGCCTAAGGAGACTAAACAATACACGGAATTAATTCGAACTACTTTAACCACGGGTTACGTACCAGAACTACGATACTGGTCTGGAAAAAATAAGAATCTCATTTTTTATATTCATAAAGAGCTAAGAGAAGCATTTCAGTATATAAAATCTAACCAGCGACCTGAGACTAAAAACATATTTCTCGAACAAGCCTATGTGTTTTTTCAATCACAAGAAGTAGATCGTGAAAAGACTCTATCTAATGGAAATTATACAAATGAAGAGCTTTATATACCGGTTATTCTAAAATCTTCTTCATCACGCTTGATTGTTAGAACAGTAATCACAGCCCCTGAAGACGAGGACATTGATAACCGAACCTTCTATTATGGAATCTACAATCAGCTTGCGGATGACTTTTCCGACATGTTTGATGATATGAGGGACGGAGCAGTTACACCTTATACATATTATTTAAAATATCATGACCAACGAGACGATCTCATCAATCCTTTTGAAATGTACTGGACAGTCATTTCTAACCTCATTCATAACGTGTATCACTCAGATCCTAAAACTCGTGAGATTATATTGGACCGTGCAATCAATGGTCTTAAACGATTTAAAAAAAGAGCGGGAAACCATGTCTACAATGAGGTAATGGAGACTTTTGCATCAGGTAATCCTTCATTTAATCATTTACTTCAAACGATGGTTAAAAAAGCAGATGATGTTGATTTCTTTGATAAATTGCTTCGTGATCGAATCATTGCCATTTTAAAAAAGGACAAGAAAGAGCGAGCGGAATTTGTAGATAAGGTTGAAACAATAAGAGAGCAAATGAATGAAATGTTAGCTATTTCTTCTAGTAGAAATGTTGATCCAATCATTGAGGCAGCGAACTATAGTTTAAATGGAGATGGGAAACGGTTAAGACCTATTATTACTTGGGTTATGGGAGTAGAGGGATACGGTTTAGCCCAATCTTCCATCGTGCCGCTGCTAAAATCATTAGAATATATGCATACAGCATCGCTTATTTTTGATGATTTACCGTCTCAGGACAATGCAAAAATGCGGAGAGGACGACCTACTCTTCATCAGGTGAAAAACGTTGCGGTAGCAGAACTCACAGGGTTATTTTTAACCCAAAAGGCCATAGAAGAACAAACAACTCTTACTCAGTTTGATTCGAAAACAGTGCTACAATTAATCCAATATTCAACTAGGATTACCGGGGAAATGTGTAAGGGACAGGTGATGGACTTAGAGAGTAAAAGTAAACGGTTAACACTTGAACAACTTCAGGCAGTTTCATTTTATAAAACCGGAATTGCATTCGAAGCTTCCATCATTATGCCAGCTATTCTCGGGAAAGCGACTGAACAGGAACAAAGCACTTTGAAAGAATTTTCCCGCCATGCAGGGATTGCGTTTCAAATAAAAGATGACTTACTCGATGCGGAAGGTGATGAAAAACTCTTAGGAAAATCTGTTGGAAAAGACACTGAGAACAACAACTCAACGTTTGTAACAATTCTCGGCATAGAAAATGCACGAAAAGAACTATGGGAACACTACTGTCTAGCAATGGAAGCACTAGAAAAAGTACCACGTAACACTACCTTTCTAAAGCATTTAGTGAATTATATCGTAAATCGGGACCACTAAGATTTGGGGATTTGGGGCCTGACCCCCAATGCGTTAAAGCTTTAACGCGCCGGGGGTCAGGCCCCCGATTGTAAAATATTTCATAGTTGGACATACTATATTCAGTATCTTTTTGAGGAGTGTATATATGAACATTGATTTCAATACAATTGCTGAAAATATGCCTAACTTCGAGAACCATGATGATGCAAAAGCTTGGTTTGAGGAATATTTCGAAGACAAGTTTATCTTTAAAAACCAGGACGAACTAAACGGAAAAACGGTTTATTATTACCATATCATTAAAAATCCAGATGCATATTCACAGTATATGGTGTCATTAACAAGTGAAGTGAAACCTCACATAACCGACTTCGATACCTTTGAAAGCTATTCAACTATTGAAATTAGTGAGGATGGGGAAGTTAGTTTTACACAATAATCTATCGATGAAGAGATCGTAAAAATAAGCAACACAAAGAATGCGCACCCTATACAACCGGTGCGCATCACTTATTTTTATTCAACATAATAAACCTCTGAGCTACCAATCTCTAAACAATACAACCTTCCACCATAAGCGCAACCACCATCAATTCCGATGATGTTATTTTCGCCAAAGTAGACTTCATCACTTTTATGTAAACGTTTCGTTGGAGTATGTCCAAACACGACTGTCTTTTCTCCACTGTATCCCTGGTGGAATTCATCGCGAATCCATACTAATGTATGCCTTTCTGTCTCATCAAGAGGTGTTTCTGGATGAACACCTGCATGAACAAAAATATGAGTGTCTGTTTCATAGTAGTAAGGAAATGTTTTCAAAATCTCAATATGTGATTGGATCTCTTTGTTCATATAAAGAGGGTCAGGAATTTCATCGGTCGTAAACCAATACTTCGCATCGTCTTTTGCAATTTCGTACCCATAGTTTTGAAGGGTTTTAATACCACCATTATAAAACCAACGCTTTAAATTCATTGGATCACCATGAAAGGCGTCCATCATCATTTTTTCATGGTTGCCAACTAAAGCAATGGCACCTTCAGCCTTTAACTCAATCACCTTATCTAACACAGCCCTCGAATGAGGTCCACGATCAACAAAGTCCCCTAATAGTAAAAGCTGATCCTGCGTACTGTTATAGTTTACAAGCTCCAAAAGGCGCTCAAATTTATCTAGTTCTCCATGTATATCACTTATTGCTAACATTCGTTTCAATAGTTTCACAACCTTTTTCAACAAACTACCATATAATTGGTCTATTTTATTCTACCATATTTTACAAGAAGCAAAGAAATTTTAGTTGCCTGAACTATAAATACATCTACATTGAAAGATATGTTCTGATATACTTAAAATTTGGAAAGAATAACAATGAGAAACAGAGGGACAGTTTGTTAAGTTCGTGTCTAGTCCCAAACAAGATAGTGGAGGAAATAGTAATGACTAACAATGATATATTAATTCGCTTACGATATGCACTAGATATTAGAGACATCGACATGGTAGAAATGTTTAAGTTAGGTGGCGTAGAGGTAACAAAAGAAGATGTGCAAATGATGCTGAAAAAGACGTATGAAGAAGATGAGTACGATGAAAATGAAGAGATTTATAAAATTAACAATAAAAAGCTAGAGTCTTTCTTAAACGGTTTTATTACGTTTAAAAGAGGAAAGCAGGATCCTAAACCTGGACAAGCTTCAGCGCCACCGTCTCAGCCTGAGCCTGTGAATAATATGCTTTTAAAGAAAGTAAAGATTGCACTTTCTCTGACTAGTGAGGAAATGATTGATGTGTTAGACATGGGAGGAGTTGCCGTTTCCAAGGGAGAACTCGGTGCGATCCTTCGTAAAGTTGGACATAAAAATTACAAGGTTTGTCTGGACAGATTCGCTCGTAATTTCTTAAAGGGATTGGCTATTAAGTATAGGGGATAAGAGAAATTTAGAAACAGTAAACCCTGTTGCCTTTTGAAATGGTAATGGGGTTTATGAGGTGCAACTAAGATAGAGTAAATCAAAGTCTTTATTTTTGAGAAAAATAAAGACTTAAGGGTATCGCACAAAGTAATATTTAAAAACTCTCTATATATCTAACTTTTGCTTGATTTTTGCAATGTCTCGTTCATGCTTTTCTGTTCTATTAAAAAGTAGATTAATATCAGAATCTGTCTCAGACTTGTTGCGCCTTAAGTCTTGTCTAATGCTAGTAAAGTTTTCAGTTAAAAGAGTGGTCGTATGTTTGAACAAATCCTTTAGTTCGTCTTGTCCTTTTTCTAGGTACCCTAACCTAGCTTCAACAGAGTCAAATCGTTGGTCCATACCTGTGAACCTTTGATCAACTGCATCGAATCGTTGATCAACAGCATCAAATCGTTGGTCAACAGCATCGAATCGTTGATCAACAGCATCGAATCGTTGATCAACAGCATCAAATCGTTGGTCAATAGCAACGAACTTCTGGTCAACAGCATCAAACTTTGCCTCGAATTTTTGTTCCATCTGGTTTAATCTGTTGTTTGTCTCTTTTTGTCCCTCTTCCAACCTACCGAAACCTGTCTCAAGCCTTTGAAGAATTCCTCTCAGTTCCTGATCCACCATGATCACCTCCCTTATATAAATAATTTCTCTTACAACTAAAATTATACCATACTCAACCTAAATAGAACAAGTGTTCTTGCTTGGGTTTTTTTAAAAAAGAAGGGCCTGACCCCCAGTGCGTTAATGTTTTAACGCGCCGGGGGTCAGGCCCCGAAAGACACAATTTACATAAAGTCAAAGAAGTACCTTATTACATGGAAGAAGATTGGTGCTGTGTATGTTAGGCTATCCACTCGACTCAGATAGCTTTCTCCAGAGGAGGCTAGCTTTTCGTTGTCTCCAATAAGTAAATCACGCTTCAAAACTGATATAGTAAGTGCTCCAAAAAATCCTCCAAAAGCAATGAGTAGACCTGATATAATGCCAAATTTAACATCGAATGGGGTTAGGTATGGAAATACGAAATAGGCAGCAGTTGTTGTAACAATAGTTGCGCCAATAAATCCTTCCCAAGAAATATTTGCGTTGGCAGTTGGAACTACTTTTCTTTTTCCAAAATAGAGCGAGATTAAAAAGTGTACAGCATCATTCAACTGTGTGAGTAATACTAGGAATAAGACAAGATTCGCTCCGTATTCGGGAGATGCGAATTGGAAGTAGGCAAGATGGCTCAAACCAAACACCATGAGCATTAAACCCCATTGAGTTGAGCTTACCGAGCGTAAAAAACCAACTGTTCCTTTTTTTCCTAGGATTTGAGGTAATGGCAAGAACAAAAACACATAAATCGGAATAAAGACAATAAACATGCCATACCATTCAATGTAAATCAAATAAAACTGTACCGGAATGGAAAGATAGGCCCATAAAAAAGCCCTGCGATCAACTTTCCTTGTTTTGAACATTGAAAAATATTCTTTTAGCGCAAAAAAGCAAAGCACCATCAAGGAAACCAACGAAACAATTGGATTGAAAAGAGTCGCGAACACAAAAATAACAAACATGCCCCACCATGTTTTTACGCGAAGTGATAACGCTGAAAAGTCCTTTTTGGGCTGGCTCTTTTTTACAATACTAAATAATATACTAATTACTAGTAGACTAAGAAAAATCACTAACTGTGTCCATAATGCACTATTCAACCTCTCACCAACTTTGTTCTTATATTTGTAAAAACAGTCATGTATAATTACTATAGGATAAAAATGTCAGTTTTAAAAGAGGGAATACGGATGGAAATGAATCAAAGTGTCTATCTAATGCTTACCGACACGGGTACTTTATTTACAAAATCGATAAAAAAATATACAAAGGCTCCATATAATCATGCCTCAATTGCCTTCGATCCAAATCTACAAGAGCTATATAGTTTCGGCCGAAAAAAACCGAGTAACCCTATTAATGGTGGATTTGTGAGGGAAGATGTGTTCAAAGGTACCTATAGTAAATACCCGAATACAACCTGTGTAATTTATAAACTTGAAGTTTCAGAGCGGGACGTTGAAAAAATGAAGCGAGTATTAAATGTATTCAAGAGAAATCAAAGTAAGTTTCTGTATAACCTTCTAGGACTAGTCGGAGTCTCTCTTAATGAACCGATTGAATTCAGTAACTCTTATTTCTGCTCTCAGTTCGTTGCAGAAGTTCTCCATCGTTCAGGTATCCGATTATGGGATAAACTCCCTGCACTAGTCACTCCAGACGATTTTCGAGACCACCCTAGATTTGAACAAGTATATGAAGGGAAATTATTTGATTATGAACCCGTGAAAAAAAGATATTCTTAATTAAAATGTGTCATAAGGGGCCTGACCCCCAGTGCGCTAAAGCTTTAACGCGCCGGGGGTCAGGCCCTTTTTTATATAAACTTTGTATAGGTATATACTCATAGGTCTTTACTACTTGCATTAATGGCAAGGTTAGGATAAAATACAACAAGATAAGTTATACAAAAATTATACAATTAAGGATGATGACACTGATGTTACAGTTCCTGCAATTACATAAAAATAAAAGAGAACAGTTTGAAGCAACTCTTCAATTCAATAACACTGACAAATCTATTAACCTAGCAGATGAAAAACTAAATTTGCGACTTCAATATATGGGCTTTACACAAAAACATCTTGATCTTCTTGTGGAAATACAACCAGTGATTATGGATTTAGCCGATGATGTACTTGAAACGGTACTTGATCACCTCTATACATTTAAACCACTCGAGCGAATTGCGACAACACATTCAAGTAGAGAAAGATTAAAGAATGTATTCTTATATTATTTTAAAAGTGTATTCAGTGGCACAATAGATGATAAATTCCTAGAAATGAGAAATCGCATTGGGGGGACACATAATAATGCTGATCTACCAATCGGTTGGTTTCTAGCAACTTACCAAACTATACAATCGCTTCTGATACCAAAGATTGTCGAGTGTTATCAAGATCAACCAGAGAAACTTGCAGATGTACTTTTGGCTGTAACGCATATTATTAACTTTGATTCGCAGCTCGTTACTGAAAATTATTTAAATAGTAGAATTGAACAATTAAAGGAACTTACCAATAAAAATGCAGAACTGCAGAAAGAAATGACTTCTATGAGTCAGGAACTTGCAGCATCAGTAGAACAAACGGATGCTTCCATACACGAAACAACTCAAAAAGCTGAGCAAATTAAGACTGAAACAGAAAATACTGAAAAAAGTAGTAAAAACTTAATCAATCTATCGAATGAAAATGAAAAGCAAATGGAAAAATTAACGTCCTCTTTTTCAGAATTGAAGAAGACAATAAATGACTCAATTCAAGTCACTGATGTAGTAAAACAAATTACGAATACAATATCTGACATGACAAGGCAGATTGAGGGGATTGCAGATCAAACGAATTTACTAGCACTGAATGCATCCATTGAGGCAGCTAGAGCTGGTGATCATGGTAAGGGATTTGCAGTAGTGGCTCAAGAAGTAAGAAAGCTTGCAGAAAATACAAAAAGCATGAGTAATGAAATTGTTCAATCCATTCAAAAAAGTAACCAGCACATAAGTGACTTAAGTAGCCATATGAATGTGATGAACGCTTCATCTGAAAGTTCCCAACACGAAATTGACCGCGTAAAAGGTGGACTTCAAACCGTTAAAATGGAGATGGAGAACTATATTGAAATGTTTTCACGAAATAAGAAGGATCTTGATTACATTGTAGAATCCATTACGGAAATTAAAGATACTATGACGGGGATATCCTCATTATCAACTGACTTACTTTATAAAGCTGAGAGTATGCAGTAACATTCTGGGGCTCACTTCCACTGCTCGACGATAATTCATGTTTCTGAAGCTCAAACGAAGGTTAAGCTAGGAATCGAATACTCTAGAAATGGAAAAAATGAAGAGGCCTTAAAAGAGCTTGATGGAGTCTTACTATTAGATCGTTTAATTCGAAAACAACGATGGTAGAAACCAAAATCATGCTTGAAGTTGTACTTAAATACTTATAGAAATTATGTCTTTCGGGGCCTGACCCCCGGTGCGTTAAAGCTTTAACGCACTGGGGTCAGGCCCCTTTTGTCATATTATGTTCCCTCTTTACTTCATTGTTGAACCTCATGTATAGTGAAAAGGTGGATATTTATCCATAATTTTCAAAAAAATACTGCCGGTAACGGTAAGAACAGGAGGAGATGTAAATGATTAACGGTCAAAGCAAGGCATACAATGGTAAGGATGAGAGTAGGAATTGGAAGACGTAGTAAATGTTATTGGAGGAAAACAGAATGGAACAAACAAAACAAAAGATAGAAATTGTTGAGTATCATGAAGGTCTTGCAGCAGGTGTAGCAGAAATGTGGAATCTTAGCCGGGACGGTTGGGGTGGAGATTCGCATGTGACAACCGAGGAAAAGGTTCGTACTCAAGAAGCAAATTCTAGTAATCTAAATCTCTATTTAGCAATGGACGGAGACAAGGTGGTTGGGTATTGTGGTCTTTGTGAGTATCGTGAAGACGAGGGTGCACTTTACATACCTTTGTTAAATGTCCGTTCAGACTATCATGGGAAGAAGATTGGGAAGCAGCTTGTTTTAAAAGCATTAGAGCGTGCAGTTGAGTTGAACTGGCCAAGGCTTGATTTATATACATGGCCAGGTAATTCCAAAGCGGTTCCATTGTATAAGAAGTGTGGATTCTTCTGGGAAGATCGTGACGATACAACACATCTAATGAACTTTATGCCAACGGTTTTAAATACGGAAGCCATTAAGGATTATTTTACAAACGTAGATTGGTATGATGCTAGTACGAGAGTGATTGAAGTTACGCCTGATGGGAAAAAAGAGAATGATTTCACCTACTACGAGTACAAGTGGAATTCAAACGGTGATGAGTTAAGACTTGGATTTGAACGGACAGGTCGTGGACTTAGATCAATTGAGACCAATGATTACTCGATTACAGTTGAAGTTGAAAACTTCACATTAGTTTGTGATGCAGCCTATACGGTTCGTTATTTTATAAAAAATAAATCAGGAAAACCACTTCAAATTGATCTTAAAGGGAAAGACCATAAGATCGTTCGTTATTCCTATGAACATTCCCTTTCGGTTAACGAAGAGACTGTTCTCGAAGCGACTTTTCACCTTGAAAATCTAGTAGAGGAACAAAGCAACTGGAGAACTCACCCTTCCGTTGTTACAAACATGTTAATTAACGGGAAAGAGGCAACGTTTGCAGTCGGTATATTACCGAAATTGCCAGCCAAGCTGAAAGGTGTTGTCCCAGGTTCTCAATGTTATTTGAATGAAAAAGCTGTGTTTTATCTGGACTTAGAAAATAATTTCTCTGAAACAGCAAGCTTTATATTGACTGTACCAGAGAATGAGCTTGTTTCCTTAAAGCAATCTGAGTTTAGCGTAACACTTGCGCCTAAAGAAAAGACTTCAATTCCAGTACCTTACACTCTTTTACAATATGGGTTTTATGCACCTGTAATTAGGGTTTCAGTAGAAAGGGAAAACGGAGGAAGTCAGCAATTTACTAAACAAATTGGTGTCGCTTTTAAAGGTTTAGGAGCACGTTTTGCAGGAGAATGTGATGATTACTGGCACATTTACAATGGCTTGTATCATTTATATTTAAGCAAATTCGACAACAAACTGATTCCAGGCAGAGCAACAAAGGGATCACAATCGACAATGTTTATGTACCCTAAACTTGGAAAGCCTTATTCAAGTGAATTATCAAAACGTAAACCGAGTTTCGTAGAGTATAAGGAAGAAAACGGCGCGATGGTATTGTATGCGACATATGAATCATCCGATTTTGCAAATATCGAATTAGTAAGTGTTTCTAAGCTTTATGGTGAGGGGTTAGTGGAGCAATCTTACCTTGTACGAAACAAAAATACATCTAACACAGCAGATCCAGTATGGATTTACCAGCCAATCTATCATGAGTTGGTTAAGCCAATTCTTCCTATGAAGGGTCAGGTTGTAAAAGTGGAAGATCAAGCCTACTCGGATTATGGTGTTTGGAATAGCGCGGATCTAACTGAAAACTGGTTATTCTCTCGTCATGATTCCTATGCCCATGGAGTCTCATGGCCTAATGATGCAAGAGTAAACTTTGAAACTTGGTTTTTCTACGTAGAGCATAACCTTGGAAATATCCCTGCAAATGGTGAGATTAGTACAAAGCCTGTATATCATTCATTAGGGGCCTACCAAAATTGGGAAGAGTTTCGAGAATTTGCTTTGAAAAAAACGGTGAGAACTGCAGCAACGGTTGATGATTTATTTTTCCAAAAAGAAGAACTTGAAATGAAATTGGTAGATCGAAAAGCGAACTATATCCAGGGAGAGGTCACCCTAAACGGGAAAACAATCACCGTATCGGCTGAGGATGAAAAACGAGAAGTCGATGCCACGATTGAGATGAAAACTACACCTCTTTCAACAGTAGTAGCAGAATATGAGATTAATGGTATAAAAGATTGTAAAAAGGCCTTAACCATAAATCCTTCAAACAAACCGATCACTATTCAAAAAGAAATGAGAGATGGAGTTGAAGTGGTTACAGCAACTAATGAAGAAATCTCGATTGCTGCAGCAGAAAGCTTCTACCCTGCATTATTCTCTTTAAAAGTGAACGAGAAAGAATGGTTAGATACATCGTTCCCAACACTAAAACCGAAATCATGGTGGAATCCATGGAGTGGAGGAATTCGCTCAGGTTTACTTGGAATCAACAATAAATCTTTTACAAAAGAAAAGACAATTATTGGTGAAGGGAAACTTGAGGACCAAGAAGGAAGAGTGTGGAAGGGTCTTAAAATTTCCACGGTGTTTACTGAGAATGAGACGTATAAAGGACTCGGAATTCACCAATACTACCTGATGCTCCCAGGTGTTCCTGTAGTGGCCTTTTTTACAAAAATCACTCAGAATACAGGAACTTATTTTCACTATAAAAAATGGTTCACAGAGTGCAACTTCCAGCTTGGCTGGGTGCAAAATACGGAAAGTGATAGAAAGTATATTGCTGGAAAAACTGAGTTTCAAGCAGGCTTGTCAGACCATACGATTGTTGGTACAACTACGGATGAACAGATCCTACAATTAGTCGCAGAACGTGAAGCAGTAGACGTTGAATCTTATATGAACAAAGAGGTTATGTTATTTGCTATTTGGAGAGAAATACAAATGGCAAATGGCACAGAGCTATTATCAGCCCCATCCTTTATTGTTGGATCAGATAAGATTTTAAGCTCAGATGAAGTAAAAGACTTACAACGAATGACATTTAAAGAGGTTGAAGATGAAAATAATTGACGCGCATATTCACTATTCCGATATTAAAAGCTTTCACCAAACAGCTACTGACATATCGAAAGTAGATTACTCGTTTGAGGGCATTCAGAAGGAGTTTGCAAAGAACAATGTCGTCTTAGGTATTGCGATGGGTGTGACTGAGACAGCTGGGGAAGGATTTCCTGACTCAGCTTCTTCTTCTCCAATGGGAATTGATTTAACACCTGAAATTCCAAGAAACATTGTGTATTGTGCTGGAATTAACCCTTTTAAACTAGATGAGGCAGCCCTCTTGCAATTAGAAAAAGATGTTCAAAAGCCTGATTGTGTAGGCATCAAAATTTACTTGGGTTATTACCCTTACTATGCTTATGATGATGTGTATGAACCTGTGTATACGATTGCTAAGAAATACAATGTTCCAGTTGTCTATCATACAGGCGATACATATTCAGAGCGAGGGAGACTTCGTTTCTCACATCCACTAGCAATTGATGAAGTAGCCGTAAAACACAGAGAGATGACAATCATGATGGCTCATTTCGGAGACCCGTGGGTACTTGATGGGGCAGAGGTTGTTTACAAAAATTCAAATGTCTACGCGGATCTTTCTGGACTAGTTGTTGGAGCAGATGGAGACATCAAACGTCTACAGGACACAAGATTCTTTGATCACCTTTTGCATGCCTTAACGTTTACAAATAACTATGAGAAATTCCTATTTGGGACCGATTGGCCACTAACACCAATCAAACCATACATTGAATTTATCAAAGACATCATTCCAAAAGAATACCATGAAGACGTATTCTACAACACAGCCCTAAAAGTGTTTCCAAAAATCAAAGCATACCTATAGAAAGTGGGGCCTGACCCCCGGTGCGTTAAAGCTTTAAAGCACTGGGGGTCAGGCCCCTTTTGTCACATTTTATTACTTCCCAATAAACATCTGTGTCCAATAATTCCCCTCAACATGTCCTACTCCAATGTGAGTGAAGTTCGAACTTAAGATATTCTTTCTATGACCTTCACTATTCATCCAAGCATTTACCACTTCTTGAGGTGAGCGTTGGCCCATTGCAATATTTTCACCTGCTGCACGATATTGTACTCCAAACTGCTTCATCATATCAAATGGAGATCCGTAGGTAGGGCTTGTATGTGAGAAATACCCATTTTTTTTCATATCAGATGACTTAAGTCTAGCAACTTCACTAACTTTCAAATCAACCTTAAGAGGTTGTAATCCGTATTTCGCACGCTCATTATTCGTTAATGTAACGACTTGTTGCTCATACTGACTTAAAGCATAGGTAGCTTGATTTGTTGTTTCATTTGTTGTTTCTTTAGGTTGTTGTTGTACAGGCTGCTGAACCACAGGACTTTCTTGAACGGGTTGTACTGTTTGTTGTGGTTCTGTTGGTTGAGTTTGAGTCGTTTCCTTCGTTGGTTGCTCAACTGGTTGCGTAGGTTGTTCTACTTTTAGTTGAGTTTGATAGTTTTGAGTATAGTATTTTTTAAACAAGCTTTGAATGAGTTCATTCCAATTCGTTGAGTTGTTAACAGTTACAGTGTAACGAGTTTCATACGTATTCTTTGTTCCACTATAATGTTCTGCGGAACTAGCCAGTGGCCCTGAGACTAATAAAGCTCCTGCTACGACGATTGATAATACTGTCTTTTTCATATTCAGTCCTCCTTGTTGTGTGTAACCTCGGCTACAACCACATCATAGCACGCAAGTTTTGTAATAATTCAGGAAGACATTTCCTACTCTCCAAAACTCAAAACTATCTTCCTATTGAAAGTTTGTGAGAGAACTGAAAAGTAATAGATTTTTCCGACTTGGGTTTGCTTTCCGTTAGTGTGTTTTTCTACCATCATTGGTAGACAGTACTAGAATATGCCTATTGACAGGTGTGAGGAAAGAGGTGTTATGTGACTTTTATTAATGCTATATGACAAAAATGATAAATGTGACAAGTGGGACCTGACCCCTGGTGCGTTAAAGCTTTAACGCGGTGGGGGTCAGGCCCCTAATGTCATAAATTCTTCTGATATTCCGTAAACGAGGCGTACTTGGTTACTAACCCTCTGTTAACTACTTCCCATAAATAAAGGGAGGCTAGAGATTGATAAGGCTCCCAGTTCTTTCCTTTATCAATGAGTGTGGTTTTTCCATCTTCACTGTCGTATAACCATTTGGCGCCACGGTGTAATCCTACGTCTAAGTGGGAGAGGATATTTTCCCTTCCTAGGGAAAATATCAGAAACATTTCTGCTGTCCAATTTCCAATACCTTTAATCGCTGTTAAAGCGAGCATGGCTTCCTCGTTCGGAAGCTCTTCTAGAGTGTCCAATCTGAGTTTTTTTTCCGAAACCTTTTGTGACAGGTCCCTTATATAACTAATCTTAGGGCGGGAGACCCCAATTTCCCTCAGTTGGTCATCAGATAGTCCAAGTACTATTTCAGGAGTAACCGTATGATTGGTTAATTCCACAAAGCGATTGAAAATTGTACCGGCAGCCTTTACTGAAAGCTGTTGACCGATGATGGAATTAACAAGTGATAAATAGTGATCTTCGCGTGTCGTTAATTCTAATGTACCTATAACGTCGATAAACTGCCCTAGAATTGGGTCGTTCTTTTTTAATAGCTCTAACTTTTCTTTCATTTAATCACCTATTTGAGAAGTGGTTTTTAATAATTTTTATATGGTTAGACCCGAATAAACATATGCCTCTAAGTCTTCTTTATGTGCACTAAAGATGTTGGGTCGTACTTCGTAAAGGTCTGGTTTTTGTGTAAATAAAAAGTTTGTAATCCTGATTAGCCCTGCAGATCGCAGCAAGACTAAATGATAGTGTAAGTTACTTTTTGATAGATTTGTTAATTCTACTAGTTGTGTAAAGGTTTTAGGCTCAGTAGCTAGGAGTTGCAATATTTTAAGTCGTTTTTCATCAGCAAGAGCTTTCGTTTTTCTTAAAAGGACTAAAGGTACTTCATGTCCATTCTCCCTAGGGATATCAACAGAGAAGTGTATCAAAACAGTATTTTTAAAACCATATATTCTATTCTGAGGAGAAAGATGGTAAGTAGGAATTAATATAATCTCCGTGATTTCCTGACTTGGTTGTATATGGATGCCATTCGTACATTCTTCAACCATTTTTTCAGGGGTTGTTTCGTTTTGCTTTACTGCCTTTACCTCCTGGATAATTGTTAAGTGATTATTTATCTCGGCATCAACTTTATAAACATCATCCCATAAGGGCAGTAATGTTGCATAATAGTTCCTGAAGTGTTCAAGGTCCTTCAGTGGCTCCTCTTTAAAATACATATACAACAACTCATAAATTTCACCAATTGATAGTCCCTTAAACCAAGAGAGGAATTTCTCTAATGAGTTCTTATATGGACTCTTCCTTGCAAGAAGGAGCAAATATCCTATAAGATGTAATGATTCTTTATCCTTTAACAGCTTTTTCAATTCAGGTTGTATACGAATCTCCACATCTTTAAACCACTGTTTATCTAAATCATAATTTGTCTTTTGAGTTACATAAACAGACAAACTAGAGACTACTTCATAAATAGGCTCAAAATCAATTTCTACTTTATAAGTCATTCTTTGTCCTCCAATAAATAGCCTATTATTACAAAAAAAAACATTGACTTTTATAAATGATAAAATATACTAAACTTATAATCAAGTTCAAATTATTTTGAACCACTTAAAAAGTCCAATTTTTTTAAAGGAATACCATTTAACCTATAAAAGTTAAGGGAGTGTTAAAATTGCTTAAAACAAATGCTCATACTATTAATGAAATAGTTAAGAACGACGTAATCTCAGAATTAATAACGAAATTAAATAGGGACTATGTCTTTCCCGAGGTAGCTGAGAAAATAGAGCAACGCCTGCTAAACAAATTAGAAGCAGGGGCATATGATTCGTTTCTCGTTGTTGATGAGTTTGCAAAGGAATTAACCGAGGATTTACAAGCAATCTCAAAAGATAAACATTTAAGAGTATTAGTTGAATCCGGAGATAAGAATGTCACAGCGGAAAATAATGTTGGTGAGTTTGAGCGCAGGGCAAAAGTTCAAAACTATGGCTTTTATAAGATTGAAAGACTCCAAGGAAATATAGGGTATATTGATTTACGTAACTTTCATCATCCAACCCAAGCCGGAGAAACAGCTGTTCATGCCATGAATTTAATAAAAGATACAGAAGCGCTTATTTTTGATTTACGTAAAAACGGTGGCGGTTCGCCTGAAATGGTTGCTCTTATTTCTAGTTATTTATTTGAAGAAAAAGTCCATTTAAACAGCTTTTACTTCCGTCCAACAGATACAATGAGTGAGTCATGGACTAATCCAAATCAAGTTCAAGGCACACAATATATCAATAAGCCTGTTTACATTCTAACAAGTAATTATACATTCTCAGCTGCTGAAGAATTCACTTATAATTTAAAAAACTTAAACCGAGCGACTATTGTTGGGGAAATTACACGTGGAGGAGCCCATCCGGGGGGCTTCCAACCAATTACGAACAACTTTGAAGCCTTTATACCAACTGGAAAAGCGATCAACCCAATTACAAATACCAACTGGGAAGGCACAGGTGTTGAACCACACATCCTAATGGATAAAGAAGAAGCCTTCGCATACGTCTATAAGACAGCGTTAGAACATGTAAAAGCCAAATACAAAGACATACCTGGCTATTCCTTTCTCCTAAAAGAGATCGAACAAGTTCTATAGCAAAAACTAAGGGGCCTGACCCCCAATGCGTTAAAGCTTTAACGCGCCGGGGGTCAGGCCCCAAAATAGTGTATAATGAATCTAATCGGATTTCGAATATGATCGTGTATCTGCGAGAATGCTATTACTAAATCAGATAATACAAAAAAATGAGGTTACTACATGAGTGAACGGAATTTTGAAGGGTACAAGTTAAGTGAAGAAATAAGAAGAGCTCTTAGTGTGTTAAAGTACGAAACGCCAACAGAAGTTCAGCAAGAAGTTATACCTAAGGCGTTATCAAATCAAGATCTTGTCGTTAAGTCTCAAACGGGAAGTGGGAAAACAGCAGCTTTTGGAATCCCTCTATGTGAAATGGTGGAATGGGAAGAGAAAAATCCACAGGCCTTAATACTAACTCCTACAAGAGAGCTTGCGGTTCAAGTTCGAGAGGATATTACGAACATTGGTAGATTTAAACGAATTAAAGCGATGGCGGTCTATGGTAAAGAACCTTTTACGAAACAAAAAGAAGAATTAAAACAAAAGACGCATGTTGTTGTCGGGACTCCTGGGCGAGTAATGGATCATATCGAAAGAGGAACACTCCTACTAGACCAAGTAAAGTATTTAATTATTGATGAAGCCGATGAAATGTTAAATATGGGGTTCATAGACGATGTGGAAACGATTATAAAGGAAATACCAACCAATCGAGTTACAATGGTGTTTTCTGCTACGTTACCAAAAGATGTTGAAAATCTATGCCACAAATATATGAAAGATCCAATCAACATTGAAATCGAATCGACTGGAGTCACGACTAATACAATCGACCATCAATTAATTGAGGCGAAAGCAGAAGATAAGCTTTCTCTACTTAAAGACGTAACAGTTATTGAAAATCCAGATAGCTGTATTATTTTTTGTAACACAAAAGAACATGTGGATAACGTGTTCACTGAGCTAGAAGAATCTAATTATGCCTGTGAGAAACTTCATGGCGGATTAGAACAAGTCGACCGCTTTGCAGTAATGGATGGGTTCAAAATGGGGAACTTCCGTTACTTAGTCGCAACAGACGTAGCAGCCAGAGGAATCGATGTTGATAATGTGACTCTGGTTATTAATTATGATGTTCCGATGGAAAAAGAGAGCTATGTCCACAGAACAGGAAGAACAGGACGTGCGGGTAATAAAGGAAAAGCAATTACGCTTGCCACTCCATATGAAGAAAAATACGTTAAAGCGATTGAACGGTATATAGGGTTTGAGATACCAAAAATGGATCCTCCTACAAAGGAAGAAGTGTCTAAAGGTAAAGCTGATTTCGAAGAGAAAATCGGTGGCAGGCGTGTGGTGAAAAATAATAAAACAGCACGAATCAATCAAGATATCATGAAGCTTCATTTTAGTGGTGGTAAGAAGAAAAAGATTCGTGCGTTGGACTTAGTTGGAACCATCTCAAACATTCCAGGTGTAACAGCGGAGGATATTGGCATTATCACCGTTCAGGATGCCATGTCTTATGTAGATATCCTTAATGGAAAAGGATCATTAGTTCTACAAGCAATGGAAAACACAACGGTTAAAGGGAAAAAGCTTAAAGTTAGCAAGGCAATTAAATAACATTTTTGAGGGGCCTGACCCCCGGCGCGTTAAAGCTTTAACGCACTGGGGGTCAGGCCCCTGTTATAATTGAATAAAATCTGTTAATCTTAGAGAAAAGTTAGATTTATGAACGTACAAGATAAATTCCTTGTTTGGGGTGATTTTTTGTTTAGTAGTGTGATACCAGCTATTCGTAATATGAAGGATTTTGAAAAAGTACTTAAGACAGATCATGAACATATCATTTTTCTAGAGACTCGTCTCTCACAAGTAGAGAGTATCGTAAAATATGCGAAGCAGCATAAGAAAAAAGTATTTATGCATGCAGATCTTATCCAAGGGTTAAAAGTGGACGAATATGGGCTTGAATATTTAATCAACAATGTGAAGGTGGATGGGATTATTTCAACAAGAGTAAACGTCATTGCCACTGCAAAAAAACAAAATATAATCGGTATTCAACGGTTATTCGCTTTAGATAGTCATGCACTTAATCACAATTTAAAAGCTTGCAAAAAAATCCAACCTGATTATATTGAGGTTTTACCTGGGGTTATTCCAGGCATTATTAAAGAAATTCACGATGAAACAGGTATTCCTGTCATTGCTGGTGGTTTAATTCGAACTAAAGAAGATGTTAAAAATTCACTGAATAGTGGTGCTTTTGCGGTAACAACTTCAAATAAGGATCTTTGGTAAAAATAGTCTTATGGTAAAATAGTCCGATAAAAGATAATTATTTGAATTGACAACGTTTTCAAAAGGCTGTATTATAACTAGTAAGTTAATAATCTGTGACGAGAACAGGAGACACATTAAATTCTTTGAATTTGTATTCAGGGGTATTTTAATGTGTCTTTTTTGTATTCTCTAAACGCCCTATTTGAACAGCAAACCGACCTGGGGGTGAATGTTTATTCTTGAGTAAGCGGTACGATGAGTGCCGGAAATTAGTAATCATTTAAGAGGGGGATATTATGAATAGGTTAAAAAAACCAGTCGTATTGTTAGTTATTTCTTTACTGTTAATCTTCATCGGTAGTTTTACAGCTTACCAGTTTAACAGTTCTAGTGGAGATGTGGATGTTTCACGAATTTATTTTGAAACACCAAGAGGTGAACTTTCTGGTCTTCTGTATAAACCAGAAGCTGCTGACGGGCAACCTAAGCCAACAATCATAGCAACACATGGATATCTTAATTCTGCTGAAATGCAAGATGCTCAGGCTATCGAAATGTCAAAAAGAGGCTATGTTGTTTTAGCTTTAGATCAGTATGATCATGGACATTCAACAAATACACAGGAAAAGCCTATACCGTTTTTCTCGTTTTGGCCTCATGCAATCTATGATGCAGTTCAATACATGTATGAACAAGATTTTGTTTTAAAAGATGCAAATGGTAATGGAGTTATTGGTGTTACAGGTCACTCAATGGGTGGATTTTCTTCTATTCATGCCGTTATGCTAGATGAAGTAGATTTCCAAGCAAGTGGAATTAGAAAAATTCATAGTTCACTAGTAGTAGGTGCCGACTATAAATGGGTTAAAACACTTGGATATACTGATGAACAAATTAACAATTCATATGGGCCAAGATATTCTGGTATGATTGCTGGCCAATATGACGAGTTTTTCTTTGATGTAGCAGCAGGTAGTAATACAGTTATAAAGAAAAACTATGTTGCTACCCCTGAGGGTCTAGGGTTTTTAGGTGGCCAAGAAACAGCTTCAGCTGAAACTGTTTATGATGTAAATGGTGGGAAAAGAATCATCTATCAACCTAATGAAACACACCCTTGGAATCACTTCTCAAAAACATCTACAGGGCACGCAATTGATTTTTACGATATGGCATTTGCGGATTACAGCAACCTTGTAACAACTGGTGAAAAAGGCCAAACATGGATGTTTAAAGAGTGGTTTTCATTCGTAGCGCTTATCGGATTCTTTATGCTATTTATTCCAGTTATTGTTCTATTATCAAAATTGCCATTCCTTAACAGCATCTATACTAAAAAACCAGCACCACTTCCAGGACCAAAAACAAATGGTGAAAAGTTAACTGGTTTATTACTAGTAGTATTCGGTGGACTGTTCCCAGCCTTATTTTTCCCGGCATTATATAGTGCTAATGCTTACGGAATGACGTTATTAAGACAAGGTAGTATGATCATTATTGCTTTATCTGCGATTGTTCTAATTTACTCATTGGTTAAAAACTTAGAGCGCAACATAAAAACAGGTTCGGTGATTATGCTAGTTTTAGGTGTAATCCAATATTTATACTTAAAAAATCAAGCTGACTTTTTTGCGACAACAGAATATTTTGGTGCACCAACTGCCAACCCAATTCTTTTCTGGGCAATCAATGTAGCGATTGTCACACTAATGATCATGGTTGGATATCACTATTCTTCTAAAAAAGCTGAAGGCGCAACAATCGAGAGTTATGGGGTAAAAACTAACATAAAGGCAATCATTGCTTCACTGTTAACAGCAGTTGTAGCTGTTGTCATTGGTTATGCGGTTCTATATCTTGTTGATGCCTTATTTAAAGTTGACTTCCGTCTTTGGACATTAGCTGTTAAGACATTTGAAGGTCAACATGTAGTTGCATTGTTAAAATACGCACCATTATTCTTAATTTACTACTTTATCGTTGGTCTATCTGTCAACATGAATACTGCTACTAAAGAGTATGATGGATTCAAAGGATATTTAATTTCTATCTTCCATTTTATAGGTGGTTTAGTTCTTTACCTAGGATATCACTATGGATCATTGTTCTTAACAGGAACATCTGGATATCCTGCAGAAGCACTTTCTTCAATTATTGTTATTGGTCTAGTTCCAGTACTACTAGTTGCTGCGATATTTAACCGATACTTCTTTAGAAAGACAGGAAACGTTTATGTAGCAGCTTTCCTTAACACACTGTTAATGACGATGATTACCTTAGCAAATACTACGCTTTATACAATACTTTAATAGGAAGCTATGGTAACAATTTAAAAAGAGCAAGGGACTCAAAAAGGTCCCGAGCTCTTTTTTATCGCCAATGTTCTGTTAAGTTCCAGACCATAGGTAGTAGAGCAAGGAGGTATAAGAATGGGAAACTACATTTTAGCACTTGATCAAGGAACAACAAGCTCACGTGCTATTCTGTTCAATAAAAATGGAGAGATTGTTGAAACAGCACAACATGAGTTTGAGCAATTCTTTCCAAAGCCAGGCTGGGTAGAGCATGAACCTAATGAAATTTGGACTTCAATTCTTGCTTGTATAGCCAATGTATTAAGAAAGTCAGATATTGGTCCAGAAGAAATAGCGGGAATTGGTATTACAAACCAACGTGAAACAACGGTCGTATGGGATAAAAACAGTGGAAAACCGATTTATAAAGCCATTGTCTGGCAGTCTCGTCAATCAGAAGTGATTTGCCGTGAGTTAAGGGAGCAAGGCTACAATGATCTTTTTAACGAAAAAACAGGATTGCTTCTTGATCCCTATTTCTCTGGTACAAAGGTTAAATGGATTCTTGATAATGTAGAAGGTGCTAGAGAGAAAGCGGAAAATGGTGACTTACTTTTCGGTACAATTGATACGTGGTTAGTTTACAAGCTATCTGGCGGTAAAGCCCATGTTACAGATTTTTCAAATGCTTCTCGAACCTTAATGTTCAATATCTATGATTTGAAATGGGACGATGAGCTACTAGAGATTTTAACGGTACCAAAGAGCATGCTTCCAGAAGTACGTCAATCCTCCGAAGTTTACGCACATACAGTGGACTATCATTTCTTTGGTCATAATGTACCTATTGCAGGTATTGCAGGTGATCAACAAGCTGCACTATTTGGCCAAGCTTGTTTTGAAAAAGGTATGGCTAAAAATACGTACGGAACTGGTTGCTTTATGTTAATGAATACTGGTGAAGAGGGCGTTAAATCTAACCATGGCCTCCTAACCACGCTTGCCTGGGGTGTTGATGGAAAAGTCGAATACGCGTTAGAAGGAAGTATTTTTGTAGCTGGTTCTGCTATTCAATGGTTACGTGATGGTATGCGTATGATCGATGACGTAGCAAAAAGTGAAAGCTATGCAGCGAAAGTGGATTCGACAGAGGGCGTGTATGTAGTTCCAGCATTTGTTGGTCTTGGAACACCGTATTGGGACAGTGATGCCAGGGGTGCTGTATTTGGGCTAACTCGAGGGACTACTAAAGAGCACTTTATCCGTGCAACACTTGAATCTCTAGCTTATCAAACAAGAGATGTATTAGACGCAATGACTGCAGATTCTAAAATTAAATTAAAGTCACTTCGTGTTGATGGTGGAGCGGTAAAAAATGATTTTCTAATGCAATTTCAAAGTGATATTTTAGGAGTTCCTGTTGATCGACCTGTTGTTAATGAAACGACAGCATTAGGTGTGGCTTATCTTGCTGGGTTAGCGATTGGCTTTTGGGCCAATAAAGAAGAAATTGCGAAACAATGGAAAAAAGAACATACATTCACAAAAGAACTAGCCGAAGAAAGACGTGAAGAGCTATACCGTGGCTGGAAGAAAGCCGTCACTGCCACACGTGAATATAGATAAAAAGTCAAAGCTAGAACCCACCCTTCAACAAGTTAAAAAACTTTAAATTCTATTAGTATCGTGATATACTAAAATCAAGTTAATATTGTGGATGGAGAATTCGAGAGACCACATCACTCTATTTTTTTCGAAAATACGAAAAAAATAGGGCTGATTTGTGGTCTCTTTTTGTGTTTCTCTGATGGTGATTTAGAGGTAAAGATAAACAACTTTGCATCTTTGAGGAGTGCTTTTTAAGCCTCTTGATGCTAAGTAGATTCATAAACTTACAAATTTACTTATCTTGAAGGGATCGATTGTTATGCAATTTACTAACTTAATAAGATCGGACATTAAAGAAAACATTCAAAAAGATACCTTGGACATCCTTGTTATAGGGGGAGGCATTACAGGTGCAGGTATTGCTTTAGATGCCATTACAAGAGGATTGAAAGTGGCTGTGGTTGAAATGCAGGATTTTGCTGCCGGTACATCTAGTAGATCTACGAAGCTTGTACATGGCGGTTTACGTTATTTAAAACAATTTGAATTTGGAGTTGTAGCTGAAGTCGGTAAAGAACGTGCAATTGTCTATGAAAATGGACCACATGTTACGACACCTGAGTGGATGATGCTACCCTTTTACAAAGGTGGAACTTTTGGTCCTCTCACAACCAATATTGGGTTAAAGGTATATGACTTCCTAGCTGGAGTAAAAAAGAGCGAAAGAAGAAAAATGTTTAAACCTGAAGTAGCGGTTAAACGTGAACCCTTATTAAAACGTGAGGGAATGAAAGGTGCAGGTTATTATGTAGAATATAAAACTGATGATGCTCGCTTAACCCTTGAGGTATTGAAAAAAGCTGTAGAGAAAGGTGCATATGCACTCAACTATATGAAAGTGATTGAATTAGTGTATGAGAACGGCAACGTGGTAGGAGTAAAAGCAGAAGATGTAACGGATGGCTCCGTACAGGAAATAAGAGCCAAGAAAATTGTGAATGCTGCTGGTCCATGGGTTGATTCACTTAGGGAAATTGACAATTCTAAAAAAGGTAAAACTTTAAGATTAACGAAAGGGATTCATCTAGTATTTGATGAGAAGAGATTTCCATTAAAACAGGCTATTTATTTTGATACGCCTGATAACCGTATGGTGTTCGCCATTCCTAGGGATGGTAAAACGTACGTAGGTACGACGGATACGGTTTATAAAGGTGATATTGCAAATCCTAAAATGACCATAGAGGATCGTGACTACGTTTTAAACGCAATCGACTTTATGTTCCCAGAGGTTCAGATAAGTGCTGAGGATGTAGAGTCTAGCTGGGCAGGATTAAGACCTTTGATTCATGAAGAAGGGAAGGCACCATCTGAAATTTCCCGTAAAGATGAACTATTTGTTTCTGATTCAGGATTTATTTCCATTGCTGGTGGTAAATTAACAGGATATCGAAAAATGGCTGAAGCAATTGTTAATTTAGTAGCTAAGCAACTTCATGAAGAAGAAGGTAAAAGTTTTCCAAGGTCACAAACGAAATATTTGCCTATTTCTGGTGGGGATGTAGGTGGTTCAGAAGGGTTTAAAATCTTTGTGATTAATAAAAGAAAAGCTGCAAAGGAAATGGGCTTATCGGATCAAACGGCTAATAAACTTATCTATCGTTATGGGTCTAATGTAGATATTATCTTTAACCTCTATAAGAATGATAAAGATAAGGCAAAAGCGGCTAACCTTGACCCTGTCGTTTACGCTAGCTTAAGATACGCGATTGATCATGAGTGTGCTTATAAACCAATTGACTTTTTCAATAGACGTACAGGAGCTATCTTCTTTGAGATTGATTGGGTTCGTGAGCATAAAGATTCTGTTACCCAGTTTATGAAGAAGGAATTTAACTGGACAGATGAGCAGGAAGATGAGTATAAAAATGAACTTGACCAGCTTATTTATGAAGCAACTCATCCAATTGAACAAGAAGAAAATTAGTAGAAATACGGGGCCTGACCCCCAGTGCGTTAAAGCTTTAACGCGCCGGGGGTCAGGCCCCTGTTTCTTACTCAATCGCAATGGAACTGTATCAGCCAAAATTTAAAGCAACCATTCCTTCAATCTCGTCAAATTTTCTTCTAGAAATAGCGCATTTTTTTCAATTCCTCGTCGTTTACACCATCCAATACTATTGAAGGCATCGGTAAATCTGTAAAAAGGTAATACCTTTTCTAGGTCAATTAATGGCCTGATACTTTTATAGCCTTCTTGATATGCATTATACAAGCTAACATCAAAACTTAAAAAATCGCGATATAGTTTAGTAAAATCGATTTCTGTTGAACCAAATCTTACGCTCTCAAAATCTATCATTCCTGAAACTTTATTATTATTAACAATTATATTTGCTGGACGAAAATCCATATGTACAAAACTCGGTCCATCTGGAGACGGGAGCTGTTGTTTCATCTCTTCATATTTTTCAATGGCTTTATTGTATAATTGTTCATCCAAAATGTCCCTTACATCTTCAGCAAAACTATAAAATTGTTGTTCAACAAAAGTAGACCAGTTCGGAAATTCATTTTTAATACCTGTTAACACTTGTCCTGCAGCAGGACGAATTGAATGCATTTTAGCTTGAAGAACTCCAACTTGGTACGCTACTGCTGGGGTATCCTTAGATGTTAACGGTGTTCCTTTTAATTCAGATAATAAAAAAGCACCAGGACACTCCTCATCACCAGACCAAAAGTCCAACAACGTAGGAATAGAAACACTTCCTTTTAAAATTTCATAGGCTTCTAACTCTCGTTTAAACTTCAATTTTGTAAAAGGAATTTTCAAATAAACAGTTTCACCATTAACCAAAGTGCATTTATAAACGGTTGAACTATGGGAGTCATCAACCTCATTTACGGAAAGTACCTGCAACCCAAATTGTTGACTAACATGATTTAACATCAAATTTCCCCTCCTTTAACAATAGTCCTTTAAATACTCTTTTTTACATAATATCTACATTACAACATTTCTTAAATGTAGAGTAGTACTTTCATGAAGTAAAACAGAAACGCTATGATAAATGAAAAATGCAGTTTATTTCGATTTTAAGTGGTGATTCATATAGCTTCATCTAAAAAAGGAGCTGTAATATTTTTAAGTACAGACTTAATTACCATAAATACCGAATACAGTAGCTATAAGCACCATATTTCAAAGTGAATAGGAGTGACACTCATGTTCTCGGTAACAGAAATGCGTACATTTGAGTTGTTTTCTGTTCCGCATATCGTCTTTCTACTATTCTTTGTTGGTATCTGTTTTGTCTTGGTCTATTGCAGAGGTCAACTAAAGCCTCACCAGTCCATTATCAAGTGGACGATATTTACCATATTGGTCATTAGTGAAATATCACAACAACTTTGGCTAGTCATGACAAACCAATGGGAGATAGGCAATCTGCCTTTACACCTATGTTCGATAAGCACATTTATGGCCATATTCTTATTCTTGAAGCCTAGTAAAAAAGTATTCTATTTCCTGTTCTTTACTGGGATGCTTCCACCCATCTTAAGTATGGTTACACCTGAATTGGTTCATCAATTTCCTCATTTTCGTTTCCTAAAATACTTCTTGCATCACGCTGCAATTACTTGGGCTGTTTTCTATTTCATCGTTTATGAGGGATATCGTCTCCCGAAAAAAGCCATATGGACCGGCCTCATCCTGCTCAATAGTATCGCCATCCCAATTTTCATTATTAATCATCTTCTCGAAACCAACTTCTTTTATTTAGCAAACCCTACCGAATCCCAAACAATCCTGTCCTTTTTCGGAACAGGTATTATGTATTATATTAATCTCGAAATTGCAGCACTCATTGTATTTTTCATTACGTACCTACCAATGGGGATAGTAATGAAGCGAGAGCGGGGATAAGAATAAATTATGTCTTTTGGGGCCTGACCCCCAGTGCGTTAAAGCTTTAACGCGCCGGGGGTCAGGCCCCTGTCACGTACTGGATATTAAAAATAGCTACAATGGAAACAATGTTTAGAAAAAATACCTTTAAAATTTTAAAGATAGAATAGATTCTGTTAATCTTAGAGGAAAGATAGTTAGAACGTTTTTTAGAAAGGTAGAGAAAATGAAAACAAATACGGTGAAAGTTATAACCTTCATATCAGTGGTCGCAAGTATTGTACTAATTATTGGTTTATTTTGGACAATCAAAGACCAGCTCTTTTATTCAGCAGAAACATCAGATAAGCCAATTGAAGAATCTCCGCTAGAAACAATTGATAAGCAAGACACATTAAACATCGTTGCCGTTGGTGATTCCTTAACACGTGGAACAGGTGATTCTTCGGGTAAAGGCTATATCGGGTATTTGGTTGATCAGCTAAGGGAGAAGTCAGATCAAGAAGTTCAACTAACAAACTTAGCGATTCGAGGATACACATCTGAGCAACTAGTAGGGTTAATTGAGCAGTCTGAAATTCAAAGGCAGATCAGGCAGGCAGATATTCTGATCATGACCATCGGTGGAAATGATTTATTTCAACGAGGAGAGGCACTTATAGACTTTAATAAGGAACAAAACAACGTAACTAAATCAGCTTATTTAAAAAATCTTGAGTCCACTTTTACATCAATCAGGAACTTGAATTCAGAGGCTATTGTATTTCATGTTGGGTTATATAACCCTTTTCAAAATCTAGAAAATGCAGACGTAACATCTGAAGTTGTTCGAGAGTGGAATTACGATTCTGCAGAGGTGGCTGCAAAATTTTATAAAATAATACAAGTTCCGACCTATGATTTGTTTCAATTAAACGTAGAAGCCTATCTATTTAATGATAAATTTCATCCAAATGAAAAGGGATATAAATTAATTGCTGAACGTGTGGCCTCACTTACCGTTTTCAGTGAGGAAGGAGAAACAGAAAATGAGTAGTGATGGTAGAGTGAAAACACTTGTCGTTGATGATCTTCGAAAAAAGATAGGCAAAAAGGAAATTATTAAGGGACTATCATTCGATCTAAATGAAGGTGAAGTGTTTGGTTTTTTAGGCCCGAACGGCTCTGGAAAAACAACAACAATTCGAATGCTTGTAGGTTTAATTAAACCAACTTCAGGAACGATATCAATCTGTGGGTATAATTTGCAACGTCAGTTTCAGAGTGCAATTAGCAATATAGGTTGTATAGTTGAAAATCCAGAGTTGTATCCTTACTTAAGTGGGTATGAAAATTTACAGCACTTTGTTCGCATGGTACCTGAAATTCCAAAAGAGCGTATTGCTGAAGTAGTCGAACTGGTAGGTCTACAAAATCGAATTCATGATCGGGTTAGTACGTATTCATTAGGTATGAGGCAACGACTTGGAATTGCTCAAGCCTTATTAGGAAAACCCAAAGTTCTTATTTTAGATGAACCAACAAATGGACTTGATCCTGTGGGTATAAGGGAAATGCGAGAGTTTATTGACTTTTTAGCTAAAAAGGAAGGTCTTAGCATCCTGGTATCCTCTCATCTTCTTAGTGAGATTCAATTAATGTGTGATAGGGTCGCGATCATATCAAAAGGTGAAATAATAAGAATAGATTCCGTTCACAGTCTACTTTCCAATAAAGAGAGACTACTATGGAAAGTGAGTCCAATTGATCAGGCTAAGGCACTGTTATCAGAAGAAACGACAGTTGTTAGTGAGGAAGACGGGTTATTAGTCACTTTTTATGATGAAGAAAAGGTGTCAGGATGGAACCAAAAATTAGTTCAAGCGGGTGTAAAGGTAAGTGAAATTCAAACAAAGTTTCCGACTCTTGAAGATTTATTTATCGAGCTAACAGGAGGGGAAACCATTGATTAATTTAGTACATAACGAAATGATTAAAATAACAAGAAAAAAACGATTGTTTATTGTTCTTGCGATTGTAGCTGTACTTGTATCTCTTTTTACCTATGCACAAATGAAAGAAGTTAAATCCCTGCAAGAACGATTAGGTACGACGGATTGGCGAACACAGCTTCAACAGGAAATCATTAATACGCAAAACCGATTAAGTTCGAGCAGTATTTCAGATGAATGGCGAAAATTTATAAAGATACGTTTAAGTCAGCAGCAGTATTATTTGGATCATGATATCAATCCTACTGCACCTGGTGCACCTTCTTTTATGCGGATGTTTATTGAAAACTCAATAGACCTGTTTCTCCCATTAATGGTCATGGTCATTGCCGCAGACCTTGTTTCTTCAGAAGGGAGTGGGGGAACGATAAAACTACTGCTAACACGACCCGTAAAGAGATGGAAAATACTTATGAGCAAGTATATTAGTATGATGCTATCTGTGTCGTTTATAGTGCTTGGTGTTGGTATACTATCTTATCTTATCTCTGGGATTATCCTCGGTTACGGTGGCTGGACTATGCCTGTCTTAACAGGATTCTCCGTTGTGGGAGAAGAACTAATTACGGACAATGTGCATCTAATTCCACAATGGCAATACCTGCTAATGCAGTTTGGACTAGCCTGGTTTGTGTGTATGGTTGTAGGAACATTAACCTTTATGCTTTCAGTGTTAATTAGAAGTACAGCAGCTGTCATGGGGATCATGCTTGCTGCCCTAATATCAGGAGCAATATTATCAAATATGGTATCTTCATGGGTGTCGGCAAAATACTTCTTTATGGTCAATCTTCGTCTAACAGACTATGTCCGAGGAATGGCACCACCAATCGAAGGAATGAACTTAGGATTCTCGATGAGTGTTCTTTTGGTCTGGGCGTTAGTTGCGTTGATCGTATCATTTGCCACTTTTACAAAAAGAGACGTGTATTAAATGATTTTGGGCCTGACCCCCAGTGCGTTAAAGCTTTAACGCGCCGGGGGTCAGGCCCCTGTTGTCACAATTTAAGATGCGAAGATGGTCCATTTGTTTTGTTGGGCGATTTTTTTCATGTCGTCTTTTGGATTGACGACAACTGGGTTGGTGACAAAGTTTAATAGTGGAATATCACTTTCGCTATCAGCATATGCCCAGATTTCTTGCGATGGTTGATCCATCATTGATCTTGCTTCTAACCATTCTTGTAATTTGTTTACTTTTTCATCGCCATTAATAATTTGACCAATTTCTCCAGTACAGAGGTTTCTTTGGTCGAATAATAATTCGGTACTAATAATATGTACATCTAGTTGAAGCTCTTTGGCAAATGCTCTTAAGAATGGTTGGAGTGCACCAGATAATAAGATGACCGTATCTCCATTTTGTTGATGTTTCTGAATTTGGAGTACGAGAGACTGGTGAACCTCCGCTTTGCCAACATCGACAAGTTCTTGAAAGAAGACGTCTAATTCACTCGTTGTTTTCCCCTGAAATGTCTTTGCAAATGCTTTGAAAAACTGATGACGAAACGCATTTTTTCCATTGGCTAGCCCCACAGCACCCGCTTTTACCAATCCTGAAAAGAGGATACTCCATTGTTTCATTGTAAATTGCTTTTTCCCCACTTGAAACATCACTTTGAATGAGTTTCCTTGATATAGGGTCCCGTCAAAGTCTACTGTCACAATTGCCATAAACTATCACCTCATTTTCTAGCCATTATAAAGTAGAAACGAAAAATTGTAAATTATTAGAAGTTGATAGCCTCTGTTTTGGTTAATTAGTCACTCTTTTTTATGGAGATCTATGATATTGTAACTATAATAAAACTCGTTGATAAAGGAGGATGTTGACATGAAATTAGATAGAGATTCTCAATATATTAGAGCAATCGGATTGAAAAGGGACCAAATACCTTCCTTTAATCAATTTCCTTTTAAACTCCCAGTGATCGAACATTTTGAAGATATTCAGCTTCATCCAAATGTGACCTACATCATTGGCGAAAATGGAATGGGGAAATCAACTTTGCTTGAGGCAATCGCCATTGCATTAGGGTTTAACCCAGAGGGAGGATCATTAAACTTTCGATTTTCAAGCTATGATTCACACTCAGACTTAGACCAATACCTCCGCGTCATAAAAGGAGTTGATAGAGCACAAGACAGTTTTTTCTTTAGAGCCGAAACATTTTACAATGTGGCCACAAATATTGAGGACATGGATAAAGAACCATTCGGTGGAGGGAAAGTGATTTATTCTTTCGGTGGAAAATCACTTCATGAACAATCTCATGGTGAATCCTTTTTTGCTGCCTTTACGGAACGATTCCGGGGAAATGGGCTGTACATCTTAGATGAGCCTGAAGCAGCACTATCGCCTTTAAGGCAGCTATCGTTATTAGCAAGGATTAATGAATTAATAAACCAAGGCTCACAGTTTATTATCTCAACTCACTCACCCATTATCATGGCCTATCCTGATGCAAAGATTATCCAACTATCACAAGAAGGAATGTCTGAATTACAATTGGAAGAAACCGATCATTACTCCATCATGAAGCAATTCTTTGACAACCGTGATAGACTGCTACGCCATCTATTCGAATAAAAAAGTGGGGCCTGACCCCCAGTGCGTTAAAGCTTTAACGCACCGGGGGTCAGGCCCCGGTTGTCACAATTTATTTTGTTGTGATGAATTGGTTTAGAAAACCGATTGTTGTGATATTTTCTTCTTTATGAGGCATGGCTGTTTTGTAGACAGAAAATAGTACAAAGTTTGTTGTTTCTGTTGCGGAATGAATGACTGGTTTGGCTAGGTGATCTGCGCCTAAACGTAGGAGAATCCCTTTATCTTCTGTAATTTGTTGTGTTGCCCAATTCACATATTCCTCTTGTTTTGGATTCGTAATAACTAGAATAATGACTAATGCGAGTATTACACCTATCATAATATAACTCTTCTTCAACTTTTCTCACTCCTTTCTTACATGCATTATTATCAAGTTTTTAACACTTTATAAGTTGAAATAAATAAGAATGTACAAAATGGCGTATAATAAGTAGTTTTTAACAATAAGTAACTAAAGACTGAAGTTAAAAGGTTGTTATAATGACCTCTCCTCAAATAAAGCCAACAATTGCCCTAGTTATGCTAGCATGGTCTGGATCACATCATTTAACCCTAAAGGAAGAATTGTTTATAATTAAGAAAAACAACAGAAGGGAGAGTTACATGCTTTTTAATATAACTACTAGTAAATTAACGAAAGAATTTAATGAGACCATTCAGCAAATTGAGTGGATGGACATCCTTATGTTCATTTTATATGTTGGGGTTATTTTAATTATTCGTTCGTTCATTTTGTTTCTCACAAAAAAGATGAAGAATAGTAATCGAAAAGTCTTCATTCATATGGACTCACTCATACGAAATATACTAAATTGGCTTACTACCTATGGGATCTTACTTTTTATGCTGTTTTATTTTTCAGAATCGGACTGGATGTTTGAAGAGTTTGTTTCAATTGGAAGAGTACAGGTTACTGTCTTTTTAACGATTATTGCCATTTTGATTATTTCGCTTGCAAATCGTACTTCAAAGGTAATTACGAAGTACGTGTTACCTAGTATCTATGAGCGTTATTCATTAGACCGTGGTATTCAATTTACATTTGACCGAATTTTTCACTACAGTATCATGGTTATCGCATTTGTCGTCAGTTTAACGACTGTAGGAATTGATTTAAGTGCTTTAACGGTTTTTGCCGGAATAGTAGGAGTAGGGATTGGATTTGGGCTGCAAAATATTGCTTCAAACTTTATCTCGGGGATTATTTTGTTATTTGAACGGCCCATCAAAGTAGGAGATCGTGTCATTGTAAATGACGTGATTGGAGATGTAGAAAAGATTAACATGAGAGCGACGATCATAAAAACGCTTGATAATGAACATATGATTGTCCCAAACTCATACTTTCTAGAAGAACAAGTTGTCAACCGATCACATAGCGATCCTAAATTACGTCTGGTTATTCCTATTGGAGTTGCTTATGGAACTGATGTAGAAAAGGTCAGGGATCTTCTATTACAAGTTGCGAGTGAAGAACAAGCTAGTTCAGAGATGGTGCTACTAGACCCAGAACCGTTTGTCAATTTCGTAGGATTTGGAAGTTCCTCATTGGATTTTGAACTGTTTGTTTGGATTGCGAATCCAAATCACGTGATTCATACCAAAAGTAATATCAATTTTCGAATCAACAAAATATTAGCAGACCATCAAATTGAAATACCATTTCCACAACGCGACTTACACATTCGAAGCATTGACTCCAAAATAATAGAAAAATAGAAAAAGGGGCCTGGAAAAAGGGCCCCTTTAATTGAAGCACAAAGGAATTAGGAGAATAATGCTAGGAAATACTATCAAAAATACTATTTAGAGGAAGGTGATAACAAATGACAATTTTAGAAATGGTTATTCGAACGACCATCGGGTTCATAACGCTGTACATTTTGTGTCGTGTTTTAAACAAAAAGCTAATTGCACAAATGACTTTTTTTGACTTTGTAGCAGGGATTACGATTGGATCTGTTGTAGCTAGTTCTATGTTAATGAAAGATATTCCTATCTACATCGGAATGACTGGATTAATTTTGTTCTGTTTATATACGTTTCTAAGTAGTATTGTGGCTATAAAAAGTTTAGTAGGTAGAAAAATTTTAGAGGATGAGCCTACATTTCTGATTAAAAATGGGCAGGTTTATGAAGAGGGACTAAAGAAAGCAAGGCTGACTATGGATAGTTTATTAACAGGACTACGTAAAAAGGGGTTCTTTTATATTGACCAAGTTGAAACGGCTTACCTTGAGACAGACGGAACGATTAGTGCTATGGCCAAACCACCATACATGAACGTCACACAAAAGGATATACATAACATCCAAATGAGTAGAGGGATTTCCCAAGCTTTTATCATTGATGGCCAGGTTCTAACACATAGTTTGAATATGCTCGGAAAAGACATGAATTGGGTAGACCAAATACTAACTAAAAATAACATTGCAACGATTAAGGATGTCTTTTACGCCCAAATGGATGGAGTAGGAAATGTTTATATAGATAAGCGTAATGATAACATTGGCATGCCAACTAAATCCTGAATTTATACTTTAGCTCAAATTGTAAAAAACCTATCCAGAATAGATAGGTTTTTACAATGGGCCAATGTCTAAGATACTGTTATTACGGTTACGTATATCCTCGATATTATTATGATCAGGACGATTTCCTTTGTCTAGGCGGTCATGATAATAATTTCTTTCTTCATTTAGTAACTCGCGATCTCTGTGCAAAATTTCATTTTGATTGTAGCTTCTAGTATCCATTTCATTTTCATGACTTCCTTGGTTTAGGATTCTTGCATTGTCCTCATTTTGTGTATCCACATTATTGTTGGTGCCAGCGCATCCTGTAAGTCCAACGACTAGTAATGTAGAAGCAGTAAGGGTGAAAAATGTTCTTTTCATGTGGTTACCTCCCAGTTTAAATAGCTAGTGTTTATTTATAGGTTGGCTAAAAAATCCTTATTTTACTACGCAAGATAAAGGGAATTAATGGATAAGAATTTAGTCAAAATTAGTTGATGTTTCCATAATATTGCAAAAAGATTATTGAAAATTTTAAAATCGGGTGATAATATAAACTAAACAGTCAGTTTAATATTCATATCGGGGGCGAAAAAAATGAGGTTTTCTGAATTTCCTTATGAAAGGCCAAGTATTGAAAAAGTCACAACAGAAATAGGTACGTTGCTTACTGAGTTTAAGAATGCAACGAGTGCAGAAACACAAAGTACACTTGTAAAAAAAATCAATGACATCAGGTCAAATTTTGATTCCATTCAGATGATTGCTCATGTACGGCATACATTGGATACAACAGATCCGTTTTATGAAGAAGAATATAGTTTTTTTAACAAAAACCTTCCACACTTCACTGATGTTGAAACACAATTCTTTCAGGCTTTACTAGAGACACCTTTTCGAAGTGAACTAGAAGAAACCTTTGGTAAACAGTTTTTCAAAATCGCGGAATCTAAGGTAAAGACATTTTCTCCAGAGGTGATGGAGCTTTTAGGAGAAGAAAATCGGTTAACAAGTGACTATCAAAAGCTCATTGCCTCAGCTGTAGTCCCATTTAAGGGGGAGGAGCTAACACTTTCTAAGCTTGAAAAATTTGTTTTAGACCAAGACCGTGATACTAGAAAACGTGCCATCGAGGCGAAGTTCGACTATTTCTCTTCTAAAAAAGAGGTGTATGATGAGCTATTTGATAACCTCGTAAAAGTGAGACATGAGATTGCTACAAAGCTTGGTTTTCCTTCTTTTACAGACTTAGCCTATTTAAGATGGGCTCGATCTGGTTGGGATAAAGAGTCGGCTGCTGCTTTCCGTGAAAATGTTCGAAACTACCTAGTACCACTTGTTTCTAAGCTAGTAGAGGGCCAACGACAACGGTTGGGAATAGATAAGGTTAAGGTTTACGATGAAAAAGTCCAATTTGAAAGCGGGAATCCAGTTCCACAAGGGGATGCTGACTGGATTGTTGAACAGGGAAGACAGTTGTACAGTGAGCTATCCGAAGACACAAAGAATTTTTATAATGAAATGACGGAAAAAGGACTGTTTGACTTACTCAATAAGAAAGGAAAAGCAAACATTGGTTATTGTACGTATTTCGCAAAGGAAAAAGTACCATTTGTGTTTGCGAACTTTAATGGGACGTCAAATGATGTTAGAGTCCTGATTCATGAAGTGGGGCATGCCTTCCAGGCGTACTCGACTCTCAAATCTCAAGAGATACCAGAATACTTTTTCCCAACAATGGAGGGTTCTGAAATCTTTTCGATGAGTATGGAGTTATTTATCTTCCCTTGGGCTCACCTCTTTTTCAAGGAAGATGCCGATAAGCACCGATTCTTCCACTTAGTAGATTCGCTGATAAAACTTCCTAAAATGTGTGTAGGTGATGAGTTCCAGGAAGAAGTGTATGCAAACCCTTCGTTAACCCCAGAGGAGAGAAGGCAGCTTTGGTCTAGATTAGAGAAAAAATATATGCCATACCGAGACAATGATCAAATCACCCATCTAGAAGAAGGAGGAGCATGGCAGGAGATCCCGCATATTTATGAAGTTCCTTTTTATTACCTTGATTATGCTTTAGCACAGGTTTGCGCATTTCAATTATGGGATAAATCAACTGAAAATTGGGACGATGCATGGGATACTTACGTAAAGCTTTGTAAGATAGGTGGAAGCAAGTCGTTTACCGAGCTATTAGAAGAAGGGCAATTATCGTCACCTTTTGAAGAGCAAACATTTATTGACTTAACAAGTTTTCTGAGTGAGAAAATGGAGAGCTTGAAGGTGCCGGTGCAACAATAAATAGAGTTGAAAAGAGAATTGACAAGTTCTAAGACTCCAGCTTATATTATTCAAGGAAAACACGATAAGGTTGCAAACTTTAATTTAGCAAAAAGTTACTTTGATCGTGTTGAAGCCCCAAAAAAGAACTTTATCATTCTGGAAAACTCAGCACATATGCCAAATGAAGAAGATTTTGAAGTTTTAATTCAGTCTATACGGCGGCAGTTAAACGAACATTAATGTCCGCTCTTTTCTGCACCGGGGGTCAGGCCCCTGTTGTATTCGATTAAAAATATGTTCTCCAAATTATTCTACTAATGCATTGGATAGAATGATAAAAATGCCTGTAACCACTCTAATGGTTACAGGCATTTTTTTATACAAGTTATCTTTGTAGTGCCTCTGATTTTCCACCACTATTATTTTTTAGAAGAACTTTTAACCCTTGGCCCATGTCGGAGGCTAGGATATAGTTTCGATCCACAAACACTCCCCAAACATCTGCGTTTTCAGGTGTATAGCGGCCAATTTCTACTGGATTGCTAGGGTCTGTAATATCTAAAGCAAGAACTCCACCAGAATAGTAGGATAGGTAGAGTGTATTGCCTTGCACTTTCGGATCGTGAACTGTTTTAGCGAAAGTAGATCTTCCAGCAGATGTAGGTGGAATATCAAATGTTAAATCAGTTGTAAACTCGCTTAATAAAACAGGGTTCGTTTTATCTTTGATATCGAAAATGCGAGTATACCCATATGCACTTTCATATCCTGATCCAACAGGGTTAGATACTTCACGTGTTTCAATAAGGATGTTACCACCTTTAGCAAGGGCAGCAGAGTGAGCAGACCCCTTTTGATTTGCACGGAAAGTAGTGTTTCCTAAATATACAGGGTTTTCAGGATCACGAATATCAAAGATAACTGTTCCTAAATCCCACATGGACACATATGCATACTGTGCATTATTGTCCGTAATTACACTGTGGTTGAAAACAGGACGAGTTTTTCCATCTTGAGCATACCAATGATATCCATTAAAGTCTTCTGGGATTTGCTCTAAGTCACGTGGATTCCAACCAAAAATTTTCTTAGGACTTGTTGGGTCAGAAACATCAAGAATTTGAAAATCCTGTACTGCCCCATGAGTATAATAGTCTGCATAAGGACTAGAAGTTAACACTAGTGCACGATTACCTTGCGTCGTTAAATATAATTCGTGGGTTCCTGTGATTTTACGGTCTAACCCATAGAATCCAAGCTTCTTAGGATTGTAAGGGTCCGTTACATCATAGAGTAATACGCCACCCACGCTATCTGGTCTGTTTGCATTATTCCTAGAGGTTTGCTGTACACTCACCGCTGCTAAATCTCCTTTAAATGAAGGAGTATTTACTGTTTTTACAATCACCTTTTCTTGCCATGAATATGGTATTTCATTTGCAAATACAGCAACTTCTTTAGGGTTAGAAGGATCTTTTAAGTCAAATACACGCACACCACCGTTTGCTCCATTAGCTGTATGAGTTCCAGTGTAAGCGAACCCTTTGTGTGCATACACATCAGCCATATTGTTCTGCTTACCATTTAACGGATTAATCTGTACAGCTGCAGCTTGTTTTAAAAACTTTACATTCTTACTACCATTGATGGAGTGTTTAAGTTGCATTGCTTTCAACTCTTCCATCGTCATCACTTCAACTTCACCTTTTGCGCCACCTAACACATCAAGTGCATCATGAGCATATGTAGCCGGTAAAAACACGGAAAACGCAAGTGCTCCTGCCAATGTACTACTAATAAGTAACTTTTTCCTCTTCAATAAAATCCCTCCAAACGTAATAAGTACTTGCAAGTTTAATTCTATTTAATTTAACTATCGTTCAACAATAGGGAATTTTTCATATAATTCAGACAATTAAACTGATAATTAATAGGAAAAGGGGCCTGACCCCCAGTGCGTTAAAGCTTTAACGCGCTGGGGGTCAGGCCCCTTTTGTCATATTTTGTTGTCATTATGTTATTTTCGATATTTAGGCGTTCAAAAGTTCTAGGCTATATTACATTGATTTAATAAGATTTATTGAATTATGACCAAAAGGAGAAGGTAGTATGTCTCATATCGAAGTTAGAAAAGAGAGCCATGGTCTATAGAAGCAACCCCATTACGAGGTTACTTCTGTATATCAGTGATAAGAAACAATTTTATCTAATGAAAAGCGGTGATGCTCATATCCTTCAGATTCTGCTATACCAAATGGTACCATTGCAGCAAATTTTACATGTTCGGGTAGACCTAAAATTTCTTTTACCTTTTCTTGATCAAACCCAAGCATTGGTACACTCGAATAGCCATATCCTTGTAAAGCAGTTAATAATATCCCAAGAGCAATATTGGCTTGTGTAAGGCCCCATTGCCCTCTTTCTTCAACACTCAGTCCATTAAAGAATGAGGAAAGATTGGCCACTTCTTCTTGTTTACGTTCTTCGGATAAACCTGGGTGTACGGTTTCTGGTAAGTTTGCGATAACGTCTTCCATATCACTAATCACAATAACAACAGCAGGGGCAGATGTTACTTGTTGTTGACCGTAGGCTGCCTCTTTTAAGGACTCTTTTAACTCAGTATCGGTTACAATATGGAATCTCCACGGTTGCAAGTTCCAAGCACTAGGAGATAATCGAACAAGCTCAAATATTCGATCTATGTCTTCTTTTGGTATCGGTTTCTGAACAAATTTCCTAATACTGTGACGAGATACAATTGCATCTTTAACAGATAAAACTTGACCAGTAGTCGCTGTCGCCAAAAGTAACATCTCCTTTAGATTTACTAGTAGGAAACCTACGTAATTAGTATGTACATAAGCGAAGGATGAAACTAACGTTATTGATGGAACTTTTGGATGTAAAAGGGAGACCGACTGCCTCAAAATACAAAACATTCTTCATTTATTTATCGACAAAGTACAAGGGAAAAAAGTACATAGGAATAAATATAGAATTTTAAAGAAAGATAGTAAACACAGACATGATTTTATAATTTTTCCAGGAGAGATGGTTAGAGTATGTTTAAACCACCATCACATATAAATAAAGCATTAAATGAACAATACGATGTGATTGATAAGGCTAACACCAAGGTTGCTGAATTATGGAAGGATGAAATTATATTTAGTTTTGGTTGGTGGGGCGCAACCATGTTAGTTATTGTGCCATGGATAGTATGGATCTTTTATCGAAAAAAGGATAGTACTCACCGTCTATTATTAGGTGGGATATGGGCCATGTTTATAGCTACTTGGCTTGATTACATCGGGGTTGCAATGGGTCTTTGGCGATATAACGTAAAAACGATGCCCGTTATACCTGATTTTATAGCATGGGACTTTTCCTTAATGCCAGTAACGATCATGTTTTTTATTCAAGTGAAGCCAACAATTAAACCAGTATATAAAGCTATATTTTTTTCTCTCTTAACATCTTTTGGAGCAGAGCCTTTTTTCAAATGGTTAGGTTTCTTTGATTATCCAAGTTGGCATTATATTGCCTCTTTTCCTTTTTATATCGCTATATACATGGTTGCAAGTAAGTTAGTTAATGGTAGTAAATTTAACTCTCTACATAGTTAGTTTGGCCAACTCGTTAGAATTATTCAAAACCTAGATCTCCTGAATACAAATGAGTAACACCTATATTTAGAGACGATTACGTTCAAAGTGATCGTCTCTTTATAGTTAAGTTCTTGCAAGACCTCTTTCAAAGGCGGCAAGATGATTCAAAGAGGCATTGCGTAGTTGAGTAAAAACGGTCCGGATATCATTAGGAATCGTAAGTGATAGAAACCTTTCGTACATAGATATATTATCTATTTCCCCCTGAACGCCAGCAGCGTATGCTGCCTTAATACTTTCTGGAGTTGTAACGAATGCCTGTGAATTATCTTCTGGTAAAGGTATCTGATACCGTTCAAAAAGTGGTAATAAAGCATTGATATGTCTCATTTCAGCTTCTTTTATTTGTGCAAATGTACGTATATATCCAAAATTCCCTAGAATATTATGATATCTTGCTTGAGCTAGGTATTCGTCTTGAAGGGCATACGTCAACATTTGAGGTATCGTTAATGTTGAGGCACTTAATGCCCCTTCAGCACCGTAATTGTTAATTTGCCGATTAATATGTGTTACCCTTGGATTCGTAGAAAAAGACAAAAACCATATAGCGTGATTATGTTCGTCTGCAGCTGCACGTCGAAACCTCTCTTTAATGATTGAATCGTTTGCTTTATCTGCTATATCTAAATAAAAATCAACAGCTTCTTGTTCGTCTTTAAAAGCAAATTCTATTCCTGCCCTATAGGTATCTGGACATTCCTCAATGATCTGATAAGATGGTTTTTTTCCTGTTAAATTTGTATAAATTCTGCTGAATTCTTCGAGATGACGGACTTCATCTTCTTGTATCTCAAGAATTCTGTTCCTTTCATCCTTTGTAGGTGCCATCTTGGCTAACTTCTTATAACAATCAACAGCACTATACTCTGCATTAATTGCTTTCTGGATATCATCTATAAGTTGAATGTCATTTGGCATACGATAATAATCAAAATAACTCGGACCATAATAATTTGTATACATGTTTGTCCTCCTTGTATTTTAACGCTACTTATCTTATGTGTTATGGCTAGGTAGCTGTGCATGTTCGGGGTTGGTTGCTTTTTTATTTTAAGAAAAAGGAAAGTACGTTGAAAGAAAAGAAAGCCGATGAGAATGCTACGCACGTATTAATCAAACTCTCAATAAAAAATTTCTACCAAAGTTGTATGATGAAGATGGTAACCTCAAGTCTGAAGAGGAGATAGATAGATATTTTGAAATAAAAAGGTAAAAGATCGCTTTTTATTTTATGGTTGTTATTTTTAGTGAGATCTACTAGCACATTGCACGACAAAAGATGACTGAATGTTGCATTACATGAATAATTTATCCTATAATATATATATAAATAAAAAAGATCAGGTGCTACCAACACCCGATCAAAGCAACTATAGCCGCATAGTGAGCGGCCACCAGTGTAAAAGTAAATTACAAAAAGAAGTAACTATCCAAACCTTGGTGAGGGGGACGGTTACTTCTTTTTGTTTGCGACGAATATTCTAAGTAGGTATAACTTGCAGAGGATAAAACTCTTGATTTGGAACGATCGTTCGCTTATAATTTTAGTAATCAATATGAACATATTTATATAAATTTATGTTAAAATAAATACCTTAATAATAATTATATTGTCTTATATAGATGTTGATAGAATAAAGCAGTTGTAGTAACTTCCGAAAGGTGGATAGTTAGTATGTTAAAAGTAGTAGAATTATTTGCCGGTGTCGGAGGGTTTCGCTTAGGTTTAGAAGGTCTAAACTCAACCAAAGATTATGAAGTTGTTTGGGCAAATCAATGGGAACCTTCTACGAAAGTGCAGCATGCCTTTGATTGTTATACTCAAAAGTTTGGAGAGAAAGAAATCCACGTCAATGATGATATTTCAAAGGTTTGGGAGGATATACCCCATCACGATTTATTGGTTGGTGGCTTTCCTTGTCAGGATTATTCTGTTGCTCGGACTTTATCTGGAGAAGCTGGTATTCAGGGGAAAAAAGGTGTTCTTTTCTGGGAAATTATGAAAATTGTGGAGTCTAAAACTCCTCGTTATGTGCTTCTCGAAAATGTAGATCGTTTGTTAAAATCTCCTTCTAAACAGCGTGGTCGAGATTTTTCTATTATGCTTACAAGTTTTAGAGATGCAGGCTATTCTGTTGAATGGAGAGTTATTAATGCAGCGGAATATGGGTTTGCACAACGTAGAAGAAGAGTTTTTATTTTTGCGTATCGAAATGATACAGTGTTTGCAAGGGAGCAGCGTTCCCTTTCTCCTGAAGGAATTCTTCAATCCGAGGGGTTCTTTGCTCCACAGTTTCCAGTGCATGTGGGCCCTCATATAAAACATAAAGATATTTATTCAGAATTGTTTTCTGATATCTTAGATGTTTCCAATCTTTTTAAAGAAACCTATCGCAATTCTGGTACTATGATAGATGGTAGAATATTCTCTAGAGAGTTAACACCATTGATTTTTGAACCAAAACCTTTAAGGGCTATTTTAGAAGAGGTCTTCGAGAAATATGGACCTGCTGATGAAAAGTATTATCTTGATAATCAAAAACGTAGAAAAAGTGGACGAACCGAATTGGAAGAAATGAAATATTTAAAAGATGCAAAAAAAGTTAAGAGAGTTTCAAAGTTGACTGAGCATGAATATTATTACTCTGAAGGTAGCATGGCGTTTCCAGATCATCTTGATAAACCTGGTAGAACGATGTTAACGTCAGAAGCAACATGTAATCGAAGCTCCCATGTAATAGAGGATTTATACTCTGGAAGAATTCGTTATTTGACTCCGGAAGAATGTGAATTACTAAATGGTTTTCCAGATGGTTGGACGAATACAGGAATGCCCGAAAGAACTAGATATTTCTGTATGGGTAATGCTCTTGTAGTAGGTTTAATTAAAAAAATGGGCAAAAGAATTAGAGAAATAGAAGAAAACGACAAAAAGGTAATCAAGGAATCACCGTTACAGTTACAATTATTTTAAAAAATCGAGTGTCTGTTGTTAAATAGACACTCGATTTTTTTCTTTTATAACTTCTAAATAGATTTTTTAGTTAACGAACATTAAAATTATGATATGAATAACGAACAATTCCTATTGAAAAAGAAGAGTTAACTCTAAAATAATTGTTAAAATATGTTAAGATATATTTATTACTTATTAAATATGATAAAGGTGATTAATTTGGCATTTGATAAAAAAGCATTCCAGTCTAAAATATCTAATAAACTAGATGAGTTTACCGGACTTACATTTGATGAGATATCCTATAAAATTAATATTAATCCCAATCTAATTTCAAACAAAGCATCAATTGTTACTCTTGTTAACAGGATGTTTGAGTACAAAAGTTTAGATAAACGAAAACTTGAAAATGAGGTTCTTCCCAATAAATTATCCATTAAAACAATACGATTACAGCAAAATGGTAAACCTAAAGAATCAATGTCGTTTGAAAATGTAGATTTTCTAGAAATTATTAATGAAACATGGATGGACAGTAAAATAAGGTTTAAATTTTTTGAAACAGTTTTTTTGTTTATAGTATTTCAATATAAAAAGGTAAGTGGTGGAAATGTTCTAATTTTTAAGGGAATAAAGTTGTGGCAAATGCCACAAGAAACTTTAGATACAGATGTTAAGAAGTTATGGGAAACGACAAAGGAAGTTGTTTCAAAAGGTGTAGAATTTAAAAAGCAAATTGTGGGCAAAAAAGTTACTATGAAAAATAATTTACCAGGAATGAAGGATAATAATGTAGCTCATATTCGACCAAAAGCTAATGATAGTAATGATAAAGTTGAATTGCCAGATGGTCAAATGATTACTAAGCAGGCATATTGGTTAAATAATTCCTATATTGAATTTGTCCTAAAGGATATTCCTAATGTTACTTGTAGGGTATTGAATAAAACTAAATACTATGCAAAATTCCCAAATAATGAAATTAATAGTATCAAGGCCAAGTTAACGATGGAAGTATACCCAGTAGAAGAATTCATTATTAAAGTCAAACAAGTAATTCCTAGTTTTAATGAGCTGGATGTTAATTACGATATGCTCTCAACAATTGACTATAAGCTTGATAAGAATTTTGTTATTTCTAAGCAACTGTCAAGTATTGACCAATATTTAGATTCATTGATTTTTAATTCCTCGTATTTTCAAATACCTAACAACACAGTATTTCAAACCCCTTATGTAAAACGTAAACTTGATAATTACGAGAATGACTATAAACTATTGAAGGTTGAAGATAATCTTTATATAACTAATACCAGTCTTCTAAATGGAGGAGTTACTAAAAAAGATTTAATTGACTATAAAAATAATGTAGAGAGGTTTGTAGAAGTTGGAAGGTTCTTTACTCTTCAAACTTTGGAAGAAAAACATTTTAGACATTACTTAAAGAGGTATGGCTTTGAAGATAGATTCTACGAAAGTATATTAATGAGACCTGGAAGATTGAAGTTTTTAAGAATGGATGGCCGATTGGTTTTTGTTAAATCTAAACAAGAAATAACAACTAATGATTTTATTGGATATATATTTCAAAACAGTGAATCCCTTACGGTTGATGAATTGATTGGGAGATCTCTCTCAATGTGTAATCTAGAAATTGATTATGATTATGCTATCAGATTAATGAAAAACACAACATATTTTTACTCTGAGGATCTTCTTAAGCTATATGAGGACAAGGAAATTTATTATAACGAACTATATAAATAGTGGAATAGGTGAAAAATGGTGTATAGTCTTTATGCTCTTTGTATATTTGGCATATCCTTAAATCAAGTTAAAAACCTAGTGAGAGCAGGGTTTACATTAAGGGACTTTGAGGAAAAAACACTTAGTGTTATGGAACTAGGTGTTCACAAGCCTGCTTTAGTGGAAACTATAATCAAAATAATCCCTAATATAAGAAAGGAGGATAAGGAAGATAACTTATATCAGCTAGCTAATGAAGGATTATCAGGAACAATTATAAACAACTTAATAGACTTAAACATTTCTTATCATGACCTAAACATACTTACTTTAGAGAGATTTAATGAATTAACAGGTGGAAATCGGAAGAGTGCTTTCACAAAAATTATTACAGCATTTGAAATCGTTGAAACATCGAAAGGGAGAGTACCGTATAGGAAGGTAAGGAAATCAATCATAGAAATTGTAACGAATCTTAAATTAGATGAAGCGATTAAAGTAGATAAGGTTCAAGAGACTTTATTCAGTGAATATCGTATTAAGGTGAATGATGACAATCTGGAGTCAATTTTACAAGATATGTTAAATAATAATTATATTGGATACAATTCTCTGGGGATAAAAAGATATTATCCAAGTCTAATGGATTATTTAAAGGGAGAATTCAAGGATAAGGAAATATTCATTAAGCGTTTACAAGGAAAAACACTCGCTGAGCTAGGAAATGAATTCCAGTATTCAAGGCAAGGAGTAAGAAATATTGAAGTAAGAGTAATTAATAGTATGCCAGTTTTTGTAGAGGATATACGTTATCGGGTAGACTTTGAGAAATACAATTTTCCGAAAGACTTATTTTGCAGTATTTTTGAAGAACAAATTGAGGTTTATTATTATTTAAACTTGAAATACGTAAAAGGTAATCAATCTGTCATAAATGACTTTTTTAATATAAAATTTTCTGAGTCCCAAAGAAAGCAACTACTCAAATATTTTAATTGTTTTCTAAGTAGAAAAGGTGAAATTAAAGAATTGTCAAAAATGAGTATATTTGAAGAAGTCGTAAGTAAATATGCTCTTGAAGCTGTAACAGATGATGAGATAGTTGAGAAATATAATGAATATATAATAAAAAACAATTTACCTAAATCCTACCAATCAGACGAATCTAGTTTACGTGGAATTAGTGATCGTTGTCAAAATGTAATCAGGGGAAAAGGGAGTACTTATCGATATTATGATTTTGAAGTACTTACAAATCATGTAATCAATCAATTAAAAGAGCACCTAGAGCTTGCCTCAGGTGTATATAGTATGAAAAAAATATTCAGAGAAAATCCAGAGTTAATGGAAGAAGTTGACATACGTACTGAATATGAGTTGCACAATTTATATCGTCGTACGATAGAGGTTGATAATGTTTATTATACAAGAATGCCAGAATTCACAATAGAGAAGATAGATAAGAAGGAATTTTTTATCGGATTATTTAAAGAATATTCCCCAATACCTTTAAAGGAATTTGTAGAGTACATTGAAGAAGTATATGGTCTACGGCAGGACTCCTTATCTAGTTATATTACTGGGTTTCTAAATGAGTACCTTTATGAAGATATTATTAAAACAGACTATATAGAGTTGTCCGATGTAGAAATAGCCAAATTAAAATCACTACTAACAAAGCCTATTTATACATTTGAAGAAGTAAAGAAAATAGGTAGGTCAATTTTGGACGACTTTGATGAAAGGTTCCTAAATAATATGACTCTATCCAAAGTAGGATATCAAATCAAAAGTAATTTTATATTAAGTGATTCCTATAATAGCTTGGATGACTATTTTAGGAGAATGATATTATCAAATGATTACTTTGTTAATGAGCACCTTGACGTATATCGAACACAAACTTTCGGGTCAGTTATATATAATTTGGAGAAGAACTATGAAATATTTAAGGTAGAGAAAGATACCTATATCACTTTTAAGAAACTTACAGAGGCTGGAGTTACAGTTAATGATATTTTGGATTACAAGAGAGTCTTAATAGACTTTATAAAAAGTGATGAAAACAAATATTTTACTCTCCACTCGATTAGAGAGGAAGGTTTTGACCATCCTTTAAATAATTTAGGTTTCTCTGAAATTTTCTATGAAAGAATAATCTGGACTTTTGAAGGATTTAGAGCTATTCAGGCAGCAAGTACTTATATTTTTAAAAAGACAAATTCTATTTTATCCTTACGTGAGTTTTTATACGATTATATTTCGGATAAGCGTGTAATAAAATTAGAGGAATTGATTGAGGATATGGTAGAGGTTTATGGTATTATTTTAGAAGCATCTAAGGTTGTATACTTGCTAGGTCAAACTGATGTTTTCTATTCGGAGGAATTATATAAATTCTATATTGATAAAGAAGATTTTTATGAGGAGGTATACTAACGATGGAAGAAATAAATTTGTTAGAGTTAATCGGAAAAGATATTTCTAAAACCAGCGGAACTCGAAAACTAACAATAAAAGGGAAAACAGATAACTATGAGGTCTTCAGGATACCTCTTGAATATCTTTTTTATAATGATCAAAATGGTCGAATTGCAACTTATATTAGCAAATATGAGGACGAGCATGGTCAACTAAGTATCGATAATAAGGAAAAGTATAACAATATTATTCATGAGTTTATTGTAGAATCAAACAAAAATGCCCTTAATAAAACAAAAACTAATATTAAGTTATTCGGGCAACGACTTCCAGGGGTAGTCTTACAAAATGGTCGAATCATTGATGGTAATCGCCGTTTTACCTGTCTTCGTGAATTGCATTTAGAAGAAGGTAAGGATTATTACTTTGAGGCTGTAATTTTAAATACAGAAAAGGGAATTTCTCCTAAGGATATTAAGCGTTTGGAGTTGAATTTACAGCATGGTGAGGAAAGGCCAGTTGATTATAATCCAATAGATAATCTAGTCGATATCTACAGAGACTTAGTTGAAAAAGAAACATTTACTGTTAAAGAATATGCACATTCTACGAACAGAAAAGAGAAAGAAGTAGAAAAACTAAGGGATAAAGCTATCTTAATGGTAGAATTTCTGCAGTTTATTAATGCAAAAGGAAAATACTATATAGCACGTGATTTGAATTTGGACGGTCCATTGCAAGAAGTTTTGGTAATTTTGAATCGTACAAATGAAGACCAGAAAGAGGATGTAAAAAACGCTCTTTTTGCTTCACTACTAACATCTAATAAGGGTGACCTAACACGACATATTCGGGAAATAGGTAGAGATATCATTAACACAAAAAATGCTGAGGACTTTCTTGAAGAGTATGAAGATGTAGTTGAAGAAGTATATGAAACTTTACACGAAGAAGATGTAGTTGATATCTCTACAATAAACAAAAAAATCAGTGCTAAAAAAGACCTTAAAACTGAAAGTAATCAAATAATAGAAAAGAAAATTGAAGCAAACCGAATTGATGCAGCGCGTAATAAACCTATTGATTTATTAGAGCGTTCATTCCAAGCATTAGATACAATTGATACAACTGCTGTCTCAAGAATGGGAGAAGATAACAAAGAGGATTTTAAAGAACTACTTGAGAAGATTCAAGCAACGGTTATTCTATTGAGGGACAAGCTTGATGTTTAAACAATTAGCATTAAAACCAAGCTATTACACAACAGACGGAGATACTGTAGTATCTTTTTATAATCCAGTATTATCAAATTCAGTTAAGTATGATCGTGTAAGCGGATATTTTAGTTCAAAGGCCCTTGCTTCTTATGCTAAGGGCCTTAGTGGCTTAACTAAAAATGGTGGTCATTTTCGTTTAATTATATCTCAAGATATAAGCGAAGAAGATTTTGATTTAATAAAAAAAGGGTATGATTTAAGAAACGAAATCAAGGAGGAGTTATTTAGTAAATTAGAAGACTATCTAACACTTAATGAGGAAGTTAACTTCTACAATCTTGCCCATCTTATCGGAAAAGGTGTCGTAGATATAAAGATTGGTTTCAAGGCAAATGGTTTATTTCATTCTAAATTTGGCCTTTGCACTGATAAACAAGGAAACGTAATATATTTTACAGGGTCAAACAATGAAACATATGCCGCTATAACGCACAACTATGAGGCTTTTGATATAACTACATCTTGGCTAGCCTCAGAATTTGATGTCCAGAAATTAGAAAAAGCTCAAAAAGAATTCGAATTATTGTGGAATGACAAAGCTCAAGAGAAAAATATCTTTATTAAAGAAATTAATGAAGTAGTAAAGAAAAAAATTATGACCTATGATAAGGGGAGAATTATTGTGGATGCCGATATGCTTACAAAAGATTCCTTAATTTTAACCATAGAGGATAATCAATTAGTCCTACAAGATAATTTGGACACTTATCGAATTAATCCTGATGATTTTGCATTAGCACGAAAGCTAAAACAATACTATAAGAGTGGCTATCCTTATTTTCGTTCAGATCTTACCTACATAGATATGCAAAAAGTTATAACAATATTGGAAAAGTATGCTAGCAAGAAAAAGTTTAAGTTTATAGTCAGTGGAAGACTTATAGAGTATATTGAGCAACACTCGTATTGGATTGAAGAACGTTCACAATATGGTCTATTAATTAAAAATCTTGACTCAAGAGTTATCACCGATTATAAAAAGTTTCAAACTATTGTATCAAAGGAACTAGAGCGTACATTAAGAGAGCAGCAAATGTGGAGTTCTTTCTATATGACACAAATGCAAAAAGCAGCAAATTTCTCTGTTCCTGGGGCAGGCAAAACATCAATGGTATATGGCACTTTTGCTTATCTTAATTCAGCAGCAGTTAATAAAGCTGATAAAATTGTAATGATTGGCCCCAAAAACTCTTTTCTCTCATGGAAATTAGAGTTTGAAGAAAACTTTGGAAACAAAAAGGAACTAAGAGTTCTTGATATTCATGATGAAGAAGCAGCTGAAGTACATCTTCGTCTTAATGGATCAAATATGAACTTAATCTTAATTAATTATGAGTCTCTTGGGAAGTATGAATACGCTTTATCAGATATTATTGACGAGAAGACTGTTCTTGTATTTGATGAGGTACACAAAATTAAAGGGGTACAAAGTATTCGGGCACAGGTTGCAAAACGTATTTCTGAAAAGCCGATTTATAAATTTGTATTAACTGGAACTCCAATTCCAAACTCCTATCAAGATATCTATAACTTCTTAAATATCCTTTATATGGAAGAGTATAAGATGTTCTTTAACTTCCAGTTAAATGAATTAAAGAATCCCAGCCCAATAGAAGCTAAAGAAATAAATGAGAAGTTATATCCTTTCTTTTGGCGAACTAACAAAAAGCAGCTCGAAGTACCAATGGCTAATGAAGACATGATAATTAAATGTACTATGACACATGAAGAACAGAAAATTATAGATTTACTATATCGTAAATATGGTAATTCGCCATTCAATTTATATATCCGTTTAATCCAGGCCTCGGCAAATCCAGAACTCTTGTTGAAGACAATTGACTTCATTGAAATGTATGGAGATGAGTATGTGGAAGACTGGGATGATGAGTTTCAAACTGATACAGTATCTTTTAATGAGGAAGAAATAAAAATAATCCGAAAAGTTACTGAATCAACAAAATTCTATCGAGCGTTACAATTAGTTGAACAACTACATCAACAGAACAAGCAATCTATTGTATGGTGTATGTTTGTAAATACGATTGATAAAGTGTATCGGGAGTTATGCTCTAAAGGAATTAAAGCAGCTGTTATTTATGGAAGTACCCCCCAAAAGGATCGGGATAAAATAATAGATATGTTTAAGAAAACTGAAATTGAAGTACTTATTACAAACCCACATACCTTGGCTGAATCAGTGTCACTTCATAAAACTTGTCATGATGCAATCTATTTAGAGTACTCTTTCAACCTAACTCATATGTTACAATCGAGAGATCGAATACATAGATTAGGATTACCAGAAGGACAATATACACAATATTACTACTTCATGTTAGAAAATGAAGATGAACATCAAAGAAACACCATTGACGAAAAGATTTATGTACGACTAAAGGAAAAAGAAGGACGAATGATAGAAGCAATTGAAGGAGATATACTTACTCCGGAACCTTCAGATGATATGGACGAGATTTTGAAATTGTTTGAATTGTAGTCTTTAATAGTAGGCGTTCTCATTGATAAAAATATCAATCTGAACGTCCTTAAGATATCTAGTTAATAAAACAAGAATTTATTCCCTACCTTTTTAGGTAGTTTTTTTGTGACCTATTTAATTCGAATTGAATCATAAAAATTGACAAGTTATGAATTTTAGTTTTGACTATTCTAAATTCGTAATGTTGTTGAATGACAATTGACTGGCATTAAGTAAAATTTCCAAGCCAATCCTTGGTGTTATACTAAAAAAGAAAAATTTACAAAAGGGGAAGATTCCATGCCAACCTACAACAAACTAGTCCGAGACCTAATCCCAACAATCATCGAAAAATTAGGCAGTAAACCAATCACGCAAATCCTATCAGATGAAGAATACATGATTGAACTAAAAAAGAAAAGCTTCGAAGAATTAGAAGAATACATGAATACAACAAACAAAGAAGATGCACTGGAAGAACTTGCAGACCTTCTTGAAATCTTACATGCACTAGCAGAGGCTAATGGTTCATCTATTGATGAGGTAGAAATGATAAGAGAAAAGAAAGCAGTTGATCGCGGAGGCTTCAAGGATAAAATTTTCCTGGTTGAGGTCCTAGATGACTAACATCAAGTTAATTACTAGTAATTTAAAAGAGGAGCTAATTCAAGGAATTGAAAAGGCTTCTTCTATTTATATTTTGACGTCTTTTGTGATGAAATCTGGAATTCAAGTGCTTAAAGAGTCTTTGAAGAAGGCGGTGGAACGTGGAGCTGATGTTAAGATATGTACAGGTGACTACTTATTTATCACTCAACCAGATGCGTTAAGGGAATTAATAGCTATTGATGAAAGAATTGAAGTCCGTCTTTGGGAAAGTAAAGGAATATCCTTTCATCCAAAGGCCTATATACTTCAGTTTCAGGACGAGGGCTGTTTGATTGTTGGCTCTTCCAATCTTTCTAGATCTGCTTTAACAACAGGAATTGAGTGGAATATTGGCATGGATCAATCAATAGAGAGAGACACGTTCCAAGAGGCTTTGGATCAATTCACAAAGATTTTTTATCATCCTCAGACTATAACAATTAATATAGAAACGATTAAATCTTATGAGAAAGATTATGATAAATACCATCAAGCATATCCTAATCTAGTAAGAAAGTGGACAGAACGAGAAGAAATTGAGTTAACGCTTCCAAATACAGTAGAAGTAGAAACTGAGGAAAGTGAATTTGTTAAAGAAACAGCTGCACCATATGGAGAAATTCAACCTCGTTTTGCTCAAATTGATGCTCTTGAAGAATTGAACACTACCTTAGAAGAAGGCTATTCTTCGGCGATGGTGGTTATGGCAACAGGGCTAGGTAAAACGTACTTAGCAGCCTTTTTTGCAAAAAATTTTAAACGTGTATTGTTTATAGCCCATCGTGAGGAGATTCTTCACCAAGCACGTAATTCTTTTAAAATGGTATTACCTGATAAGGTCTATGGAATATACAATGGTAAAGAAAAAGAAGGCCAAGCTGATACTGTTCTCGCTTCAATTTATACATTAAGTATGAAAAGACACTTAGAATTCTTTGATCCAACTGACTTTGACTTAATAATTATTGACGAATTCCATCATGCTGCGGCAAACTCTTATCAACGTGTTCTAGAATATTTTAAACCATCGTTTTTACTAGGTATCACTGCTACACCAGATAGAAATGATAATCGCGATGTGTATGCGATTTGTGATGGAAACGTTGCTTATCGGATTGATTTTTTGGAGGCCATACAGCATCAATGGCTTGCTCCTTTTCAATATTTTGGAGTTTATGATGATACAGATTACAGTCAAATTACTTGGTTAGGTAATAGATATGCTGAAGAAGAACTACTTCAAATACAGTTAAGAGAAGAGATGGCAGAAAGGATTGTTAATGCGTGGAATAAGCATAAACAAACTCGCACTATTGTATTTTGTTCATCAATCAAACAAGCCATATTTCTTTCGGATTATTTTAATTCAAAAGGCTATAAAACAGTAAGTCTTCATTCTAAGCAAACAGAAATTGGTCGTGCAGATGCGACAAAGCTCTTAGCTAAGGGAAAGCTTGATGCTATTTTTACAGTAGATCTTTTTAATGAGGGTGTAGATATTCCAGTAGTAGATACACTATTATTTGTGCGTCCAACGGAGTCTTTAACAGTATTTACTCAGCAAGTTGGGCGAGGGCTACGGTTACATTCGGAGAAAAGGCACTGTGTAATCATTGATTTAATTGGGAACTATCGTAATGCCGATATAAAACTGAGTTTATTTGATACATCCAGTCGTGACAGGAAGAAAAAGGTAAGCGAAATTCAGCCAGAAGTGCCTATAGGTTGTTTTATTGACTTGGAAGTGCAAGTAGTCAATTTACTTGAAGAATTGGCTAGAAAAAGGCAGCCTAGAAAACAACAGTTGTATGATAGCTATTTTAAAGTGAAACAGGAACTAGGTAGAAGACCTAGCTACTTAGAACTTCATTTAAAAGGAATTGCCGATACAAGTCAATATAAACAAGAGTTCTATTCTTACATTGGATTCCTAAGTTGGGCTGAGGAACTTACTGATGTTGAAAATGAGGTATACAAAAAGTTCAGTGATTGGTTTATAGAAGCTGAGCGTACAAGTATGAGTAAGAGCTATAAAATGGTTGTGTTGTTATCTATGCTATATCGAGGCAAACAAGATTGGTATAAACCAATTACAGCAGAAGAAGTAGCTCCTTTTTTCCATAAGTATTTAACTGAAAAAGAGTACCGTAAACGAATTGATTTTTCCGATGCTGGGTCAAAGAAACTCTGGGAGTACAACGAGGAAAGAATTAGTAAGTTAATAACGACAATGCCAATGACTAAATGGAGTGGTAGTTCCAAGGAACTTGTTAAATTCGTTGATAATCAGTTCTGGATTGATTTAGGTGACGTTGGTTTAGAAGATCAAGACATACTTTTTAAATGGACACAGGAGATATGTGAATATAGATTACATCAGCATTTTGAACGTAAATCTAACTGATAAGAGCTCATTATGGGCTCTTTTTTTAATCCGAATCCCCCCTACCATATTTTTTAATATAAACTCCTCTCAAAAAATATGATATTATAACATTACAAATAATAAATCCGCCCAAAAAGCGGTAGAGGTTCTAGCACCCCTCTCTAAAAAAACTAAGAGGAAGCAGTACTTCTATCTTGGGGGTACTGTTTTTTCTTTTTAAAAAAGGAGTATTTAACATGTTAAAAGATGAAAAGGCAATTGTGGTTTTTAGTGGTGGACAAGATAGTACAACTTGCTTGTTTTGGGCACTACAAACCTTTAAAGAAGTTGAGGTTGTGACTTTTAATTATAATCAACGACATAAACAAGAGATTGAGTGTGCAAAGGCGATAGCAGATGAACTCAATGTTAGGCACCATCTGTTAGACATGCAACTGTTAAATCAGCTTGCTCCGAATGCATTAACTCGTGATGATATAGAGATTAAAGAAGGGGAGAATGGAGAATTACCTTCAACCTTTGTACCAGGTCGTAATTTGATTTTCTTATCATTTGCAGCTGTGTTAGCAAGCCAGGTTGGTGCTAAGCACATCATTACTGGGGTATGTGAAACAGACTTTAGTGGATATCCAGATTGTCGAGATGCTTTTGTAAAATCTCTCAATGTATCAATTAATCTTTCAATGGATAAGCAGTTTGTGATTCATACGCCACTGATGTGGTTGGATAAGGCAGAAACATGGAAGTTAGCTGATGAATTAGATGCACTTGATTTTGTGCGTGAAAAAACACTTACTTGTTATGAAGGTGTAATCGGGGATGGTTGTGGGGAGTGCCCCGCATGTAAGTTAAGAAAAAATGGATTAGACAACTACCTTACTTCACGTGAAAGGAATGAATTATGATGACGAATGATTTCTTTGGTTTTCGAATTGTAGAAAATCTTCAAAAGATGGATAAAGATATCAAAAAGAGTGAACTACAATACCATAAAAAGCGCGTGTTAGTAAGTAAGGAATTTACATTTGATGCGGCTCATCACCTTCATTGTTATGAGGGGAAATGCAAGAATCTACATGGGCATACGTACAAAGTAGTGTTTGGGATTAGTGGTTTTGTAGATGAGATTGGCCTTGTAATTGATTTTGGTGATATAAAAGAGATTTGGAAAAAGGAAATTGAAATCTACCTTGACCATCGTTATCTAAATGAAACGTTACCTAAAATGAATACAACTGCGGAAAATATGGTTGTTTGGATCTATGAGAAGATGATGGAGTCTTTAAACAAGAGATCTGAACAATATAACGGAGTCAGAGTTGAATTTGTTCGTTTATATGAAACACCTACGAGTTATGCAGAGGTAAGACGGGAGTGGATGGAAGTTGAGTAAAGTACCCGTTATGGAGATATTTGGACCGACGATCCAAGGAGAAGGAATGGTCATTGGCCAAAAGACGATGTTTGTAAGAACGGCAGGTTGTGATTATTCTTGCTCATGGTGTGATTCTGCCTTTACGTGGGATGGAACTGGTAAAGAGATGACCAAGCAAATGGAAGCAGAAGAGATTTGGAATGAACTTACATCACTTGGTGGGGAAGGTTTTTCGTTTGTTACCATTTCAGGAGGAAATCCGGCACTATTGAAAAATTTGAGTTTCTTAATTGATCTATTAAAATCAAACAATATAAAAATTGGTCTTGAAACACAGGGAAGCAAGTGGCAGGATTGGTTTTTACAAATTGATGAATTAACCCTTTCTCCTAAGCCACCTAGTTCAGGGATGGTAACGGATTTTGAAGCTCTTGACATGATTATTAACAATCTATCTGAAGGACAAACAACACAGAATACGAGTTTAAAAGTGGTTGTTTTTGATGATGAAGATTACAACTATGCGAAAAAAGTCCACCATCGTTATCCTCACATTCCCTTCTTCCTACAGGTGGGAAATGAAAATAATAAAACAAGTGATAACCTGAAGTTAGTATCACTGTTATTGCAGAAATATGAATGGTTAATTAATAAGACAATGCTAGATCATGAGTGTAAAGACGTAAAGGTTTTACCTCAACTTCATACCTATATTTGGGGAAATAAGCGTGGAGTCTAGCTTTCATTAAAAGGTGTGATTACTTAACAAAGGAAAGGTGATATTAAAGTTCGTCTATTGATTTGCGAAAGTGAGGATCTATATGAGAGTAATTGGAATCGATTTATCAGGGCCAAGTAATCATAAGGATACGGTTCTTACTGTTTTTGAACAAAAGCAAAATGAACTGCAATTTGTTAAGTGGATGAGTAATATAAGTGATCAGGAAATCTTAACTGAGATTTATGAGCAAAGTCAATTAGATGAGGTTGTGATTGGAATCGATGCCCCCTTATCCTATGAGGACGGGGGAGGAGATAGGAAAGGTGATCGGGAACTAAGAAAGTTTATTGTATCTCTAGGAATGAAACCAGGGTCCATCATGCCGCCTACCTTAAATAGAATGGTGTATTTAACATTAAGAGGGATTAAACTTAGTAGAGAAATAGAGAACTTGAACGTCAAGTATCCAATTTCTATAGTGGAAGTTCATCCAGGAGCGGTTATTGGCTCGAGACTATCAAAACAAGACATAGAAGTTGCATTAACTTACAAGCAAGTACGTTCAGCTAGAAGCTTTATTCGGACGTGGTTTACAGAGCAGAAACTTACTCAAATTCCTATTGAAATAGAAGAAGAAAGTCATTCCATTGATGCATGTGCAGCTGCTTTAGGTGCATGGCATTGGAAGGATCCTAAGTATAAACCTAAATGGATATTCAAAGCACAGCCTCCTCTTCATCCTTATGACTATTGTTGCTGATTTGTAAATGGAGAGATGGTCTATTGTGACTGTAACTAGAAAGCCAAAAGTGGTGTTGAATTCAGTTGGGCTATAAACACCATTTTAGATTTCAATAAAATATGCTAAAATGATATTCCTTGGCAGGGGCACAAAAATAAATGGGAAGTAGGAATCCTTATGCTTGATTCCTGCTTCCCATTATTTATTAGGAGTAGAATGTAATAGCTTTCCATATTCGGTAATGGAATTTAAGAAGAAAAGACTTTAACTACCAAGAATTTTGACCCTACCTCTCCAGGTAGGTTTTTTTGTGACCCATCTCACACCAATCCACCCATTTTAAGTGACCTAAATCACAAAATATGACAAAATATGACAAATTATTGAATGTTTAAGAATTACTATTCTAATATTTCATAATATTTTATATAGTATAACTTGTAAGGTTAATTGAAAACTATTATCACTATAAGGAGAGTAGAAAATGAAGATCAAAGAAAATTACTTAATAGGAGAAACAACACTTGCTTTGTTACCATTTGCGCATGAAACATTGCGAACCATGATCATTGATTTGAATGGAGTTTTTTATTGTTCAAGAAAACCGTTTCAGGTGGTAGACGATAGTTGCCAAGATGGGGGAGCTTCGTATGATGGTAGACGAAAAGCGATTAAGCGCTACACTGGCATTACGCAAAAAGTTCCTGCACCGATTAAAACACATGATTACATCTATGCAGTTCCAACACATTCGCCAGAGCAATATGAATGCATTTGGATAATTGCTCATAACTTTATTGATGCTTACCCAGCCAATAATGGTGAAAAAACAATCATTAAATTTAAGGATGATAGCTATATCGAAGTTTCTAATGTGTCTTCTTCTATCATATTTAAGCAGTTAACGAGAACGTGCTTTGTTGCAGCAAGATTTTCTCCATCGAATCGATTTTCATTTTGGATTAACTCTACAGATGGAAGAATTACACGTTCACTTCCCGGGCATACACCACCTGTAAACTTAATACTAGAAGAAAAAGAAGAAGAAAAAGAAAAAGAAGAGATTCACAATTAAAATTACATAGTTGCTTAAGAAAAAACGGACTACTCGCGAATTAAAGGTCAGCTTGAACGATAATTCTAGATTTGTACGTTTTTTTCCTTTGCTGATTCCATCCTTTGAAATATTTAAACTCTAACTCTTAACCGTGTTATACTATAAAAAAGAATTCGGAGTGATTTTTAATGGAGCAAACATTACAATTAATTCTCAATGACCTAAAAGAACTGAAAGAAGGACAGCAAGAACTGAAAAAAGGATATCGAGGACTGCAAGAAGTACAGCTAGAATTGAAAGAAGGACAGCGAGGACTACAAGAAGTACAGCTAGAATTGAAAGAAGGACAGCGAGGACTGCAAGAAGTACAGCTAGAATTGAAAGAAGGACAGCGAGGACTGCAAGAAGTACAGCTAGAACTAAAAGAAGGACAGCAAGGACTACAGGGAGACGTTTCTAGTATTAAAGATAATTTAATCAATGGTCTAGGACCATACTTTGAACACATTGAGAAACATATTGATGAAAGGACAGGAGAACTTAAAGATACACTAGAAGATCAACAAAGGATCATTGATACTTTAGCGGCTCGTTCTGTGAAGCACGAAAGTGAAATAAAAGACCTTAAACACCTATTGAAGAACCAATAAGGAGCGATTCCCCCTGTTTTTCATTATGCTTTTCACATCAACTTTGGTAACAAATAATGAACAACAAAGTTAGCCAGTCCTAAAACAAGGACTGACTTCATTTTATGCAATCTTTATTTATTTACATCAAACAATTTTTCAACAACCCTATGTTCATTCTCATTAAATAAATTTTTTTGAATAATAGTATCTATTTGCTTATTCATATTCTTATCAAGCATTTTTCCTTCTTCTTTATCTCCAACTAAGATCACTTTCTCAAATTTTTCATCTGCAATTTTTTTATCCAGCTTACTACCAAGACTTTTTATCCAGCGATATTGATTTTCCTTCACACGATCTTCAAAGTGATCCACTTGGTTAGCACTTTTCACTGCTTTACCCCCCATGCTTGAATTAACATGGGAAGGACCTTCATTCTTTCTCCAATCATCAAACACTAGATCAACTTCAATCGTTTCTGAGCCTTCCAAATGGGCAAAGTTGGTTTTGAGGATTTTTACTTGATTTTGCTGCATGAGTATTAAAGCTGTTAAGGGATATTGTTTATGCAATTCAGTCAGTTGGTCTAATACAGGTCTCTCTTCCCAATAAAACCTAGTTTCAACGGGAACCTGTAATTCAAAGACTTCCCAAACACCACTATCCTCAGAAGCAAAAATGACAATCCCACGCGGCCGTTTTCTTCCTAAGTTCTCAATATACTTTTCTACTTTCTGACGAATTGAATGTAGACGTTTCAGCTCTTCCTCACTACTAACCTTCAAATATTCTTCTAATCTATTAAATCCAGTTTTCAAGGCAATCTTCCACTTACCGTCCTGCTGTTCTTGATCTCTTCGATCTGTGTTTAAATATAACGATAACATCTTATCTGGTTTTTGCAGAATCAAATTTCGTAATTTGGCAATTCTTTCCTGATAAATCATAGATTGAATACCTCCTATATGATGATTTATTATGTTTTTCCACTAAAAGGTCTTAGATAAACATACTGAACCTAAATATTTGATAGGTAACACCTCTTATCAGTTGCCAAGTATGCAAAAAAAGCGTCCCTTAAGGACGCTTACTCTCTCAAACTATTCACTTAATAATATGGTGAAATCATCACGTAAATAAGTACTCCTGTTAAGCTTACATATAACCATAAGGGCATGGTCCACCTAGCAATTTTTTTATGTCGCTCGTTTTCCATATTCCAAGCTCTTGCAACCGAGGTTAATGCAAGTGGAACAATAATGGCTGCCAATAGAATATGTGTGATTAAGATAAAATAATAAATAAAGGCTATTAATCCTGTACCACCGAATGGTGTTGACTCAGCTATATAATGATATGTCGTGTAGGTGAGCAGGAAGAGTGCTGTAGTTGTAAAAGCTGCATAAATAAAGCGACGGTGTACTTGTACATTTTTCTTAAGAATGGCAATAAGTGCTCCAACAAGAAATAGAAATGTGAAGCTATTAAAAATGGCATTCAGTAAAGGTAGAATAGTAGGATCAAAAGCAGTAAAATTCTCTACTCCTGGTATCCCCGCTAAAATAAAGATTACACTATTCAGAAGTATTGTCGTAACAATAATAAACGGTTTGTAATTTCTCTTTTTTCCTAATTGCTTCTCATCATAGTTCATTGATTTACCTACTTTCTATATGAATCAAGTTTTATTATAATACAATTTACATAATAGATAACTTATTTTTTACATAGTATTATTATTAAATAATGGAATTTAAGTATATGCATATAGATTACCTTTGAATTTGAATGCTCGTAAAACTTTAAAACTTAAAGTATTTTATAAACAAAGAGGAGAGTTATTATGGAAGTAGTATATTTGGCAGGTGGATGTTTATGGGGAGTCCAAGCTTTTATAAAAACATTACCTGGTGTTACGTTTACAGAAGCGGGGAGAGCTAATGGAACAAGTCCTACACTTGAGGGTGATTATGATGGGTACGCGGAGTGTGTAAAAACAGAATTTGATCCGACGGTTGTAACAATCAGTGAATTAATGGGGTATTTATTTGAAATCATTGATCCATACAGTTTAAATAAACAAGGCCAGGACGTTGGCGAGAAGTATAGAACAGGAGTATATAGTGAAAAGCCTCAACACTTAAAAGAGGCGAAGGCGTTTCTTAGTGAGAGGGATGATTATGACCTTATAGTAGTTGAAGTACTGCCTCTTACAAACTATGTTATAAGTGCAGAAGAACATCAAGATCGATTAGCTAGATGTCCAGATGATTATTGTCATATTCCAGAAGAAATATTAAATAGATATAAGTAAGTGGTATAACTACATAAGAAAGAAATTCAAGACTATCTAATCAAGCAGACACTTTTAATAGGGAGTAATGAATTATTACAATGAAGTTTTAGTATGTGGAGGTTGTTTTGGTGGTCAATGTAGATATTAGAAGACCTAGGATTGAGGATAGAGAGCAATTAATAGATTTTTTTAAAATTGTGATTATAGATACATTTACTAAAGAAGGCATTGGAGAGAAATTGGATGATATTAGGGATGAAATTAAAGTAAAAGAAAAATATTTAGAAAGTGACTTTTCTAGCAACGGTGAAAAACGCTTTTTTTTGATAGCTTTGGATGATAGAACTGGTAAGATTATTGGTTCAATTGAGTTTGGACCAACAAGTAATCTTATTATCAATTGTACAAACGAACAATTCAAAGAGCTAATGGAGGTTGGTACAGTTTTTGTTCATCCAGACTACCAAAGGATTGGCGTAGGGAATTTGCTACTGAACAAGATGTATGCTATTTTGCAAAATAAAGGGATAGAGGAATTTTGTTTAGATAGTGGGTATAGTAATGCTCAACATATCTGGAGAAAGAAATTTGGAGAACCTGATTACTGGTTAAAGGATTATTGGGGCAAAGGGTATGATCATATGATATGGAAAATCAAATTGAGCAAATAAAACAGAGGGACGGATCTTATGTTTCTATCGTTTAACTTAACGAAGCAAATATAAGATCCGTCCCCGTGTTTTTAAACCATCAATAACAACAATATTATTAATGTGGTAGCTGCCCATACCAAATATCTACTTAACCTTCCATCATGATAATTACTTAACTTATTGCCTGTAGCTACAAAAAGTTTAGCTATTCCTCGATAAATATCAAAGTGTAGAAGTCTCTCATAGTTCTTCACTAAATATTTCTTTAGTAAAATAAAAACAGCTATTGACCAGAGAATGGACTTAATCCCACTTAACATATGCTTTGTATCGAAATAGTTAATATCCACATGAATATTCGATACATACTCTAACAGAAAAGGATTAATACCAATTACTATCATCAATAGAGCTAAAATACCCATTCCTACCTGCATACTGAAGGCTGGCTTTTTTTCTACGATAATCGTGCTCTTTTTAAAAAATGCATAATAGATAAATTTTAAAAACATGAGAGAAGTCCCAAAACTCATCAGGTTAAAACCCCAAGTTAAAAATGGGTCATGTATAGCATCTTTAATAATGGTTTTACTCATATATCCATTAAAAAAAGGAACTCCAGTTATTCCGAGAATTGCAACCAATGTTGCTATCAAAGTAACAGGAAGTTTTCTGCGAATGCTCGCTAAATTTTCAAAAGTATCCTTCCCTGTTGTATAAATGACAACTCCCACTGCCATAAATAATACAGTTTTATATAATATGTGATTCACCAGGTGAAACATTGCTCCTGCTATTCCATCTTCGCTACCAATACTAATACCAACAATCATAAAACCAACCTGTACCATAATGGAATAGCTTAAAAATTTACGAACTTGGTACGCCCTTAAGGCCATTACAATTCCAAATAAAGCCGAAATAACACCGGCATAAGCTAACATTTTTATACCGGGTAGTAGAAGGGCCATGACGTATACTCCCACTTTTGTCGTATAGATTGACAAGACGACTGCAACATAAAAAGGTGCTTTGCTGTAAGCGGGAGGCATCCACGTATGGAAGCCGACAAAGGCTAATTTTACGGCTATTGCAATCATAACAAAAGGGATTCCAGCCTCTATAGCATTCAACGATAAACTACCTGTAGCTGAATACTGTAAAAAGATTGCCCATAATAAACTTAAGCTACCTGCAACGTGCATTAGAAAATAATAATACCCCGTTTTTTTAGTAAAATCACTTGTCATTAGAATAAGAAAAGATGAGCTAATGGTCATTAACTCCCAAAAAATATAGAGAGTAAACAGATCACCGGCAAAAGCCACAGTCAGGGCACTACCAATAAACATAAATATTAATCTTAAATTAGCCCGAGAACATATCGTCATTGAATAAATGACAGCAGCCAAGCCACCTACCGCAAAAATGAATCCTGTTAGTTTGCTGAGATTATCTACTTTTAAAGGAACTAAAGTGTACTTAAGAAAATCCAGTTGAAAACTGTAACCAGGTAGTAAATAAAAAGTAATAATTAGGGCTCCTACAGTAATAAGCAAAGAAATGATGTATTTAATTTTATAATTAAGAGGTAAGAGTAAGAGTAAAGCACCTAGTATATATAAAAGACCTGGAGTAATCATCCTCAACCTCCTAGTAATATCCTAATGTATTCCCCATTATCAAGTAAGTAGTTCGGAATTTTATTAAGTAGATGTAAAGGTAATGAAGGGACTATACCAAATACAATACATAAACTGCCGACGAATATAGTCGGTAATTTTAAAGTTAAACCTGGTTCTTCCATTGGTTGTTGTTTTTCTTCTTTTGTATATAATGTAATGATTACTTTTAAGTAATACGTTAAAGATAAAAACGTTCCTACCAGAATAAAAAAGGCAGCACTAACATAACCAGCTTCTAGAGCTGCTTCAACAATGAGCCATTTACTCATAAAGCCATTGAAGGGAGGCAAGCCGACGATTGCAAGGGAAGCAACGACAAAAGTAAAAGAAAGTACCGGGAATTTATAACCTAGCCCTTTAATATCTTTTATATCAACAGCGCTTACACTATAAGAAAAAATACCGGCAACGAAGAATAAAGTTCCTTTCATGATGGCGTGATTTAGAATATGAAAACTTCCGGCGATTAATCCACTTTCACTCCCTACAAAAAATCCGATAGTGATATACGCTATCTGAGCAATACTAGAATAGGCAAGAAGCCGGACTAAATTTGATTGCTGATAAGCTAAAGAATGAGCAATTAGAAATGTAATGACTCCCCAGAAAACACCAATGTTTAACATTCCACTTTCTTTGAGAAAATCAATTCCAAAAATAATATATAAAACTCTGATTAATGCATATACAGCGGATTTCATCACCAATCCCGAAGATAAGACATTATAAGGGATAGGAGAATCTTCATAAGCATCTGGTAGCCAAGCATGGATAGGAATTAACCCTATCTTTATGCTATAACCAAAAACAAAAAAGGCCATAAGTGTACTCTTTATCTTAAAAGGAATGTCTATAAAAGCTAGAGAGATTTCTGCCATGTTTAGAGTTCCAGTTAAATAGTAAGTTAAAATGGTAGCGAGTAAGATAAAAAAGCTCCCCAATGTAGACGTTAGCAAATACTTAAAAGTACCTTCTATTCCTTTATCCGTATTTTTCAAAGCCGTCAAAGCGATAGAGCTTAGAGAACTCACTTCCAAAAATACATACAGATTAAATAAATCAGTAGTAAGAACCATTCCTGCAATACCGGCTATCATTAAATAGGTAAAAATAAAATACGTGTGTTTATGAGTGATATTAATATATTTCAAGGAAAATATAATAACTGGCAAAAATAATAGTGCGATTATTAACAAAAACATGGTGGAAAAAGGATCTACCATTAAATTTATTCCCAAGCGGCCCCAACCACCAACACTATAAACGTTAGGGGAATCACTATTCTGGATAACTAAAATTAATAAAAAAAGATAAATGATCGCACTACCGGTTACGAGAGGGAAAAATATCTTTTTAAAATAATATTTAAATATTCCAAGAAAAAATGCGGTTAATAAAGGTAAGATGATAACCCAGACAGCCGCTTCCATTTATTAACCTCCCGAAACTAAAAATTATCCTCTCAATTTTCTAATCTCATCAATGTTTAACGTTCCATATCTTTTATATAACTTAATTACCAAGGCTAGCATGACAGCTGTAACACTTCCCCCAATTACAATTGACGTTAGGGCCAGTGCCTGAGGAATTGGATCAACGACTGTATCATATCCTTTGTCTAAAATAGGTGCAGTTCCACCCGGTTTATAACTGACGAGTATGAATAATAAAATCAAAGTAGATTCTACAATTGCAAATCCAATAGCAATTTTGATTAAATTTTTATGGAAGAGTATTGCATACATTCCTAGACAGAATAAAATAATTACAACAACAAATGGTATTTCCACTATTATTTCTCCTTAATTAAACTATTAAAAATGATAACCAGACCAGCTCCTACTTTTAGACCAATCATTAAATTTAAGTAAGGTATTAACCCGCCACTAATCAATTCTCCTGTATTTCCCGGACCAAAATTAGCTTGTCCGTTTGCCAGAAAATTGCTTCCAGTCAGTACTCCTAATAATCCCAGTAAAATAAAACCTATCGCTCCTAGATCTTCTACTAACTTTGTTCTGGCAGGTTTGAATTTAAATTCAGAAACTTCAACACCATAGGTAATTGTCAGTAGAACCGGAATGATAGAAAGAACAACTCCTCCAACAAAACCTCCACCAGGACTTAGATGACCAAACAATATTAAATACGCTGCTAACACTGCTAAAAAAGGGAGTATCATTTTTATCGTTGTATCAACAATCACAGTGAATTTAGTACTCTGCATTGTGGCTATGCTAACGGGAACCAGAAAAGCTAAAATAGAAGCAGCAGTTAATATCACAGTTGCTTCACCCAACGTATCAAAAGCTCGGTAATCAAGTAGGACTGAAGCAACTAAATTTATCGCCCCTGTTTCTTGTACCCCTTCAGATATATAGTGTTCAGATAGATATCTTTTACCATCGTTACCAAAATTATGTGTTTCAAAGAATATAAGTAATAAGAATAAGGCCAATGCTACAACAAGGCCTATTTTATAGACGTTTTTAAACAATTCATTTAAGCTACTACTCATCATTCATACTCCGTTTTATGTATCGTAATAACAAAGAAAACAGTTGTTAAGCCAGCAGTCATTACCGCTTCAGCCAAAGCAACACCTGGAGCCTGTAGTATGACAAAAATTACGACTAGAATTGCACTAAATATGGGGATGGTAATAACTGAGGTTGATATATCTTTTGTAAAAACACAAAAAATGCGGTAATTAGTAAAAAAAGCATTAACAAATTAAGTAGTAGATCTATCACGACTTTACCTCCAATTACTTATCAATATCATTTTCTGAGATTGTTTCTGATACTAAATCAAAATTAGTTGAAAGACGGACTATAACATGAGTGGCTATCGGATTTGTGAGTAATAAAAAAGTGAGCATTATAATGAGTTTTAGAGAATCAAAGCTAATTCCTTCAACCAAGATACACCCGATTAAAACTGAAATACCCCCGGCGATCAGACATTTAGAGCCAGCATGTAACCGAGTATACAAATCAGGAAAACGAATCATTCCAACAGCAGTACTTAACAAAAAATAACTACCTATTATGAAAAATACATAAGCAACTATTTGTATTAAAATAGTAATTAAATTAATCACCAATTCCTCCTTCCTCTGGTTTTCTTAAATATTTAGCCATAATTAATACAACGATAAATAATAAAGCCCCATAAACTAAAGCCACATCAATAAAAATTTTCCTATCGAAATAATAACTTAATAAAACTAAAACTAATAAAAACATGACACCTATTGTATTCATAGCAACGATTCTATCAGGTAAACTAGGACCTTTAATGACCCTATAAAAAGTTAATAAAGCAAATAACACAATAGCTAGTATTAAATAGAGCACTACGATCACACTCCAAATTCAGTAAATGAGGAATTAATCAACTATTTTAGCTATTAACTTCTCATGTTTATGGATAACTGCTTTCTTTGTTTCTGCTTCATTGTCACTGTGAACATCTATCCAGTGAATAGTATAGTTTTTAGTTGAGATATCGATATCCATTGCCAGAGACCCTTGAGGTATCGTGATAAAATTGACTGAAATTGCAGTACTGCTTCCATTTTTATGAGATGTTTTTACTCTTTCGATTCGGGGAGAAAATGAAGGCTTAATTGCAAATGCTTGTATGGATACTCTGACTGCAGATAAAAATACATCAAATATATGAGCACAGATCACTAAAAGTATGTAATATGCTTTAATAAAAAGTCCTTTCATCCCAAATTTCATTTGTACTGACCCAAACACAATATCTGCCATCATTAGCGCTATAATAGAGCAAATAATCGTACCCAACAAAAATACCTCGATATTAATCCGGCCTGCAAAAACAAACCATAAAGCCAATGTTAGAATAAATAATACTAATTTTTTCTTCAAATTGAAGTACCTCACTTTACATTCCAGTAATGGTAAACGAATACAGTAGTTCTTATTATCACCATAGGGTTCGTTATTATTATTAAAAATGACCTAAGTTTGATACAGAGGGACGGTTCTCATGTTTCTTTCGTTTTGCTAAACGAAAGAAACATAAGGTCCGTCCCAGTGTTTCTCCAGTGTTTCTGGGTGATTGAGTCTGACACAAATGATTCACATACTAATGAACAGATTGTGAAAGTATTGCTAAAGTTATTGTGAAATATTTCACAAAGTAATAAATTAAAAACATAGAGATAAAACAAATTACTTTTTTAATAAGTAGAGGAGTTAATGTGGTGAACAAACTTCCCTTTATTCTCTGCCCAACATACTCCTCTACATCTTATAAAAGTAAAGAAACTAGAGAGTGGGTTGAGAGCATGATTACTAACAAGAACCGGTGGTTAATTGCAATATCTGCTATAGCCATCCATTTATCTATTGGTTCTACTTACGCTTACAGTGTATATTCAAAACCAATTGGTGAATCTATAGGTTGGAAAGCTACAGAAGTATCCTTAGCATTTACTATTGCTATTGCATTTTTAGGTTTATCAGCTGCAACTTTTGGACGAATGGTTGAAAGAATAGGCCCTAGAAAGTCTGCCATGATAGCAGCTGTTTTATTTAGCACAGGGCAAGTTGGAGCGGGGTTTGCTGTTTCTATCGAGTCATTACCTCTATTTCTAATTATGTATGGTGTAGTTGGCGGTATCGGATTAGGGATTGGTTATATTTCACCTGTATCTACCTTAGTAAAATGGTTTCCAGATCGAAGAGGGTTAGCAACAGGAATGGCGGTATTTGGATTTGGAGCAGGGGCACTCGTAACGAGCCCTATTGCAGCCAGGTTAATTGAAAGTGTAGGAGTCCATACTACTTTTTATATCTTGGGAACATGTTACTTTATACTTATGTTATCTGGTGCCTCTTATATTACAAGACCTCCACAGGGATGGGCACCTAAAGTTCAGGCTACGATAAAAGAGAGTAACACAAAGAAACCAAAAGAAGACTTAGCTCAATTAACAGCAAATGAAGCAATAAAAACAAAACGATTTTGGCTTCTTTGGGGAATGATTTTTATTAACATTAGCTCCGGTATTATGATTATCTCGGTAGCTTCTCCTTTATCCCAAGAAATGGTTGGACTCAATGTAGCAGCTGCAGCCTCTATGGTTGGACTTATGGGTATCTTTAATGGTGGGGGAAGAATTGGATGGTCAAGTGCATCTGATTATATTCAACGTCCTACAGTATTTTTAATCTTTTTCTCTATTCAAATTTTCGCCTTTTTAACCTTGCCACATGTAACAAACGTTATATTATTTCAGATTTTAATTTTTAGCATTATGACAGTTTACGGCGGTGGATTTGCTACCCTTCCAGCTTTTATAGGAGACATGTTTGGTACGAAGGAGCTTGGTGCAATACACGGATATATTTTAACAGCTTGGTCTTTAGCTGGAGTTGTCGGACCAATTGTCGTGTCTTATATTCATGATTCAACCGGAACTTACACCCCAGCCTTTTTAGTCTTTACGTTATTGTTAGTCGTTGCCCTTTTTCTAACTATATTAATAAGATACGATATTCAAAAGATAAAACATCATAAAAAAATTAAGGAACTGAATGTTGTCGCTCAGTACAACGATACTATGCATTAGATAATAAATTCTGCAGAAGACGAAAAGCCTAATCCTCGGTAAAATATTGAGGATTAGGCTTGTTCATTTCAATAATCTATATGCTTTTAAATTGGTAGTTTGATGAAATAGAGGGGCGGATCTCGTGTTTCTTGCGTTTAACTAAACGAAGCAAACACAAGGTCCGTCCCAGTGTTTTCCAAGTAAATCTTTTCACATGTATTGATGAGATGTATGATAGAAATAGTTGGTTAAAGTAAGGATTAAGGTAGGTGAGAGATTTGAAAGTCTTGACATTAGATTTGATAGATAATTCTATTTTATGTAATCGAGCGAAGGCAGATGAAACAATAAAACTAACATCTACTAACACCCGAAGAAAAAAATCACGCACTAGGTCAAAAGGAGAAGTTGTAGCACTAAATGAAATTTCAATCTCTAGATGGAAAAAGGCAGTTGAGTCAGGGAAAATAGTATCATTAGGAGAGAGGGTATTCTACTATGATTACAATTAATGACTTAGCAAAAGAACTCGAAATGATTAAAAGTAAACCGAAATTTCAAAAAATGATAGAATTTGCATCTTTGCTCACTGAATATTTTGAAGGGCAGGGAATTAAACCTATTATTGTTGGTGGTTTTTCAGTTGAAATATATACACGGAATGACTACACAACGCATGTTATAGATTTTGTAAGTGATGGTTGGGAAGAATTCAATAAGGTTCTTACAAAATTAGGTTTTACAAAAGTATCAAGGCAATGGTATCACACAGATTTAGAAATCGCAGTAGAGGTACCTGCTAGTTTTTTAGAAGGTAGTTATGAAAAAGTCATTGAGTTACAACTACCAAATAAACGTAAGGTTTTTGTGATTGGTATTGAGGATATTATTATTCACAGGTTAGAAGGAATTACTAATAAGCGTTACCCGAAGGATGATGAGGATTACGAGTGGGCAATGAGAATGTTTTTAATTCATCAAGATGATAATATTGATATGAATTATCTTATAGAACAATCTAAACGTACTAAAACTTTTAATTTCATAAAAGAATGGTTAAACGAGTAGAATTCAAAGTTATACTCGTTTTTTTGTTCTTATCGTAACGAACATTTCATAAAATCTACCATACTTGTCAAAACTGTTGATAGGTTTGGAGTGGTGAACGTGAAAAAGATGAAGTTAGACGAATTAAGTCATTATATTGACTGCAAGCGAAAAAGTGTAAACGATAAAATTATAAATAATAGAAGTACTGAGCGTATAAAACGAAGTAGAAGCAGAAGTCTCGGCGAACGAGAGGCACTTAATCAAATCTCAATTAGTAGATGGAAAAAGGCAATTGAAAAGGGGACTGTTAGAAAAATTGGTGATAGGATCTGGTATTACGACTACGATGGGTAAACAGAGGGGTAAACAGAGGGACGGATCTCATGTTTCATTCGTTTCGCTAAACGAAGCAAACATAAGGTCCGTCCCAGTGTTTTTCTTGGTAAATTGTTTTATAGCTTACCTAATATCCATTCCAGCCACGGTCTTTCTTAACTTCTTTAATGCCTCACGTCTCCATGTTTTAACTGCATCCTCAGTTACTCCGTGTTCAAGGGCAATGTCTTTGATTTTCTTATCTTCTATGATTTTTCCGATAACCCATTTTCGTTGATTTTCTGTAAGGTCGAAGCAGTAGGTGGTTAGAATATCTTCCTCTGGTTTGATTTCTGAACTCTCATCATATGCGGCATCTAGTTGCTCTTCGTGTTCTGTAGGTTGGTAGCGAGTGTAAAATTGATTTTCCTTCGTGAGGCTGCTTAAGACTCTTCCTCTTATAATCGAAAAAGCAAATGTTGAGAAAGCACCTTTTTCCGGATTGTAACGAGACTGTGCCTCCCATAGTCCAACAAGTCCCACTTGGTAATACACTTCATGATCCTTATAAATATGGAGTGTCTTTAAAACATGCAAAATAAGAGGCCTGTGAACTTCAACTAATTCATCAAAAGACATTTTCTGAATGTCCAACATAGATCTTCCCTAAAGGAAGCGCGCTTACCATGTATTCCGCCGGTAGCTATACAATAATTCAAATCCTACTAATCTATCCAACTGGTAAAGTTGATGTTTGCCAGGGAAGAAGTAGTTCAAACGTTACGCTTCCTTGAGACAAACATGACGTTTGGGGGTCATTTTTAAACGAGTGTGGAAGAAAACATTAAGTTTTAGTAGAATTTTTCTTTTTTAAAACAGAGGGACGAATCTTTAATTTCTTTCGCTCGCTAAACGAAGCAAACATAAGGTCCGTGTGTTTCCTTCAACAAGGAAATGAAATATACTTAATATTACATATAAATTTTTCAAATAATTAGGAGGCGGATAAAAGTGGAAAAGGTAACGCCATTTTTAATGTTTCAAGATGGGAACGCGGAAGAAGCGATGAATTTTTACACATCCATCATTGAGGGTTCTCAAATTACAAGCATTGTTAGATATGGAGCTAATGAAGCTGGACCTGAAGGGACCGTAATGCAGGCTACTTTTAGCTTGAAAGGGCAGGAATTTATGTGTATTGACAGTTATGTCAAGCATCAATTCACATTTACACCATCTTTCTCTATCTTTATTACTTGTAACAGTGAAGAAGAACTTGAGAATCTTTATGAGAAACTGGGTGAAGGTGGGCAAGAACTTATGCCTTTAAACGATTATGGTTTCAGTAAAAAGTTTGGCTGGCTAAATGATCGCTTTGGAGTTTCATGGCAACTAAATCTTCCTTTTTGATGTTTTTAATAGGTATTTGCCTAAAGTAATATATGAATGCTCAGCCTTGTGAAAGTATATGAAACTGAAACTGTAATTTATTCGAGTATAGGGGGTAAAATTGGTGAGTACCTATGGCAGTCTCCATGAAAAAGAAGGAAGACACGTTTTGGTTTTTGAACGTAAATATCCATTTAGTCCCGAAAAAGTATTTCGTTTTATAACGGATCCTGATTACTTCACTCAGTGGTATCCATTTGCAACTGGAGAGATGAATATTAGTGTTGGTGGAAAGATAAAGTTCGATGATGGTGAAGGATCAATTTATGAGGCAGTTATTACTGAACTAAACCCTCCAAATTCTTTTTGTTTTCGGGAAGTTGATGATTTGATAGAGATAAGCATACATGAAGAGGATCAAGGATGTATCTTGACATTTTGTCACACATTTGATGACCGAACAATGGCGATATATACAGCGGCAGGATGGCATAGATGCTTGGATGTTCTTGATCAATTAATCCATAGTCGTACAATAGTATGGGAAGATAATGCACGTGAATTACGTGAATATTACAACGAAAAGTTTGAATAAAACATAAGCATTTTTTTAGTTAGCTCACATAATGCATCGTAGATCTATACGAGGACCTTTTGAGACGTTGTAGAGGGGAAAATCACCAGTTTCATAAATTTTTTAGAGAAAAAGCTGAAGATCCAATTGGGGATTTCCAGCTTTTTTTCGAACATTAGAGCTAAAATTATTACTGAAGTAATTGTTTATTTCTGGTAATATAATTTGGAAGGAAATGTACTTCTATTTAGAAGTTAGAAGAGGAGAATGCAAAAGTGAGTTTTAAAGAAATAAAACCAATGTATTTGGGTGAATCATTGCTTTACTTTGGTATTCCAAGTGTCATTCTGTATATCAACATTTACTACGGTGTACCTTATCTAGATGGAATGGGTGTTCCATTAATCTTAAGTTTTCCTTTAGCACTTTACGGGCTGTTAGGGTTATTATTCTTTGCAGCGTTAATTGCATATAGGATTGAAGGAAATCCTTTCACTATTGTGGCAATAGTAAAGAGATTTCGTCTTCAAGCGATGAATCGAAAAATGTGGCTTATATCAATAGGCACATTTCTATTGATAATAGTTTTAGAGGAATTATTAAAATTTACTAGTAAAATATTAGCTTCAATTCCGTTATTTTCACCACCGGAAATCCTTCCTGAATTTATAGACCCTACTAAAACGCTCGTCTTACCATTTACTGAGTTTATGGGCATTCCATTAGAAGGAAATTGGTGGATTTTGTTAGTGTGGTTAGTTTGTCTTTCTTGCAATATTTTAGGTGAGGAATTTTGGTGGAGAGGGTATATTCTCCCCAGGCAGGAACTCGCCTTTGGGAAATGGGCATGGGTTATTCATGCCACATTATGGCTATTCTTTTTTCATGCCTTTTTGAAATGGAACTATATTGTTCTTATTCCAACCTGCTTCCTCATATCATATATGGCGCAAAAATACCAAAGCACTTGGGTTGCCGCAGTTATACATGGGATAGGTAACGGGCTATTTTTTGCTTTTATAATACCAGGTATATTTTGAAAACATAGGGACCGGACCTTATGTTTCTTTCGTTTCGCAAAACGAAGGAAACGTAAGGTCCGTCCCCACGTTTCTAACTACACTTCTTTTGCAATTTCAGTTCGGTTAGGAGCAAGTGGTGGCTGTTCTAGCCATTTATTTTGAACCATGAGATTAAACCATTTCTTTGTTACCAAAAGATTTTTTAGGATAGTACCCTCATATGCTGTCACAAGGTCTGTTCGCATGGCTGATGCAAGACCTGCCCCATGATAGTTTTGAGCAGCTTGGAATAAGAATCCGATATGGTACAACATTAACTTATCCGAAAAAGGAGAGTCGGTCGAAGTAGTCACTTCTGTTTCCAAAGATTTCGGAACTGGTAAGTTATCCGTTTGCATTATTTTTGAAAATGTTTTTATTTGACCATCAGCTGTGTTCTGAGAATCAGTTAAAAACTTTCTTACTTTTTTCGATTGTGCGACTTGACTGAATGCGATAGAAAGGGTTTTAGCCATAATGCTCTTTTTAAGATTGAAAGAAATACTAATGATTTCTGTCGCAGCTAATTTTCTACCCTTTCCGAAAAATCCATCTGTGAAATCTTGACTGATAATAAATTGAGGGTTTTGAGCTGGATAAAATAAAGGGTCTCTTTGAAAGTTTCCTTTCTCAAGTAATAACTCAATGGTTTGATGATACATCTTTTTCGCATCGTTATCACAAGAGTCATAAAAATCTCTTAAGTCTTTACGAACCGATACCCCTAATGAAGTGCTGTGCCCCAGCAAACCATGTAATGTCATGATATGTAAATAATTTAAGCAAAAAATATCTGTGAACAATCTCGGTTTACCTTTAAAAAGGTCAGATTCAGTAAAACCAATCGGAACTGGAAATCCCTCATTCTCTATAAAAGTTACGATTTGTCTCTTTTGTTTTTCAGATGTAGTAATAGCATCCTCAAAAATGTTTTTTATTTGCTCATCTTCAATAATAGAGACCATATATCGATTTACAACATCAGTCATTGTTCCGTTCACATACTCCCCCCACAAAGTACCTATTTCGGAGGATGTGAGTTTTAATTTATCCTTTTCCATTTCGTCACCTCATGGATATTATTTACCAATTAAGTAAGAAATATAAATTTTGAGCTTGAAAACTTAGAGGGACGGAACTCATGTTTCTTTCATTTCGCTAAGCGAAGAACATAAGGACCGTCTCTGAGTTTCTAGACATTTTTATAAATGTAGTTGATTACTAGAAAACTATGATCTTCTTTTTATTTTAATATCATTTGTAGCAGTGTTATCTCCAGAAGCAACATGTTGAATGACAATATTTGTTGCGTCTCCTGCAGCAGCATCAGCATCAGCATCCGCGTCAGCATCAGCATCGGCATCAGCATCAGCGTCCGCATCAGCATCAGCATCGGCATCCGCATCAGCGGCAGCATCGGCATCAGCGTCTGCATCAGCATCGGCATCAGCATCGGCATCAGCATCGGCATCAGCATTCGCATCAGCGTCCGCATTTGCATCAGCATCGGCATCAGCATCGGCATCAGCTCCGGCATCCGTACCTGCGTCAGCGTCCGCGTCGGCATCCGCGTCGGCATCGGCAGCACCTGCAGCAGATGTTCTCACACCGCTTGCTGCCGATGATGTATTACCTCCAGCTGATGAAGCATTATCACTAGCTGCGGCATCAGCTGCAGCAGCATCGGCATCTTCATTTCCTGCAGCTGCGGCAGCGTGTCGATTAGATGAAGCATCAGTTGCAGCAGCATCTGCATCATCATTACCTGCTGCGGCGGCTGCATGAATTTCAGAATCTGATGCTGCAGCTCCTGCATCATTACTCCCAGCACTTGAAGCTGCATGTTTTCCTGAACTTGCACTAGCTGCATCGCCACCGTCCGTACCCCCACCAGCAGCAGCAGCTGACTGCTTATCTGCATCCGCGTCTGCATTCTTTGATGTTAGTTCTGAGCTTTTTTCCTCAGGTGCACCATTACGTTCCTCTTCATTACCCATTATTATCCTCCTTTCTTTTTATAATACATTTACTCAATAGTAATTGAGTTACTTGCTGTATTGTTTCCTGAGGTCACAGACTGAACGACAATGTTTGTGGCTGACCCTGCAGCAGCGGCAGCCGCAGCATCGGCATCGGCATCAGCATCGGCGTCAGCATCGGCATCCGCAGCAGCATCTGCATCGGCATCAGCATCGGCGTCAGCATCGGCGTCAGCATCGGCATCGGCATCGGCATCGGCATCCGCGTCGGCATCGGCATCGGCATCGGCATCGGCATCGGCGTCAGCATCGGCATCGGCATCGGCATCGGCATCAGCGTCAGCATCGGCATCCGCGTCAGCATCGGCATCGGCATCCGCATCAGCATTTGCTCCTGCAGCGGCTGCAGCATTTTTCCCACTGGAAGCTGCTGATGTAGTACCTGCAGCTGAAGAAGAATTTTCACCTGCTGCTGCATCAGATGCGGCAGCATCAGCATCTTCATTACCAGCAGCAGCTGCGGCATGTCTACTTGAATCGGAGTCGGCTGCAGCAGCGTCGGCATCGTCATTACCGGCAGCAGCTGCTGCATGACGACCAGCATCGGTTGCAGCAGCTGCTGCATCATCACTACCTGCCGCACCTGCTGCATGATCTTTAGCACTAGAAGCTGCGGCACTTCCACCATCAGGTCCACCACTAGCCGCAGCTGATGACAGCTTATCAGCATCGGCTGCTGCAAACTTACTTTTTTTATTTTTTTCATTTTCCATACTAGTTCCTCCTTTCGGTGCTCAATTATATGTTATTCCTCGCAAGTAGGACATGTATGGACGAACTAACTATGTGAAAACACATTTTTACGAGAATGGCTCTTTGTCCAAGAAATTCTACTAGTAAAACATATAGATAAATTGAGAGGAGGGATTAAACATGATGAAAGAGCTTCTAATATTGACAGTTGATGGTTCGGAATTTAGAGGATTTAGAGTTGAACTTGCCGAAAACCCAATCGAAGATCTTTTTCCAGAAGACTTTGATGCAATTCCTATTCGGTTAACCGAAGCAACTGGACCTTTTGAAGAAAATCAGCTTGTCTTTATCCAACAAAGTCAAGTCGTAGCTGTATCTCTAGTAAAGGATTGCTAGTTATGTAGCAAAGTGAAAAAGCAGCCCTTGTATAAGGAGCTGCTTTATCAATCTGTTTTTTGTTTTGATAGTTCCTCTAACACTCTTTTGCGAAATGCTTTTTCTTCGTCTATCAATTCTTCTATCCATTTTTCTACTTTTTCTACCTTTTCTTCAAACTCTTTTGAACTCGCTGAATGTGTTCGTTGTTGAAGTAAACTAGTCATGTACAACATAATCATACTATAGATATGATCAGAGGTAGTATTAAGGTTATATTGAATTACTGTTGCCTTGGCCTCATTATTCCCTGAAGATGCGTGCTGAACTGCGATTTGGTTTGTGGGCTTTTCCTTAGCGTGAGATGCCACATCAACCTTTTCAATTTTTTTATTATCATGTTCCATTTAAACACCCTACTTAATTCATTTATAAACAGTGTATGAAAAATTTAAAAGTTGGTTCATGGGACATAGGCACAGGTTGATGTTTGTCAGGGTAGAAGTGGCGCAAACGTTACGTTTTCTAGGGCAAACATGTCGTATGGGATTGATTAGAAACGAGGTATATATGGAAATATCAAGTTTTAGTAGATTTAGCTTTTTAGAAAAATAATTAGTTTAAGTTGATTACAGCCATTTAATTTACCCCATATGACATAGTATATACCATGCGTTCTTCTCGTGAGTAAGCTGCAATCAGTAGCTAGGTATGAAGAGTTGACTTTCATAAATGGTAATTATTTTGAAGATACTACCTTTATAATAAGAAGGGTGGTATAGAAAATGGAGAATATCAAAATTGATATGACTGCTTCTGAAATTGGATATCTTTGGTCTACTTACCAAGCTGAAACATTAAACCACTGTATGTTAACCTATTTTGATAAAATAGTGGAAGATCCAGAAATAAAAAAAGTAAATAAATTTGCATTGGATTCATGTGAAAATAATCTGATTTCATTAAAAAGTTTATTTAGTAAAGATAATATCCCAATACCTGTTGGGATTAATGATTCAGACATTCTTACTACAACTGATAGATTATACACTGATCCTTTTATACTCTATTTTCAGTGGTTTGTCGGTAAAGGGAATTTAAATTATGCATCATTAGCCATTAATACAATTGCAAGAGATGACATTTTTGATTTTTATAAAAACTTATTAACAAAATCATTAATCTTACTAGAAGACTCAAGAAGGATGTTGCTATCCAAGGGGCTTTGGATACGAGCTCCATATATTCCTGTTCCAACAGAAGTAGAATTTATAAAAAAAGAGAGCTTCTTAAATGGATGGTTTAATGATAAACGACCTCTTGCTGGAATTGAGATAGCAAGTATATTTTATAATCTTATGACAAATGCAATAGGACAATCGCTAATAAGTAGTTTTGTCCAAATAACTGATAAGGGAGAATTAAGAGACTATTTTATAAGAGGCAAAGATATTGCCGAGAAGCATATAGACTTAATGTCAAAACATCTTAAAGAACAAGAGATACCAGTTCCTAATACTTGGAATACAGGTGTCACATCATCTAAAGAACCTCCTTTTTCAGAAAAATTAATGCTTACTTTAGTTACTTTTTTAAATGCCCAAGGACTTAGTAATTATGGAAATGCGATTTCTAATTCAATAAAACGAGACATTGGATTAGATTTTACTCGACTAGCTGCGGAAGTTGCAAAGTATGGAGAAGATGGCACTAAACTTCTAATTAAACACGGATGGATGGAAAAACCACCTCTTGCAAAAGAAATTATTGGTTAATAGCAGGCTGAATATTCCATAAATAGATTGACGAAAAAAAGCCAGAGACTAGAATCTCTGGCTTTTACCTATACACTTAACAAGAAAAGTTATCCATTACTTATTTTCTTTATAAAGTTCAATAAAGGCATTGAAAAGTTCAATCCCTTGAAACGTAAATAAAGAAAGAGATGTTAACCAGAAATCATGTTTATTTCAAGGCAGGCTTTTGCATTTGGATTTTGGTATTTTGATATTATATATATACTTGAATTTTCACTCTGGATAGCCATGATTTTTGTTTTATATCAGTCTCCAAAACAAATAATCAAGGTGGTTTCCATAGGATTGCTTTTTTACTTCCTTACTGCTCAGATTAATTTACTCTGGGGAATGTTGTAGGGATTATTCATTGAACTAGCAGGATAGCTATACAATTTTGAGTAAGGAGGTATTTATTTAAGTGATAAAAGCAATCAAAAAGTTGTTTTTAAAGAAAGAGGTAATCTTTTTAATAGGTGTAGCAGTAATTTTTTTATTATTACACTCAACACCAAATACAGCACTAAGAACAAAAGTGTTTTTTATGGGATATCCAAAAGCCGCTTTAACTTCAGCGATTATTGATGATGTTTATCATAATGAAGTTGATAAAGATAAATTTGCTGAACTAAATGCTAAAGCATATACCCTAACAAAACCACCAATTGAAACAGCGACACAAGGAGAGCTAAGAAACTATCTTGTAAGGAGATTTGTTTTTTTATATTTTGCTGAATACTACGGTGAAGGGTAATTAACGAGGCTACAGCTTAATATGCAATATTAAACTTAAAAAGTCGATTCCTATGCTTCTTAGAAACTGACTACTTAAGCGTATAATTTTATAAACCAAAAGCGAGTGTTTCATTACACTTTTGGTTTATAAAGAGAGTGAAAAATTTTAACAAGTATGATGGAAGTAAAAACGGCAGCTAAATAATATAGAGAGAGCTTTATATAATTCATATGAGGAGCCATCCAAAAGAAATTTAGTTTTCATAAATTGGTTTAAGAATAAATGCAAACGCAATAATACCTGCTAGATTAGAAATATAGAATAACCTACTTCTATGGAAAGTAAATTGATAAATGAGCATAAAGGTAACAGGTATCAATGAAGCATCTAACGTGAAGTTAGAAACAATATAAGGTGACAATTGGAAAGGATATCCCCATAACCCTTCTTTTATGCCGTATGTATCTAAATATAATGTGATAGCATGGATAGAAAAACCATAAAAACCTATTTCAAATACTCTTGTTCGATCTAGCAATACAAACAAAATAATTAGAGGTATGATTAACATAGCCACACACGCCCAAAACTGCCATGTATCTATGTTCGAAAACTGCTCCCAATATTGATCAATCTCATTATTAAACTGTACTCTTTTCTCAACAAGCGACTCAAACAAATCGACCTGACTCAACACTTTCACCTTCCCTGCAATATTTAACATCTTAGCTTTATTATTAACTAGCAAGAGAGCACCTAAACCAACACAAAATTTCGGTTACATTAAAACAGAGGGACGGACCTCATGTTTCTTTCGTTTCGCTAAACGGAGCAAACATTGGGTCCGTCCCTCTGTTTCATCTTCAACTCTAGTACGTTAAATGCTTACTATTAGAATAATTTTACAAAATAGGATTGACAAGTAAAGTGTATGAACCATATAATACACCTATGATGTATGAACCGCTTAATACACACACCTTGGTTAGGTAACATCTAATAGGTCGTATAGGAGTTGTTTCGATGAATGTAAATTTTAATAACCGTGATCCAGTCTATTTGCAGATAGTTCGTTATTTTAAGGAAAAGATCGCAATTGGAGAATTGGAGCCAGGAGTAGAAATTCCGTCTAGACGGGAGCTCGCAAACCGAATGAAAGTAAATCCTAATACAGCGCAAAGGGCGTATAAGGAAATGGAGGAACAAGGGTTGATTTATACAGAGAAGAATTACCCAAGTAAAATCACAACAGATAGTAAGGTATTAGGTAAGGTTAGAGAGGAGCTGCTTATTGAAGCGGTTGATCAGTTTGTTACCTCTGTTCGTTCGATTAATGCGCCAGTTGAGGAGCTTCTTGAACTGGTTAGAGATAAGTATACGACTGCCCACGATAAGGAGGCTTAATCATGATTGAAGTAATAGGTGTTGAAAAGAAATACGGGTTTAAGAAAATTTTAAAGGGTGTATCTTTTACAGCAAACAAGGGTGAAATCACTTGTTTAATTGGAATAAATGGAGTGGGGAAGACAACTATCTTAAATGCAATTATGGCCCTTACTCCCATTAGTAAAGGACAAATCTTAATCGATGGGGAACCATTAGATAAACATTCGTTCGAAAAAATTACCTTTATTCCTGATGCTATTACGATGCTTCCACATATGACGATTGCAGAGTCAATGGAGTTTATGAGAGATTTCTATACGTGTTGGAATCAGGAGCGTGCGAACGAATTACTTGGTTTTTTCAGATTAAATCAAAGTGATCGAGTATCTTCTTTATCAAAAGGAAACAAAGCAAAGGTCAATCTTTTACTTGGTTTAGCACTTGACGTTGATTATGTATTAATGGATGAGCCGTTCTCTGGAATTGACATGTTCAGTCGTGAGGAAATCGCCAATGTGTTCACGAGTCATTTGATTGAGAATCGAGGCGTAATCATAACGACACATGAAATAGGAGATATTGAGCATTTACTAGATAAGGTAGTCCTGCTTGATGATGGAATGGTTACAAAAGAGTTTAGCGCAGAAGATGCTCGTGAATTGGAAGGAAAATCTGTCATTGATGTGATGAGAGAGGTGTATCAGAGATGATGAATTACATGAAGTTAGTGAATTTTGAATTTAATAGAGTTGCCAAACTATTTGCAGTTTTACTAGGAATAACACTTGTTTTACAAATGATAGGCGTGGTTGTTGAATCAAGAAGATATCTCTCGATTGCGAATGATCAAATGTATGAACAGATGCTATCAAGTGCTCAGTTTCTAGCGTCTTACGGCCAAATGAGTTTTCTACAAGTTGTAAGAAGTACGTGGTTCATGGGTCCTATCGCATTATGTGTGGCTGGTGTAGGATTTTATATCTTCCTGATCTGGTACCGTGATTGGGTTGGAAAAAATACATTTATTTACCGATTATTGATGCTTCCAACAACAAGATTGAATATCTTTTTTGCCAAGATTACGACAATCCTAATCCTGACTGTTGGTTTGGTTGCCTTTCAACTTATTTTCCTGCCTATTGAAATGTGGGTCATGAAACTGATGGTCCCAGCTGAGTTCAGGAGCGACATAGGTGTCCTTCAAATTTTAACCAGCATGCCTGAATTATCGATTATTATTCCAAGTAATTTTATTGAACTGATTTTATTTTATGGAGCAGGATTAATGGGTGTATCAATTCTATTCACAGCGATTCTATTAGAAAGAAGTTTCAAGTGGAAAGGGATTTTTGCGGGTGTATTGTACGGCGGTGCAGCTATCCTATTATTGATTCTACCAATTCTATTACACGAGTTTGTTTTTAATCAATTTTTCTATCCAGTTGAATTGTTTGTACTTGTCGTCTTAATGGGTGTGATTGTATTCGCAGCATCCGTTCTGTTGAGTGGATTTTTATTAAGGAAAAAGATTACCGTTTAAGGAGTGTGGAACATGAGAAAATACTGGAAAACTACTGCAATCATCGCTGTAATCGTGCTTAGCTTAGGAACATTCTATGTGAATTCGGCTTGGTCAGAGGAACAATTCCCAGAGTTTGAGATTCAAACTGTAAGCGGTAATCCCGAAGAGATAGAGTCATTGGTGTTAGAGGGATCTTATACAGATATGTCCTATATGAACTATGTAAGTTCAAACGTGAAAATCAGTGCAGAAGGATCTGTCTACAACAGTCGTTCCTTTCTAAATCAAGTGATAGGATCTTACCAGATGGTGATTAAAGAGTTACAAGAAGAATATCGTAGCTTCATGCGTGGTAAAAGTACATGGGTTGAATCGTATTTTGAAAATGATCAGGTTCTAGCTTATGCAATGGTAGAAGATGTTGGTCCATTAAGATCCCGTGATTTTTCATTTGAGATTTCTGTATTAAATAAAGGAAATAATAAGATTAATTCGTTTATGGTTAAAGTTCCTGACAGCAAAGAATTAAATTATATTCATGTGGAGGATGTACAAATAATCGAGGACGATTTAATTCTTATTACCCGAAATAATATGAAGAGTAATCATAACTCTTATGGCGAGCATTATCTTTATACAATCGATCTAGAAAATCAAAAAATTAGCCATAAAGAATCGATTCTTCAATTTACTAAGAGTCAAGATAATACCTATACCTATGCTCAGTTAATTGAATCAAGTCCTACACAAGCGAATGAAAACTTGATTTTTCAAATCACTGAAGAAAAAATAACTGAAGACATGGAATCTACTAGAGTAGAAGAGGCCACTCATGAAATCGTCTCTTTTAACCTGTTATCAAAAGAAAAAGAAACATTAAATATATCAGATTTGAGTTTGAATCAGACTCAACTTAGTTCATTTGATGGTACACTTTACCATACGAGCATAGATGGGCAAGAGCTTGTTGTCACTCCATATCATTTAGGAGAAAATCAGGCTGATAAAGCTTTTCGTATTCAACTGCCAAGCGTAATAGGTCCAATATACCAACCAATCGTGACCGTTAAAGACGGGAAGTTCTATGCTGCTTCATCCCAAATGAATGCAGATGGGAATATGTTTGTAATTGTAGCTGATGTTAGCACGGGTGAAAAACTTTTTAGCGGCCAAGTCGTTTTCAAAGATTCATTAAATGAGAAAGTTAAATTTGAAATATATCTGCATCAATTATTTGTAAAATAGTAGATACATGAACGGTAGTTTCCTTCCTACTTTTAGAGGGATGAATTGTTATACAGGAATGTAATCTCTTTTTCTAGGGAAAGAGGAGGGGTACTATGAAACCGGAATTACTAGATGAACAAAAAGTAAATGAGCTATATACAGAATATAAACAGAAGGTATATTCCATTGCACTTTCATATGTCAAAGATAACTATGTAGCGGAAGATCTTACCCATGAAATTCTTATAAAATGCTATTTAGCACATAAAACGTTTAACGGTAAATGCTCTTTTCATACGTGGATGTATCGAATTGCTACCAATCATTGTATAGACTATTTACGAAAAGGCTACCGCAAGAGGGATGTGCTGCATGAAGATATCGAGCTTTTTATGGATAAGGAAGAATTTACACCAGAATCAGAGGTGTTAGACCGTTGTGATCAAGAAGAAGTCTTAGATAAATTAAAATTGCTGCCTTCGAAATATCAAGAGGTTCTTAGGCTCTACTACTTTAAAAATCAATCATTGAAAGAAATCGAACAACATTTGAATATTAACCTTTCTACGATAAAAACAAGGATGCTTCGGGCGAAAAAGATGTTAAAGGAAATGTATATGAATGTAGAAGGGCCAGAGATTATAGGATGATCTCTGGCTCTGTTTTAATAGAACCCTTCCCAAAGTTCAAAAGAAAAGATGTTATCTATAGCTTTTAATGGTTACAATGTAAGAAGATTCATTTAAATGTGTAGTATATAATAGGGAGTGAATGAAATGGCTGTTGATGTTTATTTAACGTTTAATGGAAATTGTCGTGAAGCAGTAGAGTTTTATGCTGAAGTTTTTGGGACGGAACAACCACAAATTATGACGTTTGGAGAGAACCCTCCAAACCCAGAATATCCACTCCCGGAAGAAGCGAAGAATTTAGTTATGCATGCTCGCATCAATGTTGAAGGTAGTAATGTGATGTTTTCAGATACGTTCCCTGGTTCACCGTTTACGGTTGGAAACAACATAAGCCTAGCTTATCATTCTTTTGACGCGGACAAGCTTCAATCTGTTTTTAATCGTCTTAAAGAAGGTGGAACAGTAGGCATGGAGCTTCAAGAAACCTTTTGGGCAAAGCTCTATGGTCAAGTTACTGATAAATTCGGTACAATCTGGCAGTTGAATCTTAATAACGAAGAAACAGCTTATTAATCGTTAAATTAAGAGGTTCCTTTTTAACATTTATCCGTTTGGACTTAGAAGGAAAAAATAACAAATTCAGAATATTTGGAGGTACAATTTTGTACCTCTATTTTTGTTGTTATAAATGGGAAAAACTTTCCCCATTCACGTTTTATTGTTGACAAGTGACACTATTCTGCATTACTATATACCAGTAGTAAGTAATACTGAATATCAGTAGTACAAAATACCTGTGAAACATAGTAATAAAGAAAGTATGTGAAATACAATGGGGGGTGAATTCTTGGAAAATATTACGGAAATGCTTAAAGGGGTCCTTGAGGGGTGCGTGCTTGAAATCATCAGTCGTGGAGAAACTTACGGTTATGAAATCACGCAACAGCTTCGAGAACTTGGCTTCACTGATGTAGTTGAAGGAACTGTTTATACGATTACCATGAGGCTTGAGAAAAACAATCTAGTAGACATCGAGAAAAAGCCATCCACTATGGGGCCACCTAGAAAATTTTACAAACTCAATGCAGCAGGTCAAAAGCAACTTGAAGTTTTTTGGACAAAATGGGAATTCGTTTCAAGTAAAATTAACGAACTCAAAACTAAAGATATCAAAAGGAGAGAAGTAAGATGAGTTTTTTAGAAAAAATTATTGGAAGTCTAGAAGAAAAACGAGAATGGAAGGCAATGGAGGCGCGTGCAAAAGCACTTCCAAATGAATACCATAACGCTTACAAAGCCATCCAACAATACATGTGGACCGCTAGTGGCCTCACTGATTGGAAGGAAACTAGTCGTATTTTTTGCGCTATTCTTGATCTCTTCGAGGAAGGTGCTGTGGATGGTAGGAAAGTCACTGACCTCACGGGTGAGGACGTGGCCGCTTTTTGCGACGAACTGGTGAAGGACACAAAAACTTGGAAAGACAAATATCGCCAGAAGTTGAACGATACGATTGGGAAATAGCAAATTTAATAGAAAATATCGACTGAATAGATGATTATTTAATGAGAATTGGCATCTCACCTATTCAGTAATTTTTTACATCGGTAGTAAGTGATACTGAATACCTGTCACACTAAGTAGTTCATTTTTGAAAATTTAAACTATCTACACAAGGCTCTTGACCGGATAATTACTCAACTTTGTTGTACTCGAGTAACTAGCGTGCCTATCAGACAAAGCTACCTAATTTCCGGTTCTTTCAAGAAGCTTTGTTGCACTTTTATAAGGAGGAAAATTATGAGCAATCCAGCAATTTCTGTAAAGAGGTTAGAAAAATCCTTCAAAGAGAGGGAAGTTTTGAAGGGGGTGGATTTTGATGTGCATCGTGGTGAAATATTCGCACTGTTGGGCTCAAATGGAGCGGGCAAGACAACAATAGTCAACATCCTTTCAACATTAATAAAGCCAGATGGTGGCGAAATAAATATTTGCAACTTTGACGTTTTGCGTCAGCCGGATCGTGTTCGCCAGAGCATCAGCCTAACAGGTCAGTTTGCAGCTTTAGATGGCATACTAACCGGGCGGGAAAATCTAATGATGATTGCCAAGTTAAGGGGAGTGTCCGATCCTGCTCAAGTCGCCGACAATCTGCTTGTAAGATTCAACTTGACGGAAGCAGCCAACCGCCGTGCTGACAAATACTCTGGTGGGATGAAGCGCAGGCTTGACATTGCCATGAGCCTGATAGGGAATCCAGCAGTCATTTTTCTAGATGAACCGACTACAGGGCTTGACCCAGAAGCGCGAATTGAAGTCTGGGAAATCGTCAAGGAGCTTGCCAGCGGTGGAACGACCATCTTACTGACCACTCAGTACCTAGAGGAAGCCGAACAACTGGCGGACCGTATTGCCATTCTACATGGTGGGAAAATTATCTCGACTGGTACCCTTACCGAACTTAAGATGATGTTTCCGCCAGCGAAAGTGGAATACATCGAGAAGCAGCCGACATTGGAGGAAATTTTCCTAGCAATCATCGGCAAAAAAGGAGGAAATGTAAATGAAAAGTAAAACAGGGGTGCTACTAGGGCGTTTAATGCGCAATATCATGCGTAGCCCGGATACAATTATCACAGTGGCGATTACACCGATTATGATGATGCTGATGTTTGTCTATGTATTTGGTGGTGCTATAGAGACAGGCACGGACAACTACGTTAATTATTTGTTACCCGGAATCTTGCTGATCACAATTGCATCAGGCGTCGCTTACACTTCTTTAAGGCTCTTTACGGATGTGAAGAGTGGGCTGATGGCGCGATTCATTACAATGCCAATCAAGCGCTCGTCTGTATTGTGGTCTCATGTGTTGACCTCGCTTGTTTCTAATGCGCTTACAGTTGTGGTGGTTGTCTTTGTCGCACTATTGATGGGCTTCCGTTCTAATGCTGATATCATGGATTGGCTCGCGGTAATTGGGATACTTGTGCTGTTTACGCTGGCGCTGACATGGCTGGCGGTCATTCCTGGTTTGACAGCAGGGTCTTTGGAAGGGGCCACAGCTTACTCATACCCGCTAATTTTTCTACCGTTTATCAGTTCTGCTTTTGTACCCACCGAAACGATGCCTAGTATTGTTCGGACGTTTGCTGAGAACCAGCCCGTGACTTTAATCGTAGATACGATTCGTGCCCTCTTGTATGAAGGGACTGTTGGTAATGGTATCTGGACCGCGCTTGCCTGGTGCGTAGGCATCATGGTTATCGCTTTCTTCATCGCAAGTAAAGTATTTAAACGCCAGTTAAGGTAAGTAGGCTTAATTTCTTGCAGAATTTTAAAGTAACTAGGTGTTAAATTTTATATAGCATATCAAAGAATAGGTGACTTGAATTACGGCTAAAAGTGGATCAATTGAAAAAAGCAGTGATGCCCTATTTACGTTCTATATCTATGTCCTATGGAATATATAGTAAACGAGATTAATAGAATGGGGGACGGATTATGCAATATTATTATGGGAACCAAATGCCGCTGCGAGTTCTTGATGAGGCTGAGTTTTGGAAGCACCAAGAAGAGGAACATACAGTTGTTATTCGAGAGCTTGTAGGAAATCTTGAACAGAAGTATGTTGAGGCTCTTAAGGAATGGGAAAAAGCTTTTGCTGAGGCACATCAACAAGTAATAAGGTATATTCAAACAGTTAAACGTTCAAAAGGGGAAGTTTCCCCGGCACTTTATCAAGATATCATGCAGCTTGTTACATTTTGCTTACAGCAGAGTCAACTATTCATTAATTTTTGCCGAGTACTGATGGAAGAAAGTGAACCGATTAGCTCGAATCCAACAGCCAAAGTTGTTTTGCATCATATTATTGTTGAATCAGAGTATTTTATCGGAGTTGCTCAAACGATTTTATATCAGAAGTAATGGCATTTGATACCAAATAGTATTTTGAATATAAAATAAAACAGATAAGAGCTCATCATAGGGCTCTTTTTTGCATGTTAACAATACGAAATAAGGGTAACTGAATCTTCACATCTTTTTATCCGTATAGTTATAGTATTATTGCATTTAATCTAGTTTTAATGTTGGAAGGGGTCTTTCATTTGAAGAAAAGCGTAAAAACGTATGCCTTAGTTATTTTAGTAATCATAACAGGGATTGCAATGTTTGATAACCATCGTATTTCTGAAGAAGCAGTGATACTGCAAAGTGAAAAGGACAAGTTAGTTGAACAGGTCGCTAGTCTAGAGAAGGAAGATGAGAATAAATCAAACTCGGTAGAATCACTAGAACATGAGAATAAGAGGTTAGTAGGTGAACTTTCAGAATTAGAGAAAGAAGTTGAAGGATTAAAGACGACAGTTAATTATCAAGACTTTCTTGGTGCGATAAGTACGGTTGAATCCTATCAGGTTTCAAAAACTTTCAAGGAGACACACGACTATTTCTTAAATACAAGAGGTCTTGGTTTTAGTTATTCAGGCACTGATGCTACATGTCCTTGCGAATTCTTGTTTAACGGAAGAAGTTTTGAATGGGTTCCTAATGCAATTCAAGAACTAAAGAAATTCAGGGCCGAAGGGAATAAAGTATACCTAACTTATCAAACGAATGAAGACATAAAACATTATAATTATCAGTTTGTCATGGCTAAGGGAGAAGGTATGTTTGAAAACAAAGAGGAAGCCTGGAGGATTGAAGTAATTGAAAAGATTAGAAAGTAATGAACCCTACTGTTTTCCATTGAATTAAAATGCTAACTAACTATGTACCATCAAATTTTTTATTCATGATTTTCCATACTAGGTAAAACCTAAAGATTGCAAAAGGTTGAGTATAAATAATTTGTTGGAGGATTACCTTATATGCCTGAGAAACCGAAGCTTTATCATCTGAAATAGGAACGATATGGATGACGTACCAACAAAAGACAATGATATTCAATATGTTAACTTATTTTATACATAAGGCTGACGACGCGGAAGCTAAAGAGATTATGGTGTGAAAAAGCCAGGGGTTTAGGATCCCTGGCTTTCATTTATTCGCATACTAGATACATCTCTATCTCTATTTCTATTCCTCAGTTATTCGCATTAAGAATTCACTAATACGTTTATAGGCATATATCTCATTTTCAAGTTTTGAAAAACCATGTCCCTCATCATAAAATACTTCATACTCAACATCTATTCCTTTGTTCTGTAAAGCTAAAACCATTTGATCGGACTCAGATTGTTTTACTCGTGGATCATTCGCTCCTTGAAGAATAAGGAGGGGCTTACGAATATTGTCTACATAAGAAATAGGTGAGTGTTCTATTAATTTTTCATTATCTCGAGTAGGGTTACCAATCCATGTGTCCATTCGTTCTGCCCAATGTGGTGGACATGTCTGAATCAAAGTAAATAAACTACTAGGCCCAAACCCGTCTACACATGCTTTAAATCTATCCTGGTGGCGTCCAAATAAAAGAAGGGACATATATCCACCATAACTAAAGCCTAAAGTAATAATTTTCTCTTCAGTTGCTTTCCCATCTTCGATTAGCTGATCGATTCCAGAAAGGATATCTAAACGTGGTCCACCACCCCAATCTCTTTCGATCATTTTCAGAAAAGAGGTTCCATAATTAGGTGTTCCTCGAAAGTTAGGAGCAAAAATACTAAAACCTTGTTGGAGTAAATATTGAAAAAGTCCAAAGTAACTATTTTGTTCGTTATACTGAGGGCCACCATGTGTATAAATTATCGTATGGTTGTTGCTAATAGATTCATCTGCTTTATAATACATTGCTTCTATTTCTACACCATCGAAAGACTTATATGTCATACGTTCTGGATTTACTAGCGTTTTAGTTGGGATATTAGGGACAGAATTTTCTAGTATACACTCCCAATCATTTAATGGCGTTTTCTTATAAATGCTACTAGGTATGGTTGGAGATGAACCACAAATATAGATATTTCCGTTTTCAGTTATAAAAAATTGCTGGATGGTATCAGTTGGAAGATTGATATTTTTTACTATTTTATTTTCTAAATGGTAGGTATAAAGTTTATCGACAGGGCCAGACTTTGTTTGAAAATAGACAGAATGAGTAGAAGGGTTAAAGTGTAGATATTCAATATCTTCTTTATCGATTTCTATTACCTTTTCAAATTGTCCAGAAGAAAGATCGAATTTAGCAAGGTACGTATATTCCTCCATATAGTTGGTGGTAAAGTAGGCAATTTCATTAGAGATAAAGATAAGATTAGAAATCCTATACGGTTCAACCGGGTTTGAAATGACTTCAATTTCGCTTTCTTCATTTCTGATATAGAGCTTCATATTGCTATGGTTCTTCCGTACAAAGTAGGCAATCATCTTTTCATTAGGACTTACATCTAAAAGTCTAGTTTCTGCTTCGCTTCCTTTATGTAATACAACTTCTTCATTACTGATTAAATCATAGGAAAAGATAGATAGATAAAGAGGATTGTCTTTTGACGAAGAGTAATATAGTCTTTTTCCATCCTCTGAAATTTTTGTAAGGAAATACATACTTTCTTGATTGGTTCTAATATCCTTCCATTTTTCTCCATTTGTTGTAATAGTGTATATATGAGATAGTTCATTCCCATCTCTATCACTAGTAAAATAGATGGTATCATAATTCGAATCTTTAGTAGGTACAACAGCTATTTCGGACGTTTTTTGATTATGAAAAGTAAGTTGGCTTAACTTGTTTTGATCTGATAAATTCATTTTCCACAGATTATATGTGCCCGTTTTATTCATGCTTAAATAGAGTTCAGTTTCGGTATTGTTTATTGTAAAAGCAGAAATAGATAATGTTTTTAAAAAAGGCTCTACTTCTATTTGATTCGTTGTCCTCATCTTTTAACCTCGCTTTCTACTGTTTGATTTACTATATTTAGACAAAATAATGAAATGACTTTCACGGTATTAAGAAGATCACTGATTTCCATATATTCATCATATCCATGTAAACGGTTTGTAGGAGTTCCTGGTCCATAATTAATAGCAGGAATTCCATTTTGAATAAACCATCTAGAGTCAGATTGCCCCATAACTCCAACTATTGGTAGTTCAACATTATTCATTGCTATACTCGCTTTTTGGAGAGCTTCAATAATCGGATGGTTGCGTTCGATGATTGTCGGTGTTGTTTCTGCTTCCCCTTTTTTCTGAATAATGATATTCATATCTGGGTCATCTACTTTTAAGTTAAATACCATGTTCTCGATACGTTCAACGATTGAATCAATAGAATGTTCTGGAATGATTCGTAAGTCCACTTCAATTTCGCAACTTCCAGGAACTACATTCGACTTTGTTCCGCCAGAGATAACGCCAACGTTAATAGTTGTATACTTCATTCCATTAATGTTGGATGGTTCGTTCATAAGATCGGATTGTAATTTTTCTAAGCCATTAATTACTTTTGCCATCTTTTCAATTGCATTGATTCCATTCCATTTAAAACCAGAGTGGGCAGGAACTCCGACTGATTTAATGATTAATTGAGTCATACCAGCCATCGCATGGATAATTTCTTGGCTATATCCTTCTACTAGCGCAAAATCACCTTCGATTAATCCATTACTTGCTAAGTAGCCTGCTCCTAATTCTCCACCCGTTTCTTCATCACAAGTTGCAGCAATGATAAGATCACCGGATAGAGGAATGCCTGCTCGTTTAAGTACAAGTGCAGCACCAATATAAGCTGCAAGTCGGCCTTTAGAGTCAGTTGCCCCTCGACCAAAAACTTTTCCATCATGAATCAATCCCGAAAATGGTGGAAATGTCCACATACTATGATCATCTTCTGGGACTGTGTCTAAGTGGGCATTTAAAATAAGTGAAGGCCCAGTACCATCGCCTTTTAATGTTGCAATCAAATTTTGTCTGTTCGTCTGTAGACCCTTTTGTTTGATTAGGTTTTCTGGGACAGGTAAAACATAAACATCGTCAAAGCCATAACTTGTTAATTTTTCATAAAGGAAGTCACATATCGCCTCATATTCTCCTGGTGGGTTAACACTTGGGATTTGAATCATTTGAGATAATAATGAGACAATTTCATCTTCTACGTTCTTTATTTCATTTAAGATTTGATGTTTCATCTAATCATAACTCCTTTTCAAATCATTTATTTTCAATAAAAGAGTGTGAATTATCAAACTAATTAACTTATAATAATAAATAACACAAAACTGTATATCAAAAAATATACAGATTTACAATTATTAAAAGGACAGATGATAAAAATGCCAATACTTCCATTTATCGACGAGAACACTGATGTTCCACTTTATGTACAAATCTACAATTATATTAAAAATGAAATAGTCACTGGGAAAATTACAAAGAATACAAGACTTCCTTCAATTCGAAAGCTTTCAAATTTTCTTAGTGTAAGTACTACATCAGTTGAAAATGCCTATCTTCAATTGGTGGCAGAAGGGTTTATTGAAAGTAAACCCAAGAGTGGATATATTGTATTAGATCTGCCGGAACCAGTATTTAGCCTGGATAAAGAGAATATGAATATACGGCCACCATTACAAAGCTACCCTATGTTTGATGCAACGGAATATCCGTTTGATTTTCACTTTTCAATGAATGATTTTTCTTACTTTCCTTTTCAAATATGGAGAAGATTATATACAGAAGTTCTTCAACAGGAACATAAACGTCTTCTTTTCTATGGAGATTTACAAGGGGAAATGGAGTTAAGGTGTGAAATCGCTAAGTATTTACATCAATATCGAGGAGTTAAGTGTACTCCCGAACAAATCGTGATAGGGGCCAATCAGTTTCAATTAATTTCATTGCTTGCAATTATGTTTAAATCGTATACAACAAGTATGGGAGTAGAGAATCCAGGGTATTTAACATTGCCATCTGTTTTCAGAAACCATAACTATAAAGTCATTCCTATCTCTTTGGAAGGCGATGGTATTACTATTAGGGAAATCTATGAAAATAACCTTCAACTCGTCTGTGTCTCACCGTCTCATCAGTTTCCAAGAGGCATGACAATGCCAATCTCTAAGCGACTGCAACTACTTGAGTGGGCAAAGGAAGTAGATGGTTTTGTTATAGAAGATGATTATGATGGAGAATTTCGATATTATGGAAGGCCAATACCCTCTCTTCAAGGATTAATGAAAAATTCAAATGTTATTTATTTGGGAGGTTTTTCACAAATTCTATCTCCAGCAATATGTGTAAACTATATGGTTCTGCCAGAACAATTAGTAGAGTCTTATCATTATCATAAAAATGAAATGATAGTAGACCAGTCATCCTCAAGACTTCATCAGAAGGTACTTCAGCTTTTTATGAAGAGAGGCTATCTAGAAAAACATATTCGTAAAATGAGAAAAATCTATCGAACGAAGCATGACCTCGTAGTCAAATCAGTTCAGGAAACTTTTAAGGCGAGAGGTAAGTTAATTGGAAAAGATGCAGGGTTTCATGTTTTATTACAATTAGAAAGTAATAAGTCTGAAAAAGAGCTAGTTGAACTTTCAAAGAAAGCTGGTATCAGAATTATCCCTGCTTCATTTACTTGGTTGCAGCCTACCGAAAAAATTCCTAATGAATTTCTTCTTGGCTTTTGTGGAATTGAATTAGATAAAATTGAGGAGGGCGTTCGAAAACTTCATAAAGTATGGATTTTAGATGAATGATACCTATAAAGCAACTTAGTTTTAATGACCAACAGTGTTACTTCAGAAAAAAGAACGAACATCGTAATTTAGCAGAGCTCTGGTTAGAGCTCTTTTTTTGTGGTAGGTATTATTGTCGTGGTGCTAATAATATAACAGAAACCCCTATTAAACAGATTCCTGCACCTACCCAATCATATAAATCAGGTGTTTTTTTATCAATGCCCCAACCCATAGGGAAGTGTTATTAGTTGAAAGAGCAGTTATTTTATAAATTTGTCATCTCTGTATCTATTCTTTTATAGACTTAGTTATTAGAAGGGACGGTGATAAAATGGATCATTGTTTTGATCTAATTGGAGATGCAATTTTAATGAAACCTGTATCACATTCAAAACTTAGATTAGCGATTGAAAACCTAAGTACCGAAGCATGGTTTAGGGATTTATATAAAAATACACAATATACTAATGTGATTTGGAACGATAAGAATATTAAGAAGATCCTTCTTAATCCGAGAAATGTGGAGCTGATAAAAACCAATCAGTATCATAGGAACGTTTTTATTAAATTAGTGAAGAAACAATACCAATAAAGAAGTTTGCTAATACGGATAAAATTTCTAAACAAAAAATTTCCGCCATAATTTTTCGGCGGTTTTTCTATTTGTATAAGAATCCGAGCTTTTGTCAATTGCAAAGGAATCTCTATGAAACCTTTCTGTCGTATTATCGTATAAGACTGTAATAAGCTTTGGGGAAATTTGAGAGGGTGGGTATCATGAACATTGCTATTTTTCAATTCCTCATATTTCAATTAATCTTACCATCCTTATTTATCGTCTCATTATATAAGGGGTCTATGCGTAATAAGATGGAATGGGTTACTTCAATGGAAGGTTTCTCGTTAGAAATAGTATTGTGAGATAAAGAGATAGTAAGAAGTTATATTTTTAGGAGGACGTTGTATTGGAGAATGAGCATGTAAAATTAATCATTAAGAAGATTAGAGAAACTGTTAGCAAACCAATGTTGAAAAAGCTAGATTTAGATAAATGTGAGCGGGTAGTTGAAAAACTTTATTCCTTTACAGATTGTGAGGAATGTCAACATCTATTTCATGAATTAACGAATCATCTCAATCAGCTAGAATCTAATGTAGACAAAATAGCTGACCATGAATGTAAACAACTTAAACAATTCATTGAGCACACTGTTTCTCACTTACAGAAAAAACATAAGTTTGTTGCTGAGGGACATTATCTAGCAATCTACATGTCAATTGGGATGAGTTTTGGGCTCGTTTTTGGGTTAACTTTATTTGATAATATTGCAATGGGTTTACCGCTTGGAATGGGTATAGGTATTGCAATAGGTGCTAGTTTGGATGCTGATGCAAAGAATAAAGGAAAAACGATATAAGTCTGTATGGAGATTCTGGCTGAAGTATATTCCTGTGAACAGGAGATAAGTTTAACTGACACGTAATAAGACATTAAAATTGGAGCGTAGATCTGAGTTGGGTCACGCTTTTTTTTTGGATTTATGACCTTTATGTTTATCAAAATGACAAATATAGTTGTCAAAATGATAAATATCATTTACACTTGAGATATGAGGTGATGCGAATATGAAAAGTCGACTGAAGGAGCTTCGTGCACGGCATGGGTTAAATCAAACCCAACTGGCAAAGCTTGCGAAGGTATCAAGACAAACCATTAGTTTAATTGAACGTGAAGAATTTATACCGTCATTATTAATCGCGGTTCGGATTTCACGGATATTTAATGAACCTGTTGAGAATGTATTTTTAATAGAGGAGGATGAATTATAACATGAAAAAGTGGATACCATTATTTTTTAGTGCTGTGATTGGATTCGTTGTTGTTACATTATTACTCAATAATTTTACATTTGATTTCACTGTACATGGGAGTACAATTACAATCATTTTTTTAGTGATTATTTTCATATTGTTAGTGATCAGCGTGGTGCTTTATAGACAAATCAGGAATTTAAATAGTAAGGAAGTATACGGAGACGATGAAGATGAGGTAGATTCCTTGATTTATAAAAAATTTACAGATTACTCGTTTTTTGTGCAGTCCAGTCTTACTTTTTCACTATTAGCTCTAAGTATATCCGTTACTATTACTGAACAAATTTTTCTCACTGTTCTAGCTATCTTATTTTTGCTTATTAGTTATCTGTTATCAATGCTTGTATCACATCTTACACAACTGATTTACCCTGAGCGAAATTTGCCAAGGTTTTCAGAAAAAAATTACGCAGAAAAACTTTTAGAAGCGTCAGATGAAGGTGAAAGGCACGTCATGCTGATCGGATTCTATAAGTCCTACAATTTACTAAGTGTTGCATTAGTTGTGGCCATTTTGCTATCAACTGTTTATTCGATGTCATCTGGTGAATCCCAAGTTTTCTCAATTATTCTAATGGCTAGTGTTTTACTACTAGTGCATGGGAAGTATTGTTTATCTATTCGAAATAAATAAGAGAAAAAATAAGGTGGAGGGAAGATACAATGGAACCATTTTTAAAGGTAGAGCATTTAAAGAAGTCATTTAAAGACACACAAATTTTAAAAGATATTTCGTTTGAAGTGAATAAGGGTGAAATTATGGCCATTCTTGGTCCGAATGGGGCAGGGAAATCTACAACAATACGTAATATTATGGGGATTATGTACCCGGACGGAGGAAACATTACGTTTAAAGGAAATAAGGAAATCCCGCGAAATAAGATTGGTTATCTTCCTGAAGAACGTGGTCTTTATAAAAATGTGAAGGTAATGGATATTCTTCTTTACTTGGCGGAGTTAAAGGATTATCCAATCAAGGAAGCGAAAGAACGGGCCCTTTTGTATCTTAAAAAATTTGGACTAGAAGGGAAAGACAAAGCTTCTCTTGAGGAATTGTCAAAAGGTATGGGGCAAAAGGTTCAGTTTATCGCCTCCATTTTACATGAACCAGAGTTTTTGATTCTAGATGAGCCCTTTTCTGGACTTGACCCAGTTAGTCAGGAGTTATTCAAGCAAGAAATTAGGAATCTAGCAGCTGGTGGAACTGCGATTCTATTATCCTCTCATCAAATGAATCTAGTTGAAGAGATGTGTGATCGATTATTTTTAATCCATCGCGGGGAAAAGGTGATCTATGGGACGATGGATGACGTGAAAAAGGAGTACGCAAATTTCAAGTGCACAATTAAAGGTAGAAATAGAGTTGAAGATCTTGAAAAGTTACCTAAAGTCCAACGTGTAGAGCAAAGGGAAGATACCCTTATCTTGTACTTAATGAAAGACGTAGAGGTAGCGAGTTGGTTGAGAAATTTACCAGAGACATTGGAAATCAATGAATTATCAATAGATAGAGTTTCACTTCATGAAATATTTATTGATATTGCAACTGATAAAAATATGTTAAAGGAAGGGGCTGAACTGAATGCGTAATGCTTTGAAAGTGGCCAAATGGGAAATCAAAAGAAATATGAAAAATAAATCCTTCCTTATTGGGTTGTTTTTAACACCACTATTATTTTTAGGCTTTATGTTAATTGGAAGTTTATTTGGGGATTCAGAACAGAAGGAAGAGCCTGCATCACGAGTTCTAATTAATGATAACATTGGAGTATTTGACACCCTCGAAGAAACGGTTCTGGCTCTAGAGTTGAATGTGGAATTGGAGAAAACTGATAAAGCTAAAGAAGTAGTCGTAGAAGAATTGGAAAAGGTGGAAAATACTGCCTATATTTTACTTGAGCAATCTTCCTATGAAAGTGGTATTCTTTCAGTTTATACGAGCGAAGACATGAATCCCAATTTTATGAGTCAGGTTCAGGCATTCGCAGCACCTATAAAGATGGTACAAATGCAACAGTTAGGTTTATCAGATGAAGAAATGACCGCGATTTCAAAAGGGATTGTATTTGAGGAAGCATCTTTTAAAGAAGAAGGAATCCATGAAGGTAGTGATAAAACTGTAGGTGTAAATTCATTTGAACGTATAGTACCCGGAGCATTTGCTGGGATCATCTTATTATCTATTATATTCTCAGGAATGTATATATTTCAAAGTGCTTCTCAAGAAAAGAAAGATAAAGTTGCAGAAATTATCTTATCTTCATTAACACCAAGTGAATTAATGCAAGGGAAAATAATAGGATACTTTGGACTAGGAATGATACAGGCAGTTGTTTATTTAAGCTTTGGATTACCGATAGCACTTTGGAAGCTAGACATTCCTTTGTTTGAGTATTTATTAGTCCCAGAGGTTCTCCTATATATAGCAATAGCCATATTGGGATACTTCCTTTTCGCCGCTATTTTTGTTGGCGTTGGAGCGACGATGGCTGATATGTCATCGGCAGGTAACTTTCAAGGGTTGGTAATGATGCTACCTTTTCTTCCATTTGTCTTTATTGGTCCAGTAATAAGTGACCCAAGTGGAGTGCTTGCACAAGTTGGAACATATATACCTTTTAGTGCACCGGGAGTATTATTGATACGTCTTACTTTATTAGAAAGTTGGCCATTAGTAGAAATCGCAATCTCCTTAGCTATTTTACTAGTAAGCATTTGGATATTTATGAAGCTTGCAGGAAAGATTTTTAAAGTAGGAATCTTAATGTACGGTAAAAATGCAACTCCGAAGGAAATGTTGAAATGGTTACGGGCTTAGGCTCATGTTGATATAGAATCTGGTGGATGGTTACAATGGAGTAGGAAGTACAATAGAGAAGGGAGTGAAAACCTTTGGATTTAGAAACAGTTATGCAGGAATTGGAAGCACTAGGTAAAGAGCGAACAAAGAAATCTTATTTAAGTAATGGAGCGCATGAGCCTCTATTTGGAGTAGCTACTGGTGCCATGAAGCCGATAGCTAAGAAAATTAAGAAAGACCAGCCTTTGGCAGAGCAACTATATGCCACTGGAAACTATGATGCCATGTATTTTGCGGGTATCATTGCAGACCCAAAGGCAATGACTGAAGAAGATTTTGAGCGTTGGATCGATGGAGCTTATTTTTATATGCTTTCTGATTATGTCGTTGCAGTAACTCTGTCAGAATCCGATATTGCTCAAACTGTTGCAGATAAATGGATTGCAAGCGGTGAGAATCTTAAAATGTCAGCTGGTTGGAGTTGCTACTGCTGGCTTTTAGGTAATCGTAAAGATGATGAATTTGACACAAGTAAGATTGCGAGCATGCTGGAACAGGTAGAAAAAACAATTCACGATTCACCAGATCGAACGAAATCTTCTATGAATAATTTTGTTTACACTGTCGGGATATCCTATTTACCACTACATGATCAGGCGGTTAAAACTGCAGAGGCAATTGGCCCAGTCGAAATTAGACGAGATAATAAAAAAAGCAGTATTCTTCTTGCATCTGATACGATTCAAAAGGGTATTGATAGAGGGCAGTTGGGTTTCAAACGGAAGTATGTAAGGTGCTAGTTCGGTTTCATGTCTTTTTAAAGGAATACGAGTATTTACTTCAGTAACGCGAGAAAATGGGAGCGAAAGACGAATAAATGAGGGAGAATGGCGAGTATTTTCAGAGAAAGACGAGAATATAGCTGCAATTGGCGAATAAAGTCATTTCTCATTAGAATTCACCTTAAATATATCCCTAAAATCATTGCAAAAGTATTATAAAAAACACCTCCTTACGTTTACAGAGCTATCTGTACAACATAAGAGGTGTTTATTTTTTAAAAAAAGAAGTTAACTACCCAACGTCCTATTTGCTGGTTGTACATGTAAGGATGCTCTTTGTACCAGTCCAAAATAGGCAAGGAGAGATAGCAGGCTTGCCGATAAGATTACGACACCCATTGGAATGGCCGAATATTCTCCTGCAACTCCTACTAAAGGTGATGTAATCGCACCGAGTACAAAAGGTAAAACACCTAAGAGTGCTGATGCACTTCCGGCAATATGTCCTTGTGACTCAAGTGCTAATGCGAAGGAAGATGTTGCAATCATCCCAATGGAACAGACTAAGAAGAAAATAGGTATAGCAACTGCTAGAAGTGGTGCTTTTAAAAGAAGAGCTGTTAGTAAAACAGTGCCTGCTCCTGTTGATAGGAACAATCCGAATTTCAAGAAGGCTTTCTCTGAAATTCGATCTGCTAAACGCCCAACCGACTGGGTTCCAATAATTAATGCGAGACCATTAACTCCGAATAGAAAACTAAAAACTTGAGGAGACACCCCATAAATATTTTGATAAACAAAAGGGACACCAGATACGTAAGCAAAGATTCCTGCAATCATAAAGCCTTGTGTAAGTGCATATCCAAGAAACTCTCTGTCTCTTAATAAAGAACCAAAATTCTTTAGCACTTGAGCTAGATTACTAGGAACACGTCTCTCTACAGGTAAAGATTCTTCAAGTTTAAATAAAACAGTAAAAAATATCACCATGCCCACAACACTTAATACGAGAAATACACCATTCCAGTCAGTAACTGCCAGAACTCCTCCACCAACAATTGGCGCGACAATAGGTCCTAGGTTACCAACCAACATTAATAAAGAGAAAAACTTAGTTAATTCTTTTCCACTATAAATATCCCGAACAATCGCTTTAGAAATAACAAGACCACCAGCAGCTGCAAAACCTTGTAAGAAACGAGCTGCAATAAAGAGATAGATTGATGGAGAAAAGGCGCATATAACAGAAGCTACTAAATACATGATGAGGAAAATAAGCAGTGGCTTTCGTCGACCCAGAACATCACTCATGGGACCGATAAATAATTGACCTACTCCAAGTCCTAATAGGCAGGTTGTTAAGCTGATTTGTACTAAAGACGCAGTTGTTCCATAATCCTCCACAATCGTAGGAAAAGATGGTAAATACATATCGATTGTGAATGGACCAAGAAGACCAAGTGATCCTAGAAGTAATGCAAGTTGTAACCGTTTTGTTCCTGTAGGTGTATTCATGTAGTTTTCGCCTCTCTGAATGATCATGGAACAAGAGATCTGACCCCACTGATCATGTTATTCGATTTCCTTATCGTAACAAGGAACTGAATTACTCGTCAATTAGTTGGTTTTGAAAAATATGTATTAAAGTTAGTACAAATGATGGTGGAAATGAAAAAATCTGTAAATATTAAGAAATATTTAAGAAATTGCGCACCAAACTCTTAAGATTTCTTCTCTATAATCATAGGAAACAGTCACGAGAGGAAGTTTTTGGGAATGGAAAGTTTGTTACATGGAAATGAGTTCATTGCAACTCTTATCTTCTTTTTAATCTGCTTTTTACAACCGATTTTGCTACCAATACCAGAAGCAGCAACTGTCACAGCTGGTAGTGCTATATTGGGGGCATTTCCAGCAGCTTGTATCAGTTTTGCTGGTACTCTATCTGGGATCATTGTAATGTATTTCATTGCAAAAATAGGTGGACAAAAGTTAATTCGAAAATTTGTAAAAGAAAAACAAATTCAGCAATATGAGCGATATGTTTCGAAAAATGAAACAAGTATTTTACTAATTTTATTTATTATCCCGATTTTGCCTGATGAAATAATTTGTGTTGGAGCAGGATTAGGTGGAGTTAACATTAAGAAATTTGTAATTATCGCGGCTATTTCGAAGATACTCACTTCATTTTCTTTAGCGTATTCACTCGATTTTGCACAGTCAATGTCTTTAACAAATTCACAGTTACTTCTATTTATAATTGGCATAGCTAGTATCATAATGTTAACATCAATTCTGAGGAACAAGCTGCTATTAAAGGGATCTAGAAGTAAGTGATGTAAGATAAAGTGTTGCCTGTGCTATTTAAACCGTAGTTTCAAAAATTAATCGTCATTCACTAGGCCAACAGTTAGAGCTTGATATTTCCAAAGGACATCCTTAATTAGGGAAGCTTCATTTTCTTTACAGCGAATCATGACGGTGACTTCAGTCAACGTTCTAGCTGAAGGAATTGAAGCTTTATTTTTGTTTAAAAAATAATAAATACCATAGCCAATAAAGTATCCTATAATGGTTGCGATTAGTCCACATAGGATGGGGCCAGGCGTTAGCTTAAACCCAACACTTGCTCCGACGACAGCAAATCCAGTAGCAGTTGCCAGGCCAACCTCAAAACCGTTTGAACGTATGCTTTTTGTTCTACCTTTCAATTGAGAGTTTGATGGGTTTTCGTCCATAAAAACAACAAGTATTTGTTCGCGAGGAACAAACTTATTCTCTAGCACGGCTAATGCTTGTTCTAATTCAATTGATTGTTTAAAGGTCCCCATTATGATCATAGTAGAAACTCCTGCTTTGAAGGATATTTAGTCTGTTTTTTCCATATCGTTCTATGAGATGTTGACGTTGTGAAATTCGAAAAAGTCGATTGTGTTCAATTGTTGTGACATAAGCTTGATAGATAGCACCGCCTAAAACGGATGGCATAAATAATAGCCAATGAGGATGAAGCATCGTACTTGATTCTTTTAGATTGCCAAGTACTAATGTCAGAAGAGACACGTGGATACCAGATAAGACGATGTATACCCACCACCAAAACATGGCATAAAAGGCTAGTAAAGTTTGGTGATTATAGAGTTGACCTAAGCCAGGAAAGAAAAAAGAGTAAATTGCAGCTATGATTGGCTTTTTTTTCTCCAGAAATTGAAGTGCTGTTGGTTTAGTTGCTTTCCTAGGAACAGGATAATTCTCAAAATAGGCGATATGACATAATTTGTTTTGCGAAATGGTGGAGCGATAACAGTCCCAAATCGTAATTAAGTAAATGATTAGATATCCGAATGCCCAATTAGGGTTAAGAACATCTCTTGCAAGTTCAAATTGCCCGCAAAATGAATAGACCATCGCTTCATTAATGTGAGCAAGTGTATTAATTATCACTTCCGTTAAAGTTAATAAGGTTCCTCTTAAATAATGATTAAGTAAATAATGACCAATACCAGGAAAGACTGCAGACCACCATGCAATCATGATGGGATTTTGTTGTTGGATAAAGTTGATACCTAAAGAACTAATTTTGGCTAAAGGTGGTTTTTGCTGAGTAATCATGTTCAACGTACCTTTCCATCAATATCGAGCATTACTATAGGTTGTGAAGAATTCAAAAGTTTATTCCTAAATAGTGGAAAACTACGGATTGTTTAAAAATTTTCGTTTACTTGATTGGAGTGTCGCTAAGAGGATCAAAGAATGTATAATAGGAAAATAATACATATTACGGGGGAGAACATGGAAAAGGTAATACATGAAATTGCTAAACGACTTAAGAGTGAGAGTAAAAGAATGATCATTGGAATATCAGGTCACGGAGCAGCTGGAAAAACAACGTTTACGAATCAGCTTATTGAGCTATTGGGTCGAGATGAGGTGAACGCTCTCAATACAGACCCCTATATTATCGGAGGGCATTTAAGACAATACACAACGATCAGTTATGAATATAACCATGAGCAACACCAAGATAAAATGACTGCGTGTCATCCTGCAGCACATAATTCATATGCATTAGAAAGAGATGTACATATGATGAGAGAAGGGCTAGATTTTTATACGATGGGTACCCATTATTCAGAAAGTAAACTCTTTTCTACTCAGAACAGAATTAATATAGTAGAAGGCATGACGGTTGCTTTTACAAATCCCGAATTATATGACTTAAAAATTTATTTCTATACTGATGGTGAAACTGAGTTTTCTAGAAGAAGTGTACGGGATATTACTGAAAGAGGAATGGATATCAATTACTTAAAAAAATCCCATGAAGAACGTAGAATTCAATATGAAGTGTTCATGCATCCGTATCATAAGAATTTTGATATCGTGATTAAAAATACTAATGCAGAGTATAGTGTTGAAAAAAATAGTTTCTATCAAATCTAATTTATTGTAAAAATAGGTGAATGACAACTCCCTCTAACTAATAAGAAAGGAGTTGTCATCTTAATAGATTTTAATCTATTTCTTTTTTAGAAAGGTCCAAAAAATCCACGTCTAAATCCTCGACGAAATCCACGTACATATCCTGGTGCAAATCCGCCTCTAAAACCACGACGAAACCCACGGCGATAAACTGGTCCTGGACGAAAAAAAGGTCCAAATGGCATTATACACTTCCCCCTTTCCTTATCATAGTCTATGAGAAGAAAAGAATATTTGTATAGGTAGAGGACTAGTTTAGCTTAAAATAGATAACACTATTTTGGATAATTTTGTTAAAATAATGCTAGGTAAAATCTGTTTTAAAAGCGCTAAGGGGGAGTTAGTTTGTCAAAAAGGAATTTAATAGCAATGATAGGTGTTCTGTCTCTATTATTCACTGTAGGTTGTACCAATAAGGAGCCAGTAACACAATCCGATGGTTTAGTAAATGAACTAGATTCTAAGGTGAAAGAACTTGAATTGAAAGTCCAGCAGCAACAATCATTACTTGAAGAACACCAGGAACAATTAACAAAGGTGAACGAGTTAGAAGTGCTAAGTGAAAACCTCATTAGACGGGAGGAGTCTAACGTCAATTTTCACGATAATGTATATATGTTAACCCAATTAATCCAACGAACAACTATTTCAAAAACAGCGATGTTAAATAAGGCTGAAATCAAAGATGAAAAATTACTTTTAGACGTTACATATACAAATAAAATCCAAGATGATGAGGCTCCTAATGGTTTTCGTTTAGAAGAAACAAGTGAAGGAACAAAAACAGTGAGTATATCAAAAGACGTACCTATTTTTTTACTTAGTGATCCTTCAAGATTAAAAGAAGTAGAATGGAAGCAAGTTGTTAATCATCGAGGTTTCCTTCAATTATTTGAAAAAGACGGGGAAGTTGTTTTTATTTGGGAAATGTATTTGCCATAGAACTCTGTGACTGACTTTTAACCGGATACCACTTAAATACTAAATCTTAGCAGGAAAGGGTGAGTGAATTAGAAACCCTTTATCAGTCCTGTGTTCTTATAAATTAAGTAGACATTATATGAGTTGAGAGGTATAATGTCCGGGGTAAGAAATAGAAAAGTTAGGAAACTAAAGAATTGATTTTAAAATATTTTTATTGAATAGGGAAGGTAGAAAAAAAGTGGATACAGAACAGAGTATAACAGGAAAAGGAATCTCTCAAATAGTTTATAACAAATTCTTTACAAATTTTATTACATACTTAATTATTATAAATGCTGTATTAATAGGCTTAGAAACATATCCTTCACTATATGAACCAAATAAAGATATTTTCTTCATTTTAGATTGGATTATTTTAGCCATATTTGCAATTGAACTTCTCTTAAAACTGTATGTTGAAAGATCTAAATTCTTCAAAAGTGCTTGGAACAACTTTGACTTTGTTATTATAGTCGGAAGTATTATACTTTATAATACACCGTTTGTTAGTGTTTTACGTATTTTTAGGGTGCTAAGAATATTACGGACAATTACTTTTTTCCCTTCTTTGAGACGTATTGTTCAAGCCCTATTTTTGGCAATACCAACTATTGGTAGTGTTTTAATACTCATGACTATTATTTTCTATGTATACGCTATAATTGGAACAGCCTTCTTTTCGAATATTAATCCAGAATACTTTGGTAACCTACAACTTTCAACCATTACTTTATTTCAAATATTTACATTAGAATCGTGGGCAAGTGGTATCTTTCGTCCTCTGTTTAAAGAGGAACCATGGTCTTGGTTATATTTCGTATCATTTATAGTAGTTGCAACCTTTATTATGATTAATTTAATTGTTGGGGAAATCGTTAATAATGCACAAAAGATTACCGATGAAGTAGAGAAAGAGACACAAGATATTAAAGACGATACCAGTGAAATAAAAGAGCTAAAAGCAGAAGTACAAGAGTTAAAGATTCTTCTGAAAACATTTATAGCACAAAAAGAAGAAAAATAATTCAAATAGAATGGGAGTTGTCGGTCGACAGACAACTCCCATTCTATTTTGTGTTGGTAGAGTATATTTTAATATGATGGTGATTGATTCAAATCAAATTAAGAGATAATGAAACATTTCCCCCCCCTCATTCGTAAATATAGTTAACAAATGGGAGGGATTTCATGTTTTCAGAGATAAATGCAAAGATAGTTGAAGTGCAAGGTGAATTGAGGAAAGCAACGAAATATCGAGTTCAGCTTGCGGATTATGAGCAGGAATTAGAAACCATTGAGATGACAATTTCGCAGTTACATAGACAATTAGAATCTGAAAAAAAAGATGTAACTCGGTTAGAACGCGTTACTTTAACAAATCTTTTGGCAACATTAGCAGGCACAAAGAATGAAAAGTTATCAAAAGAAAAACAAGAGTTAGTAGTAGCACAACATAAGCTGGCAGAAGCTGAAAAAACAAAAAGAGAAATTGATGATGAAATGCTTGTGATTCGTAACAAACTCTTTGAACTAAAATCCACAGATAATGAGTACCAACAGTTACTTTTACAAAAGGAAGAAATGATTAAGGAAAGTTCATCTTCTGAGTCCTTAAAGATATTAGAATTGAGTGAGCAAGAAGGTGCAGTTAACACTCATTTAAAAGAACTAAAAGAAGCAATTGATGCAGGAAATCTCGTCAAAAGTGCGCTTAAGGAAGCGATAGATTCACTTGGAAAAGCGGGAGGCTGGGGAACTGTCGATTTGCTTGGTGGGGGCTTCATCTCAGATATGATTAAGCATCAACATATAGATGATGCTGAACGTAATGTACATCGCGCGCAAACTCGCATGCGTCAGTTTCAAAAGGAACTATTAGATGTACAACAACAAGCGGATGTGGAAATCAATATTTCAGGTATGCTAAAGTTTGCGGACTTCTTCTTCGATGGCTTAATCGCTGATTTTTTGGTCAAAGATAAAATAAATAAGGCGACTCACGAAATTGAATATCAGTACAAACAAGTAAATGACATTTTAGCAAAATTAAATAAGCAGTATATGGAACATAAGAATCATTTAGAAACTGTTCAGAAAGAAAAGCAGGAGATTATACAGAGTTTGTAGAGGGTAGACAACGTATCTTTCCTAAAAACTAGTAAGTTATTCTAAAGGAAAGGAGAGTATATTATTCTTGTGAGTGATAAACTCTCCTTTTTGTTTCTCTCTAATTCATTATTTTTTAATTCATGCTGTAGGCTAATATATAAAAGGTTCCTCCGAATTCAGAGATGATTCGGACAGGTTGATTAGGACGAAAGCCAAACGAGTCCGAATCATAGGAATTTGGACAGGTTGAGCAGGACGGACGCCAAACGAGTCCGAATCAAGAGATGATTCGGACAGGTTGAGCAAGACGTACGGCAAACGAGTTCGAAACCAGGGATGATTCGGACAGGTTGAGCAAGACTTATGCCAAACGAGTCCGAATCCAGAGATGATTCGGACAGGTTGAGCAAGACTTATGCCAAACGAGTTCGAATCAATAGGTAATTCGGACAGGTTGAGCAAGACGTACGCCAAACGAGTCCGAATCCAGAGATGATTCGGACAGGTTGAGCAGGACGTACGCCAAACGAGTCCAAACCAGAGATGATTCGGACAGGTTGAGCAGGACGTACGCCAAACGAGTCCGAATCAAGAGACAATTCGGACAGGTTGAGCAAGACGTACGCCAAACGAGTCCGAATCCAGAGATGATTCGGACAGGTTGAGCAGGACGTACGCCAAACGAGTCCAAATCCAGAGATGATTCGGACAGGTTGAGCAAGACGTACGCCAAACGAGTCCGAATCAATAGGTAATTAGGACAGGTTGAGCAAGACCCAAGCCAAACGAGTCTGAATCAAGAGGTAGCTCGAACTAGCTGATCAAGTTGAACCAAGGTATTTTACGTCCCTACTTACCCTTTAACTAATTTCGAACGTAGTTTAGTAGAAAACAACTCTATGATTAAAATAAGAATGACGAGACCAATCAATATTGATCCAACTTGGTCCCACTTATATCCTCTCATTGCAAAAATAAGAGGAGCTCCGATACCTCCTGCGCCTACTAATCCGAGTACAGAGGCATCTCTCATATTCATATCAAATCGATAAATCATAACCGACATAAAGATGGACAATAATTGTGGAATGATTCCATAACGGATTTTATCAAAGGTTGAGCAACCTATGGATGTCATCGATTCAAGAACTTTTACATCAAGCTCCTCGATGGCATCCACATATAATTTTGAAAGCATTCCAATTGAAGTTAATCCAATTGTTAACACTCCTGCAAACGGTCCCGGCCCAGTTACACGAATAAACATAAGACCATACACGAGAGCTGGAATGGTTCGGATGAATATAAGTAGCAATCTTATGGTCCAAGCAACTGGCTTTGGGACAATGTTTGATGCGGCTAAAAAAGCGAGTGGGACTGCTAAAATGGATCCGACAATTGTACCTAGGAACGCAATGCAAAGAGTCTCAACTAATAAATACAAAACACTTTGTTTTGACACATTGAGTAATAGGTTTAAGTCAGGGTGGGTTAACCCATAAATAATATTAGACGCAACCTTAAGACTATTTTCGTCCATCGTTTGAATACTGATCGTTGTTAACGACCATGCAAAGAGTATACATAAAATGATCAAAACAGTCGAAACGTATTGAAAGTTGCGTGGTGCAGCAAGAAGCTGCCTTTCTAATGTTGTCATAACGTGTACGACTCCTTTATATTAACTTTTTACGGAAGTGTTCACTAACGGTCTCAATCAGATAGACTGTTATAACTAGTGTTACAACAATCATTCCCACATTTTGATAGTCACGCCAGCCAAGTCCTTCATTGATAAGAAGCCCAATTCCACCAGCACCTACATATCCAAGGATGGCAGCATAACGGACATTTCCTTCAAAACAGAACAAAGAGGTAGATAGATAACTTGGAAGCACTTGAGGAAATATCGCATATCGAAACGCTTGAATTCTTGTCATTCCAGCAGATTCCATGGCTTCGAACGCTCCCATATCCACATTTTCAATTTGTTCATATACTAGTTTTCCAACATAAGAGATTGTAAAAAGAAAAATAGCAACCGTACCAGCCATGGGACCTAATCCGAACACAAATGTTGCAATTAACGCCGTAACAAGTGAAGGGAGTGTCCGAAGTAGACTAAGAAAAACTTTAAAAAACGCAACAATTCCTTTATTTTTAGTCACATTATTTGAAGACAAAACTGCAATGGGTAATGCGACAATTGCCCCAAGAATCGATCCTAATAATGACATTTTTATCGTATCCATAAGAGGTCCCCATATAGCAGGTAGGTAGCTCCAATTCGGTGGGACCATATCACCAATAATCGAGAAAAAATGGTGAATTCGTGCAAAGACTACTTGAATACTAAATCCAGTAAACTTAACGGATGCGTAAAGTGCTAGAATAATAACAAGTGTAATAAGCGGGGTGCGTGATCTTTTCTCAAGCACCAATTTTCCGTTTGGTAAGGTCATTTGTTTTGGAGGGAAGATTTTATCATACATATGCGGCAACCTTCTCCTCTATGGCGTGTTCAACTTCTTCTATCTTTCCTCCATAAATCTCTGAAAGAACCTCTTGAGTTACTTTTTTAGATGGACCATCAAACACAATTTGTCCCTTTCGTATGCCGATGATTCGGTCCGCATATTCCAGAGCAACCTCAACGTGATGAATGTTCATAATAACGGAGATATTCAATTCCTTATTAATTTTTTTAAAATCATTCATTACAATTCGTGAGGTAACAGGATCTAAGGATGCAATTGGTTCATCCGCTAGGATAATGTCTGGATTTTGAGCAAGTGTACGTGCTAAGGCAACACGTTGCTGTTGTCCACCTGAAAGCTGGTCAACACGGACATATGCTTTATCTAAAATTCCTACTTTATCTAACGCTTCTAGTGCTTTTATCTTTTGTTCTTTCGTAAAAACTCCTGTTAATCTGCGCCAGAAAGGGTTATCTGGAACAAATGAAACTAACACATTTTTAATAACAGAGGTTCTTGTTACCAGATTAAATGACTGAAATATCATCCCGATTCGTCTGCGCAACTGACGGATCTGCTTTCCTTTTAAGGTGGTTACATCGACGTTATCGACAATCAACTTTCCTCCAGTAATTTCATGCATCCGGTTAATACAACGTATCAACGTTGATTTCCCGGCCCCAGATAATCCAATAACCGCAACAAACTCACCTTGTTTAATCGTCAAATCAATATTTTCTAATGCTTTCGTGCCATTCGTATATGTTTTTTCGACACCAATAAACTCAATCATATGGAAGACTCCAATCTTAGTAGACTAGTATAAACGGTAAAATGAGAACATCACTTTTTTGTTGAGATGTTCTCATTTTGCTAGAAAAATATGAAGTTATTATTTTAGGCTTTTAAGAAGTTCTTGTGCTTTTCTTTCGCCATCATAGTCAGCAGAAGTGGCTTTTTGATAACCTTCATGGCTATAGATTGCAATAACATTTTTACCTTCTTCTGTTTGAGCAATGTTGATAAATGCATCTTGGATAGCAGCTTTTAGCTTTTCATCCATGATTTTAGAGTGTTTGCTTACACTAACTGTATCGTTATAAATTGGAGCAGTTACGCCAATGACGTTTGTTTCGTCCCAAATACTAGTTGTACGTCCTAAATCAGTTGTCCATTTTCCTTCATTATCTCTTCTAGCATCAGCATAAGCTACGATCACATCCGCTTGACCAGCAGCAAGTCGAGCAAATGAGCTACCATAAGAATCGGATTGTACCACTTTAGATAGATCAGTTAGACTCTTGCCGTATTTATCTTGCATCCATAAAGTTGGGTAAATATAACCTGCTGATGAAGAAGAAGACATTACTGCCCAGTTAGCGCTATCTAAATCTTCCCATGTTAATTCTTCACCATTGTTCACTTTTGCAGCTAGTTGTTGACCTTTTTCAGTCGGACCTGCAATTAAAATACTGCGGTAATAAGTAGCTTGCTTATCCTTTAAACCTTCAGTTGGTTTATTGTCGTTCCACTCTTTTGGTTGGTCTGAGTCATTTGATAATGCTGCACGAGTTGCTGTTAAAATAACTTCAGCACCATCATCGTATAAAACATACGTTCCACCAGGAATTAAACCTACATCAGTTGTACCAGCTGCTAGTGCTTCTCCAACAGCTTCATATGTAGTTCCAACATCAATAGTTACCTCACTAACATCGTAACCCATCTTTGCTAACTCTTCTTTAAGTAACCCTTTAAGAGGTTCAGTTGTAGTAATGATTTGCTCTGGATCTTTTGAAGGTACAAAGCTCACTTTAAGCTCATCAATTTTTGTGTTTTTGTCAGAAGGTTCTTCTTTTTTAGCAGTCTCTGAAGCTGTTTGATTATCTGTAGTAGATGTTGATGTTTCTTCTGATTCCCCACATGCAGCCATAATTGTTGCTACTGTAAGCATCATAAAAACGATTAACCATTTTCTTAACATAAATTAATCCCCCTAAATTGATTTGAATGTCCAACCTAGGTAAATATAGCAAAGGATTGTATAGATAATAATAACGACTTGTAAATTGATGGTAAATAATTGTTGATTTTTGGTAAATGATTTGAATTTGCTGAAAAACAGTAAACTTTTTTACAGTAAATGTTTTATCAATAGATTGATAGGGTATATAGGGAACAAAATTAGAAAATAGTGGAAGGTGAAACAAATATGACTAATATAGATCCGATTACTAAATTGACAAACAATTCCTCAATGTTTCAAAGTGGAGGGCATATTTTATATATGTATAACGAAACGAATCAATATGTACGAAATGCTGTTAGCTTTATTCATGAAGGGATAAAGAGGGAAGAAGTAGTTTTTGTCATTGAAACAGATGAGATGATTACTAATATTAAGAAATACCTTTCAGCAAAGAATCTACATGACAGACAATTAAATTCTATTATTTATATCAATGACCATGAATTTTATTTTAAAGGAGAGTTATTCAACTATAATGGAGCGGGGGGAAAACTAACAAATCTCGTACAACCTTATATAAATAGTGGCTATCATATACGTACATGGGGTCGGGTGCCTGTCCCTTCAAAAGACCCAATTGAACGCTTAGTTTCACATGAATGTAATTGTGATCAATTCGTTAGTGAAAAGAGAGTAATCTCGGTTTGTTGCTATAATGGGTTAACCACTCCTGCCTACGTTCAAAATGAACTGCTGAAAAGTCACACACATCTAATTACAGATGATGAGTATACTAAGTCGCCCTTCTATAGGAAGAATTATCATAAAACGATTACTATGGAAGATGCCGATCGACTTCATAGACTAGAAGAAAGAAACAACTATCTTCAAACTAAAACAAATCACCTCATACTAGAAAATCATTTAATTAAATTAAAAAGTGAACTAATTAAAGAAAGTGAAAGTAAACTCAGAACGATTATCAATGAACTTCCAATTCCTATTATTATAAGGAATAAAAATAAGATTCTATTTTCCAACAAACTTACGGAAGTACAGTTTAATTTTAATAATCAAGTGAACGAGACCTCTTTTAAGCCCTTCTTTAAAAGTTATGATTCTGCTTTTGTGGATTCCTCAACAACTAATACGCAGAAGCATAAATTTATCCATAGTAATGGCGAAGAGAAATACTATATTGTTAAGTCCATTGATATTTCATTTGAAAATACTGCGGCTATTTTACATGCTTTTGTAGATATAACCAAAGAGAAGCAAAATGAAAATCTACTTATTCGTTCTGAAAAAATGAATATTGCTGGAGAACTTGCTGCAAGTATTGCACATGAATTACGAAATCCGCTTACTTCAATTAAAGGTTTTTTCCAGATGTTGAAGAATTCAGGTGAAGAGAAGAGTATGTATTATTCAATCATTGGAGATGAACTTTCTCGAATTGAACAAATATCGAGTGAACTATTATCTCTAGCTAAGCCGCATTCAGAAAATCGAAAAACGTATAACCTCATCCAAATAATTGACGAAGTTAAACTCTTGCTTATATCAGAAGCAAATATGAAAAATGTTGAGTTGATTTTAGAATGTAATGATAATGATGTCTTTGTAAATTGTGATGATACAAAGATTAAGCAAGTGTTTATTAATTTATTAAAAAACGCAATTGATGCAATGGAAAGTGGCGGGATTATCAACATTCGAGTAACAAATCTGAGAGAAACGGTTAAAGTTCAAGTGATCGATCAGGGCAGTGGTATTCCTGAAGAATTGATTAAGAAAATTGGTGAACCGTTTTATACAACAAAAGAAAAAGGAACAGGAATTGGATTGATGGTTTGCTATCAAATTATTGAAAATTACGGTGGCACGATTGAAGTTGATAGCAATGTAGGAGTTGGAACAACTTTTACCATTACACTGCCTATTTCGGCTGAGGTTTTGGCTGGTTAACATTCATATATAAGATAATGATAGATTCTAATAGTAGAAGACGGTGCATTCCTCATCAAGGGGTTGCACCTTTTTTACTGTCTAGTAGATTATGAATTTATAGAAGGTTAAGAATTCTTATTATATAAAGATAGTTTTATGGTGGATAATTATGAATATTTTTATTTATAAGTTGAAAGCGATTACTTCAATTATAGCTATTAATAGTTGGTATATATGGTCGATGTAAATTGGGAGTTAAGGTGTTATTTTGATTTTCACGACTAATCGTGTAGGAATTAATGTATTTTAAAATAGTAACTTCTGAAAGTGTATCCCCATACATAAATGAATTACAAAACAAAGTGGCAAATTAACTCAATCAGATAAAGTGACATTTATCTCTTACTTAATATAAGAGATAAATGTCAATGAAATTAAACAACTAGAACTAAACTGAGGTGAAACCATGTTGAGAAAGTTTTCTATTTTATTAATTATTTTCATAGCTATTACTTCTATTATAGGCTGCTCAAACTCAGAAACTACAAATCAACAAGTTGATGAACGTCTTAAAATTGGGATTATGTTATCAGATGTTGGTCTTGGAGATCAATCCTTTTCAGACGCTGGCTTTGAAGGATTAGAAAGAGCTCGAGACGAACTGGATATTTCTTTTGACTATAGAGAGATTAGCGAGTCTCAAACCTATGAGGCAGGGTTAGAAGAACTGGTTGAACAAGGGAACGAAATTGTGATTGGCTTAGGCTTTGCTATGCAAGAGGCAGTAGATGTCGTTGCAAAGAAATACCCTGAGCAAACGTTTTTAATTATTGACAGTGTATCAGAACTTCCAAATGTACATTCAATTACTTTTAAAGAGGAAGAGGGATCCTTCCTAATAGGAGTCCTCGCAGGTTTGAAGACTCAATCAAATGTTGTCGGGTTTGTGGGAGGAATGGATGTTCCACTTATACGAAAGTTTGAAAAAGGTTTTATTGAAGGAGTTAAGACAGTAAATGCTGAGGCTACCGTAATCTCTGAATTCGCAGGAAGTTTTGGTGACGATAAACTTGGTGCTGAGATTGCGAGAAACATGATTACCAATCAAGCAGACTTCATCTATCCGGCAGCAGGATTTACTGGCGTTGGGGTCCTACAAGAGACTCAAAAAAGTGGTGTCTATTCATTTGGTGTTGACAGTGACCAATACTTTTTAGCAGAAAGATCGGTTGTCAGCTCAATGCTAAAAAACATTGATGTAGCTGTGTATAATGTGGCAAAAGAACTGGTTGAAAACAAAAAGCTTGAACAAAAGGATATTTCTCTTGGCATTAAGGAAGATGGAGTAGGACTTGCTCCTATCAGAGTGTTAACCTTAACTGAGAGCGAAGAGCAATTATTAAATCAGTTGAGTGACGATATTAAAAACGGAAAAATAAAGATTCAGCCATAACTGAAGAGAGGAGACAATGACATGAAATTACAACAAAAAATTATCTTATTATCAATCATCCCACTTTTTATTTCTACGTTGATTATTGGGTATATGATCATTGAGCTACGGAGTGTAAAGTCATCTTCAGATGAAATTGTAGGTCTTTTAATTGATGTTGAACAATTGAACGGTTCCATTAAATTGGTAGAAAAATCTTTAAGCTCGTTTTCTATTAATTTAACAGATAGTAATTCTAGAGATGTTCTTCAAAACCTTGAAGAAACAGGTCACATTATTTCTAAACTGGAAAAAGAAATTACAGTTAACAGTCAGTTAGAGAAGTTTGAACGAGTTAATGATAAATTTAATGATTTAACGGGTAAAGTCGAGAAGGCCGTTGCTAATAAGGATGCCTCTGAAGCAAAGAGAGAATCACTTCGAACAAAGGGTATCGTAAATGATGTATATGAACTTAAGTTTCAGATAAATAATGAATACTTGGAATTACAAATTAAGTTAGAAAATAAGATAAACACAATTGTGTCATTTGCTACAATTGCAGTGGTTCTATTAGTACTATTGAGTTCAGCATTCTCATTCTTCTTTACAAACCGAATGGTTAAACCAATTAGAGTGATTACAAAACAAGCAGAAAAAATTGCTAACGGTGATTTAATAATCGAGAAGGTCAATGTTAAAACAAAAGATGAGGTATATGTTTTAAATGAAGCCTTTACAAAAATGGTAGGAAACCTTCGAGAGCTTATAACTGAGGTAGGTAATAGTTCAAGCCAGGTTGCTGCTTCTGCAGAACAACTTATGGCAAGTGCGGATGAAACAATGAAGGGTGCTGAACAAATAAGTACCTCTATCCAACAAGTATCTATCGGAGCGGAGCAGCAAACTGCAATTGGACACAAATCAGCAGTATCCGCGGAAGAAATGACTGCTGGTATTTCTCGAATAGTTGACAGTGCACTCGTGTTGGCAGATATAACGGAAAATACAAACAAGGAAGCGGACCTAGGCACACTACTTGTAGAGAATACCTTAAACCAAATGAATTCTATTCATGGCACGGTATCTGAAACGGACCTTTATGTAAGAAAGTTAAATGAACGCTCAAACGAAATTAATGAAATTATCCATCTTATAACAGAGATTGCCGAACAAACGAATTTACTCGCATTAAATGCAGCGATAGAAGCGGCTAGAGCGGGTGAAGCTGGAAAAGGATTTGCTGTGGTTGCTGAAGAGGTGCGAAAGTTAGCTGACCAAACAAGAAAATCAGCGATGGAGATAACCTCTATTGTAAAGCATGTACAAGACGACTCCGGAAACACTGTTAAGTCTATTACCGAGGTGAAGGAAAAGGTAAACGCAGGGTTGACACTGGCAAAAGATACATCAGAAAAGTTTAAAGAAATTCTGCTATCCATGACAAAAGTAAATGAACAAATTCATGGGATTACAAGCGTGTCTCAAGAAATCAGTGCTGGTTCTGAAGAAGTGGCTGCTAATGTGAGTGAAATGGCTGAAGTTGCAAAAATTGCTTCAAAAAGCACACTGGAAGTAGCAGCAGCTTCCGAAGAACAGCTTGCTTCCATGGAAGAAGTAAATGCAGCATCTACTTCACTAACAAGTCTTGCCGAGCAATTGCAAAAGACGATTGAGCGGTTTAGGTTATAGTTAAACTATAAGGCTAGGAACAGTCTTATTTCGTTAGTAAAATGAATCCCATTTAGATAGGGATTCATTTTTTTATGGGAATTCGGACTCGTTACTCCTTCATACTACTCAACCTGTAAGAATCAGCACAGGATTCAGACTCGTTGCTCCTTGATACTACTCAACCATTGTCCACTTCCTTTCTTCATTTATTAAGCCAATTATATTTTAAAAAACTAGCCACCTAAATAGGAATGTGAACATTCTGCTAACGTTTTCCAACTTGTTTTGCAGTAATTTTTTTTGTGATTTCAGTAAATATCACATTGACATTGATAATCGTTATCACTTAAAATGTTGATATGGTGATAACCATTATCACTAATTTTTCATCTAGTGCAAATACACAATCCTTAAAAGCAATAGGAGGTTTCCATCATGCTAATTTGTGAATGGTGTGGTCATATCGAAGACAGTGAAATAATGGATATCGAATATGCTTTTGAGTGCAACGAGTGTCCAACTTGCGGACCTCATGATGGAGACAATACATAATGCAAAAAAGGTGGGGAACACATAAATGACGATCAATAAACAATTCCAAATTTCCATCCAGACAATGACAGATTATCACTTAGAGTCTTTTATTAAGTGTCCTTATCGATTTTATTATCAGCATGTTTTATCCGTAAACACACGTAAAATTAAATGGAGACAAGCTGTTCAATTCATTATTAATCAGGTTGTACATAAGTTTTATCAGCTAACAGTTGAAGAGCAACATAAATTGAGTGCTTTAAGACTGATCGAGAGCCAGTGGAGTATGATCAACTCATCTATTTTTGATTCAAAATACCATTACTATCAAGTGCTAGCACAGACAACGGACCACCTGCTTCAGTTGTTAACAGCCAAAGACACACAAGTGCCCCCTATTTTTTTATACGAAAAGCTCAGTACATACATCGAAGAATTAGAAACACAGCTTTCATTAACTCTTGATGTAACAGAGTGGTCCGAAAAATCCTTTACAATTAAAAAGTTCCTACTAGAAGCGGACGAAGAAATGATTCATCTATATAACCACTTAATAGTGGTCTTCTCCTATAAAGCATTTGGTAAATTGCCGGAAAAAATTGAGGTAGTTACCTTATTAAAAGGGGAGACGTTTACCTATTCTCCTACAGTAAATGACTTGGTACAAGGAATAATGTACCTTAAATATATGAAAAAAGTACTTCTTGACCCAACTGACTATGAAAGAAAAAGTTCAATTAAAGAATGTAATAGTTGTCCATTTGTTCAAGAATGTGAAAAAAGTACCGGAGATAGTCCAGAATTAGATCTCCTTCATTAAAACAATAAAAACAGTAGGCATCATCATAAAAAGATGATACCTACTGTTTTATTTTCTATTTAATTAGTTGTTGAACTAATTCTCGGTTTCTATGTTTAAACACTTCGTTATGTGATGAAACCATTCCTACCGCCGTAGCGTCCGGCTGAATGTATTGCTTTGCTTTATTTACTGCATTAGCTGCATCTTGAAATGCTCCAGCTATAAGGTTGACCTTCCCGTCATATTTTACAATATCTCCTGCAGCATAAAGCCCTTCTACAGAAGATTGGCTAGAAGAAGTTGCAGCAATAAAGTAATTATCAAGCAACTGTATATCACATTCACTCTGTTCTAGTAGAGAGGTATCTTGTTCAAAACCATGATTGATAACAATTTCATCTATTGATAAGTGACTAACTTCACCAGTTTGACTATTTGTTAGCTCCACCTTGTTGATTGTTTCTTGATTATCTGAAGCTATTAATTTTGTAATGGATGTAGTAAATAAACATTCTACAGAACTATTTAAAAGCTGTGTAATCTGGGCTTCGTGACCTGATAAGATCTCCCTACGATGTGTCAAATATACTTTTTTTGCCACAGGTTCTAATTCATTTGCCCAGTCGATGGCAGTGTTTCCACCACCTGAGATAATAACCGTCTTATCTTTGAAATATTTTAGTGACTTAACTGTGTAATGTAGGTTAGATACCTCATAACGCTCCGCCCCTTCAATATGTAGCTTTTGGGGCTTAAGGATGCCACTGCCAACCGCAACGATTACAGTTTTGGAGTAGTGAATCGTACCAGAAGCAGCATGTAATTCAAAAAGACCCTGTTCATTTTTAGATATGGACGTAACTCGCTCATTTAAGACAACTGTTGGATTAAAGGTTAAGCCTTGCTTTACAAGTTGTTCAATCAGCTTTGCTCCTGGGGTAGGAGTTAAACCTCCAACATCCCAGATCATTTTTTCAGGATAGATATGAATCTTCCCACCTAATTGTGGTTGAAACTCTATAATTTTAGTTTTCATCTCTCGAAGTCCACTATAAAACGCTGAATAGAGACCAGCAGGACCACCGCCAATAATTGTTACATCAAAGCATTCTGCATCCTTCATGCTCATTGTTAAGTCACTCCTTAGAAGTTGGTTAAGTTGAAATGTCAGTAATTTATATTCAATCTGTGAATTGTAAATATTATCCTACAAAAAGTTTTTCGATTGACGTTGACAATCATTATCAGTCGTTTTATAGTATGATAGTACACTATTTTGATAACGATTATCAATACTATTTGCGGATTTTTTTAAAACTGGAGGCTAAAAGTCATGGTACGCCTTTATACGAAGGACTTAAATGTAAGCTATGACGATCGTTTAATTGTTAAAAATCTTAGTATCGAAATTCCTGATAAAAAGATTACGACTATTATTGGATCAAATGGCTGTGGGAAATCGACCCTCTTAAAAGCGATGACTCGTATTATCTCACATCAGTCAGGAACGATCATTCTTGATGGAGAAAGCATAGCAAAAGAAAATACGAAACTGTTGGCAAAGAAGATGGCTATTCTTCCACAGAATCCTGAAAGTGCAAGTGGATTGACCGTAGGAGAATTAGTGTCTTATGGACGTTTTCCGTATCAAAAAGGGTTTGGCCGATTAACAAAGAAGGACCTTGAAGTCATTGATTGGGCACTTGAGGTTACTGGAACAGAATTCTTCAAATATCATCCTGTTGACGCACTTTCGGGTGGACAACGTCAACGAGTTTGGATCGCAATGGCCTTAGCGCAAGAAACTGAGATGATCTTTTTGGATGAACCAACTACTTACTTAGATATGGCTCATCAGCTTGAAATCTTGGAATTATTACAAAAGTTAAACCATGACCAGCAGAGAACGATAGTTATGGTGCTACATGATTTAAACCATGCTGCCCGGTTCGCTGATCATATTATCGCACTTAAGTACGGCCAAATTGTTAAGACAGGTAATGCCGAAGAGGTTATTACTCATGAGGTACTTAAGGAAGTATTCCAAATTGATGCTCTAATAGGAATCGATCCTAGAACGCATAAACCAATGTGTATGACGTACAACTTACTTAAAGGAGAAGACAAACATGAAAAAACTATTCCTACCTATTCTACTACTCTTGCTAGCTCTTAGTTTAGCTGCTTGTGGTAATGCGAAAGAAGAAACAGATGAAAAGAATGCAAATGAAGAAGTAACAAATGAAGAAACAGTATCAGAGACAAGAACTTATGATTCAGAAGCTGGACCAGTGGAAGTACCTACAAACCCACAACGTGTAATTGTTCTTGCAACATACACAGGAAATGTATTGGCTTTAGATGTTCCACTTGTTGGTGTTGATGCTTGGTCAAAGATGAATCCTCGTTATGAACTAGAGGGCATTGAAGAGGTAACAGACGAAAGCTTAGAAAAAATTATTGAATTAGAGCCAGACTTAATTATCGGTCTTTCAACAATGAAAAACGTGGATAAGTTAAAAGAAATTGCTCCAGTAGTGACATACACTTATGGAAAATTAGATTACTTAACACAACACTTAGAAATTGCTAAGCTTCTAAATAAAGAAGAAGAAGCTCAGAACTGGATTGATGATTTCAAGAAGCGTTCTGCTGAAGCTGGAGAGCAAATCAAAGCGAAAATTGGTGAAGATGCAACAGTATCAGTTATCGAGAACTTTGACAAAGAGCTTTATGTATTTGGAGACAACTGGGCACGTGGAACAGAAATTCTTTATCAAGAAATGAAGTTAAATATGCCTGAAAAAGTAAAAGAAATGGCATTAGAGCCAGGATTCTACTCATTATCTCTAGAAGTTCTACCTGAGTTTGCTGGAGATTATCTAATTGTAAGTAAAGGTGCAGAAACGGAAACATCTTTCATGGAGTCTGAAACATTTAAGAACATTCCTGCTGTGAAAAACAACCAAATGTACAGTGTTAACTCTAATGAATTTTACTTCAATGATCCAATTACACTTGAGTTTCAATTACAATTCTTTATTGATTCATTTTTAGGTAATTAATAGGTTTAAGGGGGAATTCTTACTTTGAAGAATTCCTCTTCTTCCGTTTTTATGGTATTTTTTTAAAAGTAATATCCAATCCTGTAACAGAAAAGATGAGGACCTATGAATAATCATAACCATTCCATCCCATTTACGATTAAGTTTATAGCTGGCTGTATAGTGCTTGTTTGCACCTTTTTTATCTCAATGATGTTTGGTGCAGCTGATACAAGTATACATGAGGTATGGTTGGCACTTACGTCAACTGCAAAAACAGATACAATCATTATGCTTCGCGAAATACGCTTGCCAAGAGAGATTGCTGCCGTATTTGTTGGAGCGGGGCTGTCGGTTGCCGGAGCCATCATGCAGGGAGTTACTCGTAATCCACTTGCAGATCCGAGTCTACTTGGACTAACTGCTGGGGCCAACGCAGCTTTAGCTTTAGTTATAGCTCTTATGCCTACAGCCAATTACTTCGCGATTACGATTGCCTGTTTTATCGGTGCTGCGATTGGAACCATTATGGTTGTAAGTATCGGTGCAGCTAAAAAAGGTGGTTTTTCTCCGTTTCGAATTGTCTTAGCTGGTGCTGCGGTTTCAGCCTTTTTATATGCGATTGCAGAAGGAATTGGGCTTTATTTTAAAATCACAAAGGAAGTTTCCATGTGGAGTGCTGGAGGTATTATTGGTACTACGTGGGGGCAACTCCAAATAATTGTTCCTTTTATTGTAATCGGCATTCTTATTTCTATTTTTCTCTCAAGGCAGCTTACGATTCTTAGTTTAGATGAAGAACTTGCGATTGGACTCGGACAAAATATTAGAGTTGTAAAATATGTTTTATTTATTATTGTAATTATGTTAGCGGGGGCGTCGGTAGCATTAGTTGGAAACTTAGCGTTTATCGGATTAATGATTCCTCATATTGTTCGAACAATCGTTGGTACAGACTATCGTTACATATTGCCAATGTCAGCTGTTTGTGGAGCAACCTTCTTAGTGCTAGCAGATACACTTGGGCGTAATTTAAATGCACCGTTTGAAACACCTGTTCCAGCAATTGTTGCGATGATGGGACTTCCATTCTTTCTCTTCATTGTTCGTAAAGGAGGGAAAGCATTCTAATGATACATCCAAATCTGATCAGAAAACAACGATTAACTCTACTCGTTATGCTTGTATTAATTATAGGAACTGCTGTTGTTAGTATGGGTTTAGGTTATTCATCCGTATCGTTCGATCGTATTCTTCCTACATTGTTTGGTGAGGGATCGTTTAAAGAAAGGTTTGTTATCTTTGAGATTCGCTTACCTCGTATGCTAATTACGATTCTTGCAGGGATGGCACTTGCTGTGTCAGGTGCGATTTTACAAGGAATTACGAGAAATGACCTGGCTGATCCAGGGATTATTGGAATTAACGCAGGTGCTGGTGTTGGCGTTTCATTATTCTTCTTGTACTTTCCAATTGATGCAGCAACATTTATCTATTTGCTCCCAATTATTGCGTTTGTCGGAGCATTCATAACTGCCTTTTTCATTTATTTATTTGCGTATAGTAGAAAAGTGGGATTACAACCGATACGCTTAATTCTGATTGGGGTCGGTTTTTCAATGGCCTTATCAGGAGTAATGGTTGTTCTTATCTCTTCTTCTGAACGGGAAAAAGTAGACTTTATTGCTAGATGGTTGGCAGGGAATATATGGGGGACAGACTGGCCATTTATTCTTGCGCTTGCACCTTGGCTGCTCGTATTAATTCCCTTAACTTTATTTAAAGCACATCGCTTAAATTTATTATCTTTAAGTGAGCCAGTTGCAGTAGGGGTTGGAGTACAACTTGAAAGAGAAAGACTCATTCTGTTAGTAATAGCAGTAGCACTTGCAGCTTCGGCTGTCTCGGTAACAGGAGGCATTGCCTTTATTGGCTTAATGGCTCCTCACATTGCAAAAGCACTCGTTGGACCACGAAATCAACTGTTTTTGCCAATTGCCATTTTACTTGGAGGCTGGTTACTGTTGCTCGCCGATACGATTGGTCGAAATATTTTAGAACCTGAGGGCATTGCTGCAGGGATTATGACAGCACTCATTGGTGCTCCATATTTTATTTATCTTTTATTAAAACAAAAGTAAGATTTATATTAAATTCGAATGCGCAAGGGGATATATCTCCTTGCTTTTTTTATGTGTTGAAAAAATATATGTGTGTGGCGATAAAAGAATTTGTTTATTTGATAAAATTTTATTGTTAAACGATAAATAATGTGTTAAATTCAAATTACAATATTTTAGTGAGGTGCTTTTTTAATGAAACGTTCAACAATCTTTTTAAAAATAGCTGTTTTTCTAATTGGAACTCCAGTTCTTGCTGCATGTATCTTTTTATTACCTAATTTAGCTGCTCTAGCATTTGAAGAAGCAAAAAATGGTGCACAACTGGCTTATGTCGTATTTGGCATTTTAATTGTTATGTATGTATCAACAGTACCTTTTTACTTTGCATTGTTTCAAGCGTTTAAGCTTTTAAGTTATATTGATAAAAATCAGGCGTTCTCGGAGTTATCGGTAAGTGCTCTTAAGAAAATCAAGTACTGTGCCCTAACAATTAGTGGTCTATATGTCCTAGCTCTTCCGTTGGTTTTTATCATCGCAGAGTGGGACGATGCACCTGGGCTGGTTCTAATCGGAATGGTTATCCCTGGAGCATCTTTGGTTATTGCAGTCTTTGCGGCAGTTCTCCAACGACTACTGCAAGAAGCAATTAATATAAAATCAGAAAATGATTTAACGGTCTGAGGTGAAGGAAATGGCGATTATAATAAATATTGATGTGATGCTAGCTAAAAGAAAAATGAGTGTAACAGAACTATCTGAAAGAGTTGGAATTACAATGGCTAATCTTTCTATATTGAAAAATGGTAAAGCAAAAGCAGTTCGGCTTTCGACTCTAGAGGCAATTTGCAAAGCACTAGACTGCCAACCTGGAGATCTTTTAGAGTACAGAAGTGACGAAGAATAATATACGGAAAATGGTAAGTCAGCTTAAGCTTGGTTAATTGAAAAATAAATCTCTGACAAGTAAAATAAAGAAGTCATAAAATTAATAGAATAGAGGGTTTTTATATGATCCAACGTACTGTATTAGTAAAGTTTGCGGAAACCACAACTCAGGAGCAACTTGTAGAAGTTGTTAGCCGTTTCAAGGCTTTAGAAAATGTTTTAACTGGAATAGTTGAAATTCAAGCAGGTCTGAATGTAGCTGAAAAAAGTAAGGAATTCCAAGTGGTCCTGATGGTTCGCTTCGAGAATCAGGCTGCACTAGATGCATATACTGCTAATGAAGATCATCAGGCTGTTGCAGCATTTATCCGTGAAGTTGGCCGGGTCGATAGTATCGGAGTAGATATCGAGATTTAGTACCACCCAAACATTTATAATAGGTAGCCATACTTCAAGAAGGAAGTATGGCTATTTGCGTGGAAGTATTAGGGATGTGAAGTAGAGAAAAATATGGAGTGGATAAAATGATAAATTTAGCTGATAAGCCAACTATTTTAGGAGAAAAGGTCATACTTAGACCATTTACAGAAGATGATATTCCTTATTTAGAAGAATGTCTAAAGGATCCTGAAGTAATAAAACTTACAGGAAGTTCAGCTGATCTTGATAGAGAAACGTTTTTAAATTGGTATAGAACTAGAAATGAACAAACCGATCGATTAGACCTTGCCATTGTTGACCAATCTCAAGGTATCTTGGTGGGAGAAGTTGTTATCAATCTCTATGATGAAATATATAATAGTATGAATTTTAGGATTCTGATTGGACCTAGAGGTAGAAATCGGGGATTGGGAACGGAAGCTACGAAGCTTATACTAGACTACGTTTTTACTAACACACAGATAAATCAAATTACTTTGAGTGTCTTTGACTTTAATCCAAGAGCAAAGTATGTGTATGAAAAGATGGGGTTTGTTGTGGAAAGTATAGATGAAAATGATTTGGAGTATGAAGGTGAATGGATAGATTCTATTAATATGAAATTGACAAGGGAAGCTTGGAGGAGTAGATAGTCTGGATCCTAGCCGTATTCGGACAGGAAAGAGAGGAAACGAGACAAGTTAAATGAATAATGTTATAGAAGCTGTTGAATTTAAATTTAAGTGCGCCAAATACCACTACCAGCAGTCACTTAAAGTCATGCTCGAATTAAAAGAAGAAAATATCCATATCTTCATTAGTGAATTCTGTGGGATGATGGAATCATTACATAGTGCAATTGAGATAGCGAATGCTTGTACATATAAACAAAGTCCAGCTGATGCTATTGCTTTTAGAAAATCTTTAAAAGCGATTGAAATTGCTGAATTGGAGTATTTGGAGCAGTTCTTGAAGGCTAATCGGAAAGGGAACGTATTTGAGTTCCTTGACGAAAAGACAATACAAATTATTCCTATACCGAAGAAAACCCAAATGGGAAACTATGAAATGCGCAATGTTGAGACTTACATAAAGGAAATAATGGAATGTGCTGAAAGGGTAATATATGAGTTTATACATATATACAGTAAAAGTACAATTCATTTCGATCAATCATGGCGCATACTGGATATGAATCGGGCCTCTATTTTATGTAAGGAATGTGGAGGGGTTGTTACCAGTATCTTGGGTCATATCGGAAATTTAAATGAAATCTCATTGAAGGAAAAAGCACATCTTCTCCCGCAGCGGAGCTATGTCTATGGGCACGAGTTGATTCAGGCTGATCTTTTACCATGGGGTGGAGCCAATGAAATTTCAGAGAATGAAATTATTGTACCTATTGAAACCCTTAGTTTTGATGTGAAGAAAGAAGGGGCTACTGGCTGCTGTGGCCCAGATTCCTCTGAGTTCAATATATATTGTATAAATGGGCATGCAGTTGGAAAAGAAGCTGCCGATTGTTGGATGCCTCATTTTATACGATTTCCTTTAAGTAGAGTTATAAGAAATGAAGTTTTATAGCTTAAAGGGGCATTACCACATCAATGGGTAATGCCTTTTCTCATACTAGAAGCTAGCTAGTTTTATTTATATGGACGCTTTTTGAGCATGGAATCTTTCAAAAATACGATTCATAAAATAGACTAGTATTGAATTGAGTAGTAGAAAGTGGAAACAAGTCCGAATGCAAGTCTCATTCGGACAGGTAGATTGCAACAATTGGAGGTTAAATAATGGAGATGCATTATCGATCGTGGGGAGACCCCAAAAAACCAACCATACTGCTACTGCACGCCCTTGCTTGTCATAATGGCTGGTGGAAATGGGTAGCACCTTACTTGGAAAAGGAGTTCTATTTAGTTGCCCCGGATTTACGTGGTCACGGTTTGAGCCCTTGGGCGGATAGTTATCGTTTCGAGGATTACGCAATGGATATAGAAAAACTTGCTAGAACGTTTGAAGGACCTTATGCCATAGTGGGGCACTCAATGGGTGGCTACGTTGGTCTAAAAGTAGCTAGTCGGGGAGTTTGTCCCCCTTCAGCTTTAATGATCGCCGATATGAAAATCGACTCGCCGGATGAGGAATTAGCAGGTCTACATAAAGCTGCTCAAAAGAGTGGACGCACCTATGAGACCTTGCAAGACGCTGTGGTTCAGTATAAATTACTTCCACCAAAGCATACAGCCCCGATGGACCGGATAGAGGAAATTGCTAAGGAGTGTTACCGTCAATTGGAGGATGGACACTGGAGAGAGCGGTTTGATAGACGTGCCTTAGCCATTGAAAAGGTTGAATCCATCAAATTATCTAGTCAGATAAGCTGTCCAACCTGGATTGTTCGAGCAAATGAAAGTGTAGTAATGCCGGCTGAGGGTGCCGAAGAACTCACTCGTATCACCAATGGGCAATTGCAAGAGATGGAAGGGGCGTGTCACCACCTGCCATTGGAAGTACCCGAAGCGTTTGCTACACTGATTCGAAGCTTTATGGCCAAGCTTAGGTAATAATTTAAAATACAGAATGGGTATTTACACTAGACTTACGATGTTGTAGTATGCACGAACCATGAAATAATAAATAGTTCAGTTTAGAAGTGGAACATGTAGGTTGTCCTTCAAAATTGAACTATGGTCGGCTTGTTCCTGATTTTCACGTGAGTTATAACACTAGTTAATGAAGAATATACATATTGTTGATTTTAATCTCTCATTGCTCCTGCCTTGCGCGAAGTCATTGCACCTTGGCCTTCATTAACATCTTTTTGAATTTCTTGCTTTACTGTTTGTGCATCAGTTCCCGCATATTCTGGTTTCATAATTGAATCTACATTTACTTTAGTTTGTTGATATTTCATATTAGACCTCCTCAAAATATTATTTCTCAAATCTTATTATTTACAAAGAAAGTGGTTTTAAGTACATTACTTAAAATGATGTTCTCTTGTAGAGAAATATAATAGAGGGTAGTCAGAAGGATTATACCTTTTTGTGTTGAAATAATTGTTTTAAGTTCAACACAAAATAATTCTTTTGTGTGGGATATCTTTACTGAAAATAAGGAGATAAAAACTATGCTTTTGTCAGATCTAAAGTACGAAGAGTATAAATTATTAAATGAGGATAATAGCTTTTGGGATCGTAAAATGATTGCTATTATCCAACAGGAAAACATATCTGAAGGAAGGTTAACTCGTTTTTCTTACGGTTCAAATATTGTTTATAGCTATAACGGTGAGTTAGTCATTAAATTGTATCCTAGTTATTTTAAGAATGAATTTGAACGTGAATTAGAAGTATTGAAAAATATTGAAAATGGCATAATCTTTGTTGAAATACCAAGGTTACGCTCTGTTGGTTCCTATGAAGGCTGGGACTATCTTATCATGAGTGAACTAAAAGGAACACTATTGATTGATTTGTGGGACAAACTTACGATTGAAGAAAAGAAAGAGTGTAGTATTGATTTAGGAAAAGTCATCCGTGAGTTTCATTCCATTCCAAGTGACAATTTTAAAACGATAGATGTAGATTGGCAGTCATTTATAAAAACTCAATATTTTACTATGATTGATAACCAAAAAAAGTCCAATTTACCTCAGAAGTTTTTTGAGACTTTAGAAGAGTATGTGGATGAGACTTATATAAATTACCATCCTACACCTAAGTTGTTAACTGGAGAGTACACTCCATTTAATTTGCTTTTTAATAAAGAGAATCATAATTGGAAGCTAACAGGAGTAATTGATTTTGCTGATTGCTTTTTAGGAGATCCTGAATATGATTTACTAGGACCGATCCTTTTTATGTTTAACGGTAATAAGGAGTTAACAACGTCATTTTTACTTAGCTATGGCTTTAGAGAAGAAGAGCTTACTGATTCGTTTCGAAAAAAGCTCATGACTTACACACTCCTCCATCGTTTCAGCAACATAGAGTACTATATTTCTAGAAATCCTGATGCGTTGAAATGTAATAACTTTGAGGAATTATCAAGACAGCTTTTTAAATTTTAAGGGGGATAAAAGATGTTGATGGAACTAAAACCAATTGCCTTTATTAAAAGTCCTAGGAAGATTCCGGAGGATGATCATTGGGGAGATATTAACTCTATTATTACTTTGGCAGATAACATGCCTCAAGAAAGTCTTCAAGGAATAGAACTTTTTTCTCATGTTGAAATTATTTTTTACTTTCATTTAGTAGAGGCTGAAAGAATTGAATATGGTGCTAGACATCCAAGAAATGATGAATCGTTACCTAAAATGGGTATCTTTGCACAAAGAGGGAAAAATAGACCAAACAGATTGGGAGTAACTACTGTAAAAATTATTAAACGTGAGGGTAATTCTCTTTATGTGAGCGGATTGGATGCCATTGACGGTACCCCGGTAGTTGATATCAAACCGGTCATGAAGGAATTCTTACCAAGGGAATCAGTAGAGCAACCTACTTGGGTATCAGAGATTATGAGAAACTATTGGTGAGATGGGTGAGTAAAGTTGATACAATGGTTAAGGAATAAGTACTGACCTATTGGGGATTAGTACCTTTTTTGTGTCCTTTTTTCAAACTTTGGATGAATTTTGAAGTGGAAAATTGTCGATTTATGTTATATTTTAGAATAAGACTTTATTACATAGTTATAAAATGAGGGATGATATGGCAATAGATCTATTAAACAACCTTGCTATTACAGCTGCACTTTTGTTCATTGCAGGGAAGTTTTTCGAAAATAAACCACTTGATTTAGATGCTACTTTAAAAACTAGATTGTATGGCGGACTTTGGGCAGGGATTTTAGGTTCATTATTAATGTTAAGCACGATACAAGTAACAGAAACAGTTATTTTAGATTTAAGGCATTTGGCAATAGTTATTGTAGCTGTTTATGGTGGTCCTGTTTCTGCTATAGTAGCGGGAATTATTATTGGTTCAATGAGGATCCTTTTGTTTGGGATAAATAATGCATCTATAGTAGGGTGTTCTATTGCCATTATTATGGGTGGAATTATTGGCTATATTGCTACATTTAACATGCGAAAAATCTATAAATACATCCTAATGAACAGTGCCTTTGTTATTACTAATTCAATCGCATTAACAATACTTATAGCTAACCTGGCCGTTTCTCAAAAGACCTTACTATATTACATTCCAATTTCCATTGTTGGTGGCTTATTTTCCTACTCAATCGTTGAATATATTCGAAAATCAAACGTAAATCAACGGAACATGAAATATTATAAAATGATGGCTGATAATTCAACCGATATTATATCTACGCACAATATAGATGGTACCTTTAAATTTTTATCTCCTTCATGTGAAACAATATTAGGATACAATCAAAAGGAATTAATAGGGAAAACCCCAACTGAATTTCACCTATCTGAAGATTTTAATAAAGTTACTGAATCTCACAAAACCGTAAGTAACTCTTTAAGTCCATATACTGTGGAATATCGCTTTAAACGAAAAGATGGAACAATCATTTGGTTAGAAACTACATCTAAGCAAATGACTGACTCACCGAGCTCACAGAAGGAAATTATTTGTCTTTCTAGGGATATTACAGAGCGTAAGGTAATTGAAGATGCGTTGAAAGAAAATAAGGAACGTTTTAGTAATTTAGTTAAACATATGCCTAACCCAATGATTGTGCATAAAGATAACAAAATCATTTTTGCCAATGAACAAGCTAGTAAATTAGGAAAATATTCTGTCGATGAGTTGGTTGGGAAATCAATTTTTGATTTTATTCAAACAGAGTATCATCCAAAAACAATAGATCATATAAAAGGCTTATATGAAGGGAAACATGACCCGAATACCCTGGAATTTAAAATGAAAACGTCTACAGGTCGTTATTTAGATATTGAGGCGACTAGTAAATATATTCGCTACAATAATGAAGGGGCAATTCAAGTTATCTTTCGAGATGTAACTGAGAAAACGAGGCTTGAAAGAGAACTAAAGGAAACTCATGATCGCTTTACCTTTATAACGGAAAATTCAAAAGACGTAATTACAATATTAGAAGGTGACGGAGTTGTCAGGTACATTTCACCAGCTTGTGAAAAGTTGTTTGGATATACAGTAACAGAATTTGTTGGAAAGAACGTATTCCAATATATTCACCCAGATGACATTGGAGAAATAATGAGTCTCCAACAGCAATTTGCTAATTTACAAAAAGAATTTGTTTCAATCACCTATCGTTACCAAACAAAAAATAAAGATTATATTTGGCTAGAAACGGTTGCTAAAGCTGTTCGAAACGATAATCAATTAGAAAGTATTTTGCTAGTAACAAGAGATATAACAAGCCGACAAGAACAAGCAATTGCACTTGAGGAATCAAACCAAATGCTGCAGAGACTATCAATGTTGGATGGCTTGACAGAAATTCCGAATAGACGCTACTTTGATATAAAGCTAGCAGAGGAATGGAATAATAGTAAAAGAACGAGAATCCCAATATCTATTATTCTATTAGATATTGATTATTTTAAAAAATACAATGATGAATATGGGCATTTAGAAGGTGATGATTGTTTAAGAAGAGTAGCAAGCTTATTAACTACCACGTTGAAAAGACCGAGAGATTTTGTCGCCAGATATGGTGGAGAAGAATTCGTTGTCATTCTTCCTGAAACAGATGTTGATGGAGCAATGACTGTTGCTGAGCACTTAAGAAGTAATATTAGAGCGGAAAATATTCCTCATAAAAAGTCAAAAATAGATCATAATGTAACAGTAAGTCTTGGATGTGCTACAGTTATAGGTACTGAAATGGATACACCTGAAGAATTGGTGGAAATGGCTGACAAAGCCTTATACAAATCAAAACAAACCGGGAGAAATTGCGTTACTCAATTTACAGAGCACTCGAAAATAGGAGTTTAATAGGTAAGAAAGGAGAAAGAGACCAAGTCATAACTTTTATTGGTCTCTTTATTCTTATACAGAGCAATGATGGGAGGATATAACTATGCAGGAATTAAAAAGAATTGGAAGTTCATTTTGGTATATGACACCCGTTTCAGAGACAGACCGACCAATTTTAGGAATGGTAGTGGGGAAAGATAGGACTTTGATGATAGATGCTGGGAATTCTGAATCACATGCAAACTTGTTTTTAGAGATGTTAAAAAAGCATAATCTATCAAGACCAGATTTAATGGTAATCACACATTGGCATTGGGACCATATATTTGGACTCTCTGCATTAAAGAATGTGCTATCTATATCCTCTTCTGAGACAAAAAAAGAAATCGAGAAAATGACCTCCTACAAATGGACAGACAAGGCCTTGGATGAGCGAGTGAAAGAAGGCGTAGAAATAGATTTTTGTGCTACTTGTATTAAAAAAGAATTTGGTGATCAAAGGAATATTCATATCCAATTACCTTCCCTAACGTTTGATAAGCAACTTGAAATAAATCTTGGTAACGTGACTTGTTTGGTAAAACATGTAGGAGGCGATCATTCTCAAGATTCCGTTGTCGTTTATATTAAGGAAGAAAAAATATTATTTTTAAGTGATTGTATTTATCCGGACATCTATTCTTCAAAGAGAAACTATACAACTGGAAGAACACTAGCATTAATAGAAGAACTTGAAAAATTCGATGCACAAATATATATACTCTCACACTGGAAACCTATTAGTAGAGACGAATTTTTGAAAGAAGTTCAGATGTTAAAAACCATAGGAATCTATACTGAAAAATATAAGGGTGATAGAGAGAAAATAAAGTTAGAGTATAAACAAAGCTTAGATAGAGAGCTAAATGAAGACGAGCTGGAAACAGTAGAGTACTTCGCAAACGGTTATCGGTTATGAATTGGTTAAAAAGTAATGCCAACTAAATTTAAGTAGGGATAGGGGTGTTAATCACAGATTAATGCTCTTTTTTTAATGCTTTGTAAGGAAAAAATAGATAACAGTAAATTAGACTTATATGGTAAAATTGATAAAAAATGTTAATTGGAAGATGGAGGCAAAATATTCAATGTCTAATGAAAATGAGGTTGTATTAGATAAAGGAAAACCAAACGATTCTAAGGTAAAAGTGGAAAGGAAAGACGGAGAGCCAACTGCAGCCTTTAAAGGTGCTTCTTGGGCTGCATTATTAATAGGAGTTACATCTTACCTTATTGGGTTGTTCAACGCATCGATGGAACTAAACGAAAAAGGGTATTACTTTGCAGTTTTAGTTTTTGGGCTTTATGCAGCGGTATCCTTACAAAAAGCAGTTAGAGATAAAGAAGAGGGGATACCAGTTACAAGTATTTACTATGGTATTAGCTGGTTTGCACTGATTACATCTATTTCTTTAATGGCCATCGGTTTATATAATGCAGGAAGCATTGTTTTAAGTGAAAAGGGCTTTTATGCGATGGCATTTGTTCTTAGTTTATTTGCAGCCATAACAGTGCAAAAGAATGTTAGAGATACACAGAGGGCTAGAGAAAGAGATTGAGTTAGAGATGAAAAAAATTGGCCGAATTCCAAAGAATAATGAACAAATCAGTCTTAGTAAGACAAATACGATTTATGTTATTAAAACAATTTTTTTACGGACTAGTACTAGGATTCGTTATTAGAGAATTGCTTTTAAGATTGTAATTGAAGAAGACACATAAATAATTTTAGTTTAAAAAGCCCAGATAACGTTGATTTATCTGGGCTTTTTGTTTGCGGATTATTATAAATAAATGTTCCTATCATCACTAAACTTCCATATATATAGATTAAAAGTCTAACAGGAGTAGATCTACATGGATAAACAAAATAGTCGGTTTAGATGGGTTGTATTTGCTTCTGTATTGTTTACTTATATTTTGATGTCGAGCCAACGAACAGCTCCGGGTTTGATTACGGACCAAGTCATGCTTGATTTTAGTGTAACAGCAACAACCATAGGGTTACTAACAAGCATCCAATTTTTTGTGTACACAGGCTTGCAAATTCCAATGGGGTTACTGGCTGACCGATTTGGTCCTAATTTTTTTCTAATTATAGGTGCTTTCCTAACAGGGATAGGTACGATCATCTACAGTCTTGGAACACATGAACTTGTTCTGTTTATTGCAAGAATCTTGACTGGAGTTGGAGATGCAACAATATGGGTCAATATGGTGTTGATTCTAAGCCTATGGTTTAATGCAAAGGAATTCACAAAGCTCATTGGGATAGCAGCCATGACAGGGAGCCTTGGCTTCCTTTTAGCGACATTTCCTTTTGCTATATTGATTGACAAGTTGGGGTGGAGAGCTGCGTTTTTTTCTACAGGACTACTGCTCTGTTTATGTGGCATACTCCTTTATATTGTACTTGTAAAAAAGCCGAATCAACCGGTCTTTAGTAAACTTGAAAAAAAGCGCGAAAAGACATTCGTTTTACTAAAAAGAATATTTTCAAATCGACAGGCATGGGCTTTATTCATGTGTCACTTTGGGATTGTTGGTACGTATGTTGGATTTATCAGTTCCTGGGGAGTTCCCTTTGGGATGACCGTATATGGAATGACAAGGTCAGATGCCAGTCTTCTAATCATGCTTGGCTTAATCGGTGCCCTTATCGGTGCTCCTTTAGCAGGCTGGATTTCCAGTCGGTTAGAGATGATAAAAAGGCCTTACATTGTTGTTCATCTCTTACTATTACTTAGTTGGTCAATCTTTCTGTTTTTTAACGGAAACCCACCATTTGTCTTGCTAACAACTCTATTCTTTATTATAGGGGTATCATATGGGGCAAATGCCTTAACATTTGCTGCCGTTCGCCAATCTTTTCCTATAAAAGAGTCAGGCATTGTATCAGGGTTTGCTAATACGGGTGGATTCTTAAGTGCTGTATTACTACCAAGCTTTTTTGGAAAAGTATTGGATTTTTTTGAGGTATCAGGGAATTTAAATGCTGGATACCACTATGGCTTTATCATCCCAGTGATTTTTTCCATAGTAGGCTTGATTGGCGTGTTTTTAATAAAAGAGCAATGGGAGGTACAAGAGGGATAAGCTATAACTGCAAAGAGTCTGACCCGAAAAGTGAGGGCCAGACCTTTTTGCTTTATTTTTCACCATAAGGGTTAATCGTTTGAATCGTACCGTCTTCGTTATAGGTAAGCTCACTAAATTTTACAGAGCGCTTATGGTCCACGCCACCTGATAGTGAGCAGTCATGGTAGAACAGATACCACTTGTTGTTAAACTCTACAATTGAATGATGTGTCGTCCAACCACTGACAGGTGTAAGAATTGTCCCTTTAAAAACGAATGGTCCTTGAGGATTTTCACTTACAGCGTATACAATTTTATGTGTCGTACCTGTGGAATAGGAAAGATAATATAGCCCATTGTATTTATGAACCCATGGACCTTCAAAAAATCTACGGTCTTCATCACCCGCAAGAATTGGATTTCCAAGTTCATCTATAATTGATATTTCCTGAGGCTCACTTTTAAAGGTGAGCATATCGTCACTTAACTCAGCTACTATTGGCCCCAAAGCAGGTTCAGATGGTTTTGGTCCTTCAGCATCTGAAAGGAATATTCTAGTTTGCCACTTTTCCAACTGTCCTCCCCATAGACCACCGAAATAAATATAGGATTTTGAATCTACATCCACTAATACAGCAGGATCTATACTGAAGCTACCCGGTATGTAATCTTTCTCAGCTGTAAATGGCCCAGCAGGATGAGAACTAGATGCTACACCAATTCTAAAAATACCATCTTTATCTCTTGCGGGGAAAAACAAGTAATACGTATTGTTTTTAAAAGCAGCATCCGGTGCCCAAAGCTGTTTACTTGCCCAAGGAATATCTTTTAAGTGTAGGGCTTCACCATGATCTACGCATGGACCATTAAGATCTTCCAATGATAAAACATGATAATCCTCCATTTTATATTGGTCACCATTATCATTTGAAGGACCATCATGATCAAGGTCATGTGAGGGGTAAATATAAAGCTTTCCTTCAAAAACATGTGCAGAAGGGTCTGCAGTAAAAATATGCGTAACTATCGGTTCATTCGGTTTAGTTTCTTTCCCCATCCTTTTCCCTCCATTAACTAATATTAGTTGCTTTCAATACAAGTATAAAGGAAAAGAGTGGACTTTGTATATCCATTGAACTAACTTTTATGTATAAGATTATTATGATGTAATCTTACAAAGGTCTGAAAACAATTTGTTTTTATTGACCTAACACATCAACAACTATTTTCTTTAGTAATAAATATAGTGATCCGTTGTGTATTCAGGAGTCTTTGAATAAGAAAATATTTCCACTTGTATTTAATCATATAAAGGGTATATAATAAATTTTGTTCTTAGTAAGTCTGGTGATTAAGGCGAAGAGGTCACACCCGTTCCCATGCCGAACACGGAAGTTAAGCTCTTCAGCGCCGATGGTAGTTGGGGGTTTCCCCC